>NZ_CP024628.1:307806-615613 GCF_024449095.1 Vibrio coralliilyticus
GCACCTCAATATTATTAATGCAGACTTTGATTTGGGTGTTGATACGACGCTATGGGCTGGGGTAGTTGCTGTGAGCTTTCTACATTTAAGTGTTTATGGCACCAATCAGCTCATTATTCAAAGAACATTGGCAACCAAAAATGAACATACTGCGCAGAAGTCGATGTTGCTGTGTGGGTATGGCGCCTTTTTCATTTACCTCTTTTTTGCCTTGATCGGCGTATTGCTCAGTGTGTTTTATCAAGATCAAAACTTTGATAATAGTAATGAAGTGATTCTAGATTTCGTTTTTAACCATACAAATCCAGTCGTCGTAGGTTTGATTATTTCAGCATTGGCTGCCGCTGCGATGTCGACGTTGGACTCTACTTACAACTCGATGGCAACAGTGGCGACATTCGATATCTATAAACGTTTTATTAAACGTGACGCAGCAGCTCAGCACTACCAGTCAGTTGCCCGTAAGACGAGCCTTCTTGCTGCGGCGATGGTCGTTGTGCCTGCGTTACTGGCAGTATCCAATGAGTCTGTGTTGAAAACTATTGCCAGCCTTACGTCCATTTTTGTCGGCATTCGACTAGGCTCTTTTGTGCTTGGTTTGTTTTGGTCTAAATCGAACGAGATAGGGGTGATTGTAGGCAGTATTGTCAGTGTATTTGCCGTGTTTGCAGCGAGGTATGCAGAGGTGGCTTGGCCTTGGTTTGCACCAATAGGCACTGTAGTTTTTCTAGCGTTTGGTATTGTTGCGAGCCGCTTTTGGGGACGAAATTCTTCCGAACAAATCACCTTTATTCAAAATCAAAAGCATCTTTTTGCAACGCCTAACATTAGCCATTACGGTTTGCTGCTGTTTGCCATCATTACTGTCTCTGCCAGTTTCATTCTTCCAGACTGGTTGTATGCAGCTCTTCAATAGTATTTGTTATCGATTAATAGAATTTCTAGAGCATTAGTGAAGTTACTTACTGGGTTACCTACCATCTCGTCGTAGGCACTGGTATGCCGCAAGAATTGCTTAGTGACATTTAACTTTGAACATTTCTTTTGCATTTCAACCACTGATAAGGCTTTCAGTATTTGCCCCTGCTCATCCGCTACATAATATTCTTCCTCATCTATCACAACAGATGCCTGATACAACGACAAATCCAGAGAGTGAATAATCAACTTATGAATAAAGAAGAACTTTTCTAGCTTACTCAAACTTATTTTCACTGCGCTCACCATTTGTGTCTAATTAATTGATGGGGTTATATCGATTGTTCGTACCAGCTTTTGATACGAAGAATACGGTGAAAAAGATTAACCTCATCTCGCTAACGTGACCTATGGTTCACAGTACATTCTCCGTTCAATGCAGCCGCAAACACGCGTGTGTAAGGGACCGTTGATCTGATGGAATACGTGAGCCGTAGAAAGAGTTCGAATTATGAATTTTGGAGAGTACATTATGTTGAAGCCAACCTTGGTAGTGACTGCGATATTGTTTCTGCTTCTTTCCTATTTAGCGGCTTAACTATGTGCTATTAACTGATGCCGTAGAGGATTCAAATGATAAATAATGAAAGATAAAAATTTTACCAAGTCTCAACTCTCAGCCATGGATGAACGAAAGAGAGCTAGGCTAATAAACAGTTTATCTGGCTTTAAAAGCGCTAATTTGATTGGAACCCAAGATGAACAGGGCAACAACAATATTGCGATTGTTAGTTCGGTTGTCCATATTGGTTCTTCGCCTCCTCTACTTGGTTTTGTCAGTAGGCCAAATACCGTTGATAGGCACACTCTTGAGAACGTCTTGCAATCTGGTTTTTTCTCTATCAACTCGGTGGGATCAGACATTGCAAGAGCAGCACATCAAACATCAGCACGGTACTCAAGGACGCAGTCAGAGTTTGATGAGACAGGTTTAACACCGTACTTTTCTGAATATTTTCCCGCTCCATATGTGTTGGAGAGCAACTTAAAAATCGGTTTAAAGCTCAGTGAATATATTGATATCACTGCAAACAATACGTGCTTAATTATTGGAGAAGTTGAGGAAATCCTGATACCGGATCAGTTTATCCAACCAGATGGATACGTCGACATCGAATCGATGGAGTCGGTCACGATATCTGGGCTAGATAGTTACCATGTAACACAAAGGCTGTATAGACTGAGCTATGCAAAGCCCGGTTTACCATTACACCCACTGACGTTAGAAGGGGATCCTTCTTCTTGGTTAGCTTTGAAATCTGAAACGGATTTATAGAATTCAATGATATTATTAATACATCTCTCAGAATAACGCCTAAGTTTTATTCACCATGTCAACTAATTAGTTAATAAGTATTAAATTGCTTCCATAAGTGACTTTTATATAAGTTGTTAATATGTATAATCATCGCGTTTTATAACTATATTGTCAGTTGTTGGAGTAATAATGTTTAGAAGCTCTATGGTTGGTGCTTTAGTATTAGTCGCACTAGCGGGTTGTCAGAGCACGGGCGCTTCAGTACAACAGGATGCGTATGGCCTGAATAAACAGTTTGAGATAGATGTCAATAATACTACTTATAATATGGCGCTCGATCAGTCTCAATCTATAGTGACATCTGTTGAGTATATTTCCCGTGAACAATCGAAAGGGGTTAATAACCAAAAGGCGAAAAGTATTCTGCGCCCGCAAGAGAATAGTGAGCAGCAAGCGCAACTATTAAATTCTCTCTATTCAAATGGTGCATTTATTGTCCGAGTTTACGGTGACACCATTAATTCAGTTAGTCGAGACTTATATAAAGTCATGCTAGTTCAGGATGGAAAAGTCATACAGCGAGGTGTCTTTGATGCTGTTGGTGACGTACCGAATATGGACTACCCCTCACGCCTGTGGCGTAACGATTCAAAACTTGCTACCAAAGGCTTAGATACCAGTAAACCTTTTGAAATTCAGGTGATCACTGGTGAAAATATCGAAAAATATCATTATCAGCCGAATGTTAAAGGCTGATGCTTAGCTTAGATTCTTGAGCACGGATACACGTGCTCAAGCTTGCTCACCCTTTTTACATTCCGTATAAAAACGGCTTTCCTGCCTCTAGCATATCGCGATGGATTGGTTTCAATGCATGCGCATATGCAGACAATAGTTTGATTGTATATTCGCTCCGCATTTGAAAGCTTTCATCATTGACGCTTCCATCCTTGTTGAGGAGGCTTTCAACATTTCGGAAGATCAAGTGATCTGGAAGAAAGCATACATGATTGTTTTTACTGCCAGTTAAGCGTAGTTCACTGATGGGATAGACACCATTCACACTGGCTGACACACTGACGGCTAAAGCAGGTTTATGTGCCATCTCTTGAGCTGTGGAGAGCATCAAGAAGTTTTTTAAAGCGGGCGTTGCCATACCATGCCATTCAGGAGTAATGAAGATAAAGGCATCACTGCTGCGTAGCTGTTGTGCAAGTTCTCTCCAAGGTGCCCATTCTTCACTACCGCTCCATACTCCTTCATTCCAGAGGGGTAAATTCAATTGGTGAAGATCAAGAATGTCTATTTCTGCAAACTCCGAGTTCGCGAGTGTTGATAGATAGTGGGCAACTTGTAAGCTTTGCGAATCAGCACGTTGGCTGCCTGAGACAATAGTAAGTTTCATGCGAGTTCCTCTCGATTAAATGAAGTATTGGTTTTTTCTGTTGAATGTGATGGTGAAGATGTAGCCAGTAGAATCGAAATTAATACGCTTAACGCTCCGATAAGCTGTAGCCAAGTCAGTGTTTGGTCGAGAAATAGGTAGCCGAGCGTCACAGCTGAAACGCTACTGAGAAAACCAAGGAATGAGACCGAAACTGTACTGAGCTTTTCAATACCACGGAACCAAAGTGAGTAGGCGAGCATGGCGCCAACAATCGCTAAATAGCTGTAACCGATAACATTTGTAAGTGTAATTTGTTGGGGGAGCCCCTCGGCACTGATGGCGACAGGGAGTAGCATCAGCCCGCCAAACAACAATTGCCATCCAGTGAAGCTCAGTAAGGACATATTTTCAGGTCGCCCCCACCTTTTTGTTAACACTACGCCTAGTGCCATGCTAACGGTACCGAGCAGCCCCATAACAACTCCCGAGGTATTGAGTTGGCCAGGGTTATTGACCACGAGCATTGCGATGCCACCTATCCCTAAACCGCTGGCTATCAACTGAATCGCTGTTAGCTTGTTTCTTAGTAGTACCACACTCAGCCCCATGACCAATATAGGTTGTATGGACATGATCAATGCTGCCATTCCACCGGGTAAGTAAGTGGCGGCATAGAATAAGCAGTAGAAGAAGAACCCGATATTGAGCAAGCCAAGTAGAGCCAATTTGGGCCACCAACTTCCCCTCGGAACAGTGCGAGAAAATAACACTAATAATATTCCGGCAGGCAAAGCACGTAGCATTGAGGCCAGTAAAGGGCTGTTTTTAGGTAACAGTTCGGTTGTAACGATGTAAGTGCTACCCCAAACAATTGGAGCGAGGGCCGTCATCGCTAATGTAATGAATAATTGAGTACGCCTCATGTGTGCCTCCATTCGCGCCTTTGTCTTTTTATCAAGTATCTTTCAAAAAAGATACTTTTTATAAAGTAATGGTGATTTGTCTTTTTATCAAGTATCTTTTTGGAAAGATAAATTAGTAGAGAGATGAGATATGCAAGATCCTGTCGACCACATCTTGAAGCAGTGGGGCGATGTGAAGCCTGAGTTGGATTGTTCTGACATGGGAATTGTCGGTAGACTGATGCGTGTTCATGGGCTCTGGCACAGTCAATTGGAACATGTGTTTAAGCAGCATCAACTGAGTATGTTGGAGTTTGATATTCTTGCGACATTACTGCGAAATCAGCAACCGCTGACCCCGACTGAAATGTACAAAACCCTGATGATTTCCTCAGGCGCTATGAGCACTCGGATTGAAAAGTTGGTCCAACGAGGCTTGGTTGAGCGATTAGCAAGCGGCGATGACAGACGTAGTTGTAAAGTAGCGCTTACCGAACAGGGTGCTCAATTAGTCGATGATGCCTTGGCGTCGCACTTATCAAATATGAACGGAATGTTGAACATGTTTGATGAACAAGAAAAAGAACAGCTCGCCAGTATGTTGCGAAAAATCTTACTTGCCAATCAATAAACATCACATCAAATGAGAGCGGCTCGTAAGGGAGTCACTTTGTTATTCGTGAGCTATGTTCACATAAACTCGACTTATTCTTGGTGAGCAGGGTGGAGTTTGTGTGAAAGATCCTATTTCTCAACATTGAATCGGCTTGTTGTAATCCTACAGTTACCTTTGATACCGTCACTACAAAGTGTCAGATTTCTCACTGATTGCACTTATTCTGAGTAATTTTTCGATCTTTTTATCGGCTGTAACTGTGAGCCCGATTCTAAATTATTTTCTCCTCCCCTTCTTCTACGCCTACCCAATCAGTTTTATAGGATGAGGAAATTAACTGTTTTAAAAATATAACGTTAGCTTGAAGCGATTTAACCAAACAGAAAAGTTTATCGCTCGTGGAACGTGAATATAAATGGAAATAAAAATGAACATCAAGCTAACAAAACTGAGCCTAGCTATGGCGTCACTTGGGCTTTTGGCAGGTTGTAATGACCCGCTAGAAGTCAATGTGATGGATGGCTACATCGAAAAGGCATCTGTCTGGCTGGACGTCAACGGAAATGGTCGACAAGACCGTTATGAGCCGTCAGCCGTCACTGATAAAGACGGATATGCTGCCATTGACCTTGAAGGTCTGAACATCGAAGACGAAGACGTTTATCTTGTCGCTAAAACCCAGCGAGGTGTATCAATTGACGCCGATATACCGGGTGTCACTGTGACAAGAGACTATACCTTGATGGCACCGAGTCATTACTCTCTGGTGACGCCATTCTCGACTTACATTGCTACGCAAATGCAGCAAGGTGTCAGCGAACGTAAAGCACTGCGTAAACTGCGTCGACAACTCAAACAGCCACACCTAGATATTGAAAGCGATTATATTGATCAGCAAGAAGTGGTCGTCGCAAGAAGCGCGAAGGCGTTAACGCAATTACTGCCAGACACCATTGAAGACCAGGATATAGAAGCGCTAGCGGATACGTTGGAGCTGGGCAGTAAAGCATTAGGAAAAGAGCTTAAACGTAGTCGTAATGAACTGCTTAATAAGACGTTAATGCTGGATGAGCAAGGTGTACCGGTTATCGCGCAAGATAGCGATGGTGACGGCGTAGCCGATGCGATTGATCTGTTCCCAACCGATATTAAAGAGTCGGCAGATGCCGATAATGACGGAATTGGCGATCATGCGGATACGGACGATGATAATGATGGTTTCAGCGATGTTGTCGAGTTAGAACTCGCTAGCGACCCTTACTCATCGGCGAGCTTCCCCGCCGATCTTGATGGCGACAAAATGCCAGATGCGCATGATTCGGATATCGACGGTGACGGTTGGAGTAATGAAGAAGAAACTCGTTTAGGCACCGACCCTTACTCGGCATCCAGTCAACCTGCCGATCGTGATGGTGATGGCATCACTGACAGCGAAGACAGTGATATTGATGGGGATGGTGCCGATAATGGCGTGGACGCGTTCCCGGAAGATCGATTTGAAAGTAAAGACACCAATGGCGACGGGCTAGGTGACTTTGCCTCTAGCGACGATGATGGAGATGGGATCCCAGACAGCATTGATCCAAACCCAACCAGCCCAGATAACAGTTCATCTGAGCCTGCCCCTGTTTATTCTGAATCGGTCATTTACTACAAACGAGATGATGGTAATTACGCGGACTGGGGGCTTCATCTGTGGAATAACGCATCTTGTGACGCAGTGTCGGCTGACGCCTTAAACGGCGTAGATTGGGGTAACCCATACGCCTGGGGAGAAATCGACCCGCAATATGGTGCTAAGTATGTTGTCCCACTGAAATCCGATCACGGTGCATGTATGAATTTCATCGTGCACAAAGGTGATGAAAAAGCGCTGGGCGGTGATGATCTGAAGGCTGAATTTGCTAAAGGCAATACACTTTATACGACACACGGAAGCTCAGTCGTTAAGTACTCACCAGATGAGCAAGTTGTAGTGAAACTTGACGGTGCAGCAGCTCACTGGCTCGATGTGAATTCCATTGCTTGGTTTGATCATAGTGAAGCAGCTAGTTACCAAATCTGGAGTCGTGCTGCGGGTAATGGTGATATCAACCAGCCAGAACAGTTTATCAAGTACGACATTTCATTTGCTGGCAACGTTGATAATCCTGACTTCCCACACCTGAAAGATCGTGTCGGTTTCTATCTGGATGTTGATACTGAGACGGCTAAAGCGCTGTTGAAAACACAGCTAATTGCAGTGGCACTCGATGATGAAGGCAAGCCGCTGGTCGCAACTCGTGTCCAGATTCCGGGCGTTGTTGACACGCTTTACACCGCAGGGCCAAATGATGCGGATGAAGCTAAATTGGGTAGCTGGATTGAAGGCGATAGTGCGAACTTTGCACTTTGGGCGCCAACAGCTCAGGATGTTGAACTGTATTTGTACGATCAGGATAAAGCACTAATTGCCCAGTCGCCATTCAGTTTGACTCTCGATTCTGCAACTGGCATCTGGCGTTACCAAGGCGATGCATCACTAAAGAATGTGTTCTATCGTTACCGCGTGAAAGCGTATCATCCGAAAACCGACCACGTTGAATGGATGATGACCACTGACCCATATTCTCTCTCTCTGAGTACGTCCAGTTTGCACTCTCAACTGGTTGATCTCACTGATGATGAAACCAAGCCAGCAGGTTGGGATAGTCAATCTATTCCAGAGCTGGAAAATCCGGAAGATCATATCATCTACGAGCTCCATGTACGTGACTTTAGTGTCAGCGACACACAGGGTACGAAAGCGAACAACGGTAAGTATCTGGCCTTCTTAGAAGATGAGCGTGACAGTGTTAAGCAGTTGAAATCGTTAAAAGAAGCTGGCCTGACAACGATCCATCTTCTACCGACTTACGATTTGGCTTCCATCCCTGAAGATCCGGCGAAGACGGTGAATCTGACCGATACCGTAGAAAAACTTTGCGGTATTAATCCTAATGCCAAATTGTGTAGCGATGGTACTTCACGCGGTGCAACCATTCTGTCTTTGCTAGAACAAACGGACCCTAACAGCGGCGCGGCGCAGGCATTGCTCGCAGATGTTCGTCCATTGGATGGATTCAACTGGGGTTATGACCCATTCCACTACAACGCACCAGAAGGCAGCTACGCTGTTGCAACCGATGGCATTTCGCGTATTCGTGAGTACCGTCAGATGGTGCAGAAGCTTCATGATATGGGCTTCAGAGTGGTACAGGATGTTGTCTACAACCACACCTACTCGTCAGGTTTGTATGACAAATCTGTGCTCGATAAAACTGTACCGGGCTACTACCATCGTCTGAACCCGATCACAGGTGCTGTCGAGAACTCAACCTGTTGTGATAACACTGCGTCTGAGAACCGCATGTTCGAGAAACTGGTGGCAGACAGTGTAGTGATGTGGGCTCAGGACTATAAGATCGATGGCTTCCGCTTCGATTTGATGGGACACCTGATGAAGTCGAGCATGCTGCACGTGTATGAGAAAACCAAGCTAGTAGATGAAGATACTTGGTTCTATGGTGAAGGTTGGAACTTCGGTGAAGTTGCTGATGGCCAACGTGGTGAAAACGCAACCCAATGGCCGATGGCGGGTACAGGCATAGGGACTTACAACGATCGTCTACGTGATGGCGTACGCGGTGGTGGTCCATTCGATAGTGGTGATGCCTTGCTTGAAAATCCGGGTTTTGCTAATGCGGGCAGTCGATTCAATGATGATCTGAAATCGAAGATGGATCTTATCCGTTACGGTATGACAGGCAATCTGCAAAACTACCCGTTAGAAACGTATAGCGGTGCCACTGTGTACGGACGTGACTTCCAGTACGGAGGGCAGGGTGCGGCTTATACGCTCGATCCTCAAGAATCCATTAACTACGTTTCAAAGCATGACAACCAAACGTTGTGGGATTTCAACCAGTACAAAGCCGATGCCAGCGCTACGCCAGCAGACCGTGCACGTATGCAGATCGTAGGCCTATCAACGGTAATGCTCGGACAAGGTGTACCATTCTTGCACATGGGGTCTGAATTACTACGCTCTAAATCCATGGAACGCGATAGCTACGACAGTGGTGACTGGTACAACAAAGTCGACTTCAGCAAGCAGACGAATAACTGGAATATTGGCCTGCCACGTGCTGACAAAGATCAGGCTAACTGGAGTGCTATCCAATCAATCATTAGCAACCCGAATACCGTGGCAACTCCGGAGCATATTGCTTGGACAGACAAGGTCTTCAAGGAACTGCTGAAGATTCGTTCCGGCACGCCATTGCTTCGTTTAGTGAGTGAAGAGCAAGTCTTGAAGCGTGTGCGTTTCCATAATACTGGGCCGTTGACATTACCGGGCATGATTGTGATGTCGGTGAATGATGGGGTGAGTGCAGGCGCAGACCTTGATAGCAATTTCGACTCAATTGTTGCTGCGATTAATGCCAATACTTCAGCACAAACCATTCAGATTTCTGGAGCACAAAGCTTTGAGTTGCATCCGGTGTTGAAAGCCTCGTCTGATTCAGTCGTTAAGCAGGCGAAGTTTGAAGACGGCGCTTTCACTATTCCACCATTAACTGCGGCTGTCTTTGTCCAGACGCAAAATGGTGCGCAAGGAGAAGGGCTGAATATTGATAGTAAGCCAGTTGATGTTGCGCCTTACGGTTCTACCAAAGTATACGTTCGTGGCTCAATGAATGGCTGGAGTACCAGTGATGAAATGGCCTATCAGGGTGACGGTGTGTACGCCTTTGAAGGCTACGTCACTCCGGGAGAGTATGAGTTCAAACTGGCTTCTTCTGACTGGAGTACGATCAATCTTGGTTTTGGTGGCTTCTCAACTGGCAACGGTTCAGTAACACTTGAGGATGCAGGTAATGGCAATATCAAGGTGACAGTGACCGAGCAAGGCGTATACAAGTTTACGTTAGACGCTTCAGACCAATCCGCGTTGGTAGTATCTGTCGTAGATACAAATCTTGACTATGCCTGCTATCAGGATGACAGCAAAGCTTGTGATCTGAGGATCTATCAGGTGATGGTGGAGTCATTTGTCGATGGAGACCCAGACCATAACTATGGTGTGGGCTACGGCAATTCGCACCACAATGGAGACCTTCAGGGTGTCATTGACAGTCTTGATTACATTGCAAGCTTAAACGTGAATGCGTTGTGGTTAACACCTGTGTTTGATTCTTGTGCGGGCCAGGCTGGTGATGATCGCCTTGACGCCACAGGCTATTTTGCTTGTGACTACTTCAATGTCGATCCTAAATTTGGCACGAATGAGAAGCTGAAAGAACTGGTTGATGCTGCTCACGCTAAAGGTCTATACGTGCTTTTAGATGGGGTGTTCGGTCATACTAACCTTACTGGTGTGAAACCTTCCCCAACGGGTAAGCTACCAAGCCTGAGAGGGGAAGAGGGTTACCCGGGTATGTATGTGAATTACCCAGATGCAGCGAGTGAAGCCTTCTTCACAGAGGTGGCAACTTATTGGGTGAAAGAGTTTGGTATTGACGGCTGGCGTCTCGACCAATCTTATCAGCTTCCACTTGAGGCATGGCGCAACATTCGAGCTGCAGTAGAGCAAGCCTCACTGGACAATAAGAATGCTGGTAAGCAATGGGGAACACTGGGCTACATGGTCGGTGAAGTCTGGAAAGGTGCAGATGAGATTACGGCAACAACCTATGGCAGTGACTCACAACCGGGCCTTTCGTCGGCGTTCAACTTCCCGTTGCGTTACGGCTTAGTTCAAGCTCTGGCGGTTGAAGAATCAGGGGCGAGCAACAATGCCCGTGTTTTGGATGCAGAGTGGAACAGCCGCGCCAAATCGCCTTACCATGCGATGCCAAACTTAATGCTTGGTAACCATGACTTGGTGCGCTTCGGTGACCTGATTCAGCGTGGCAATCTTGGTGAAGCAGTCAAGCGACACAAAGCCGCGTTTAGCTTTCTAGCTGCTTACTCTGGACCAATCACACTTTACTACGGTGAAGAGATTGGTGACGAAGTCGCTAACTTCTCGAACAAGGTCACATTAGATTGTGCTTCTCAGGGGGTGTGTGATGATCATGTCGCTCGCTCAAGCGCGAAAGTGCAAGGTGTGACTGGGGTGACGTTGACTGTTGAGCAACAAGATGTGAAAAACTATCTGACTCAAATTATGCAGGTTCGTAGTGAACATCCGGCCCTTTACGCGGGTGAACGACGCAACTTATGGTTGGATGACAACCTGTATGCTGACCTGAAAGTGAATGGTGATGAGCAGATCATCTATGTGCTGAACACATCAACATCGGAACAAACACTCAATGTCGATTTAACAAGAGTCAAATCGACAGACGAATTTGAAGACTTGATGAGTGGTGAGCTGATTAATGTTCAGGCAACATCCGGTGCGGTTTCTGTTCCAGCTCTGACAGGGCGACTTCTTTTAGTCAAATAATCAAATAACGTCGCTACGGTCACTACGACTGATATGAACAAGGCTTTCCTATGTGGAAAGCCTTTTGTTTTAGAACGTAATGATAGGTGTCAATCGTTGGTAAAGGTTTGGCAAGGTAGTGTGTTAGGCACGGTTTATTCTAAAACCTCATTTTTTTGCTCGGAGTATTTATTATTTTTAAGTTCATCCAATAGTAGCTGAGTGTGAACGTAGAGGTAGCCTATTGCTTCTTTTTTCTCCGGTTCCGTGTGAATCAATCGGCACCAATATGTTATCTCTTGAAGGCGAGATTCTAGGCTTTCTGTATTCATGATTATTTACCAACAGTAAAAGATACACTTTAGTGTACACATTATGAATGTATGTGTATATTTAATTGTTTTTTTATATGATACTGATATCATTTGTTTTTTGGAGAGGTTGGGCCTCGCTTTATGACCAAAAGGCACATCAATGAAGAACAACAGTGAGCAACTGGACATACTCAGAGACAACATACAGTTTGGCCTAAATAAGAGTAAAGAAACTAAGGCGTCATTAAGTCGCAAAACTGGTGTTACGCGTTCGACTATCTATAAAATACTCGATGGCAAGGTTGAAAGAGTACAGACCTCGACGGTTGAACGAATTGCTAACTTCTTTGGAACAACCTGTCATATCATTCAAAATGAATCCCTAGAAGATCTTCTATCTGAAACACCTGTCGTGTCGGTATGCGGAAACAAGAACCCAATTGCTGTTCCGATTCTAAGTGAAATGGAGTTCATCCAGAAAAGTGAATATTACATCGGCGACCTAGTCACTGATTATCCCCTTACCTACCACTTTTCTGAAGGGAGTAACATCGTAGCGATTAGAGTGGGTCAGGTTTTGTCTAATTATTTTACCAAGGGCAATCTACTGATTATTGATCGTTCGAATCACAATGAAAAAGAGCTGAGTAAGCTCATTGTTCGCGGTGGTGCATTGCATTCTCTTCCCCCTAACTCTTCTCTCTTAGAAGGCGATTTTCTTTTTGGAGTAATACTCGAGGAACGTTTTTGTGTTTAATAAAAAATATAAATTGATTGGCTTTAATGGTGCCCCTGAAATGATGGCTAGCGTGATGATTCGGGGAACTGGAAAGGTCGTGAATATGCCCGCTAAAGATCTTATTTCCAGTGAAGTCGCTGATGATCTAAATCGAAATGAATTAGTTGAAGTATGTAAGAAAGTTTATTCAAAATCGAGCTTTGAAGGAGCATACGAGCTAGAGGACAGACATGAAAGTTATTGGATGAGCTACTCTTTTCTTGTACTGTGTCTGTGTTCTCTTTTTACATTGTCAAACATTACCGGAATTAAACCTGTAGAAATATTCAACACAGGCTTAATTGTACCTGCCGCAATATTTCTTTACCCAATTTCATTTATATTTGTTGATATATTAAACGAATACTTTGGTTTAAAGCTCGCCAGAAAAGCCATCATACAATCGACAGTGGTCAATGCTGGGATACTCGTTCTTCTCTATTTATCTACCACCATTCCTAGCATAGGTCCATGGCAAGCCATGGATGAGCAGTATACTTCGCTTGTTACGAGTATGACCTCAGTGTTCTTAGCTTCTTTAAGTTCTTACTTTATTTCTGAGAACATCAATGCTTACGTCCTGAACAAGATAAAGATCGCCACTCAATCTCGATGGCTTGCCATTCGAGTCATAGCAAGTACCAGTATCGCATCCGTTGTAGATAGCGCACTATTTATTAGTATTGCATTCTTTAATGTACTACCCAATGACGTACTTTTCGTTATGTTTCTCAGCCAGGTTACTATTAAGATCTTATATGCACTGTTCAGTGTCGCGCCAATTTATTTCGCAAGGAAATTGTTTTCCCGCTTAATCAACGTCAAGGAATTAAATAATAATGACAACCTATGATAAGAACCTAGGTAAAAAAAGCGAGTATATCTCTCAGTATCAACCTGAGTTACTCGACCCTATCCCAAGACAAAAAGGCAGAGATGAGATTAAAGACCTTAAGGTCGCTACTCATGCTGGGTATGACTTGTGGACGGCTTTTGAAGTTTCGTGGTTGAACAATAAAGGTAAACCGATCGTCGCAATCGCGGAGTTTATTATTCCTCATACGTCCAACAACTTGATTGAATCGAAGTCATTCAAATTGTATTTAAATAGCTTCAATCAAACACGTTTTGAGTCGAAAGATATTGTTATTGAAAAAATGCAGTCCGACTTAACTAATGCTGCTGGTGCTAAAGTGACGGTGTCATTTATGGATGTAGATGAACCGCAACAAACCTCAATAAATAAGCAATTTGATTGCATTGATGGTTTGGATATCACTGTTGACTCGTTTGAGTATGATGCGGATGCGCTATGCGGAAGCACAGTGGATGAGTATGTCTCTGAATCTTTATGTTCCCACCTTTTGAAATCGAACTGTTTGGTGACGAATCAGCCAGATTGGGGAAGCGTATACATCCGTTATACGGGAGCTAAAATCAATCATGAGAGCCTTCTGAAATATCTAATCTCATTTCGTGAACATAATGAGTTTCACGAGCAATGCGTTGAGCGCATCTATTCTGATATCAAACGATGCTGTGCCCCTGAAAAGCTGACAGTTTTTGCGAGATACACGCGACGAGGCGGTCTTGATATCAACCCTTATCGTAGCGACTTTGAAAGTGAAATTTGTTCGGGAAGAAACCCGAGACAGTAAATAAACTAGTTAGTTTCAAAATGAGTCCGTATCGATTTTGAGTCTGTCGAAACCTTTCTCTTAAAGGTCGATAAAACTAACTCGATCTGGACTCGTTGCTTTAATTAAGGCAGGTGTATGTTACTACATCTGCCTTAATACTATCTCTATGCGTTGGCTACTCTCCTCATCATCAATGTGTAACGCCATATTGAGGGAGGTTAATAAAAGCTAATGGGAAGATAGAAATCCAGTTCAAATTGCTCATCCTCATGCAGAAAATGGTTTCTGTGATAATGGACATAGGCAGGTGTTGAACCTAGCTTGAAGCCCGAGTCAGGCAGCCACTGTTCATGTACTTTGCTGATTTGAGGTAGCAACTCTCCATAGACGCCGGTCAGGCGAAATACCGCGTGCAGTCCACCGGGAATGATCAACTGATTAACTAAGCCGCGCACTTTGATCGGTTTGTCTATCTCGATACACGCTACGTAGCGACAGTTATCCAGTTCAACCAACGCTGGGTTTGAATGATGCAAACCGTATTGATGTGATGTGTCACGTCCCTCGCTGCTTGCCCATGCATTTAAGACTCGCCAAGCATTTTTTACTGTTCGGCTGTAACCCACATGGCGAACATAGGCAGCGAGGCGATCGGAGATTTCGGTGATTTTAGGCTCGGGAAGAGTTTTCTTTGCGACGCGATGATAGCCTGCGGCGATTTCAGGATCTTTAAGGTAGGGCTTATCGATATTTTGTTGCTCGTGCTTTTGCCATTCTCCTGGTGAGACACTGAAAGTGGATTTAAATGCGCGGCTGAAGGAAGAGACAGAATGAAAGCCACATTTGTTGGCGATATCCAATACCGATGAGTGAGGGTCAAACATTAACTGATTGGCAGCATACTCCATACGAGTACGACGAATATATTGATGGACAGATTCCCCGACCACTTGTTTAAATACGCGATGAAAATGCTGCTCAGAATAGGCAGCGATGTCGGCTAATTCCTTGGCATGTAATGATTGACTGATGTTTTTATGAATGTGGTAAAGCACATCATTGATTCGAAAAAGGTGCTGCTTGCTCATCAGGAAAATAGCATAAATGGACATGTTTAACAGCATAAACGGACATCCTATTTTCATCAATGAGTTATACACTTCATTAACGTCTTTTCGACGATAAAAATTCTAAAATTACACTCAGGAACTGTTATGGAAATCGCTCGCTCCCTGCAACAAATCTCGTCGTCTTATATTCGTGAAATTCTCGCTGCTGCATCAGATAAAAATGTCATCTCGCTAGCGGGTGGTTTGCCAGATGAAAGTACATTTCCAATTGAACTAATGAAGCCGACACTAGAAAGCCTTTCATCAATGCCGGAAGTTTTCCAATACGGAGCAACCGCAGGTTACGCACCACTTTTAGAGTTCCTAACAGAGTATTTTGAGTTGCCAGAGACGCACTCAGTAATGGCGTGCACAGGATCGCAGCAAGGGCTAGATTTGATCGCTCGTGCTTATGTAAACCCAGGTGACAAAGTGGTCATGGAAGCACCTAGCTACCTTGGTGCGATGCAGGTGTTTGGTTTGGTTCAGGCGGATATTGTCACCGTACCTCAGACGGAAGCGGGTCCTGATTTACATGCACTTGAGAAGAGCTTCGCTGAACAGTCACCTAAGATGTTCTACGCTGTACCAGATTTCCATAACCCAACTGGTGTTTGCTGGACCTTAGAAACTCGTCAGAAGGTTGGTGCATTGTGTGAGCAATACAATGTTGTTCTGATTGAAGATGCACCGTACCGTGAACTTAGATTCTCAGGTCAAGCGATTCCATTGGTCTCTGATTTCTGTCCACAACACTCTATTGTGCTGCGCTCTTTCTCAAAGATCGCGTCTCCGGGTCTGCGAGTTGGTGTCGTAAGTGGTAAGAGTGAATATCTTGAGCCACTCATCAAGATCAAGCAAGGTGCTGACTTACACTCAAGTGTCCCTATGCAAGCGCTACTGCTAGGTCTACTGAAACACCAAGGCTTTGAACAGCACATTGGTACGGTTAGAGACTTGTACCAATCTCGCTATGAGAAGCTATTTGCTGAGCTGCAAAAGCAGCTACCAGCTGGCTGCGAAGTGAAGCCTGTTGAAGGTGGCATGTTCATTTGGGTGACGCTGCCATCCTGCGATACATTTGCATTGGCAAAAGCGTTACTAGGGAATGGCGTTGCGGTTGTGCCAAGCCCGGTATTCTATCCAAATGCAGATGAAGCCAAGCCTGCATTAAGACTTAACTACACTAATGCCTCGCCAGAGGAGCTAACGGTAGCAGTAGAGCGTCTTGCAAAAGGATTGAAAGCTTCCATCAGAGAGCCTGAATTGGAAAACGTATAACGAGTAAAGATGTGACGTTCTAAGCGCGCCTTAAACGTCACTTCATCCTGAGAGTTCAATCAAAAGACTAATAAGTGTGTCCAAATCCTGTTTGGCACGCCCTTCAAGTGGGTAACCCATATTGATTCTCACACAGTCAGAGTAGAGATCGAGAGTGGTAAAGAGATGCCCAAGGCGAATATCAATTTGCTGAGTTTCGATTTCACTCTGTAACTGTTTACTGTCCAAACCCGGAGCTTGGATCCAAAGTACCATACCGCCTTGTGGGTTGCTGATCTTTATGTGATTAGGCAATTGAGTGATCAGGTAATCGAGATAGTCTTTTCTTAGCGAAAGTAGCTTTTGCTTTCTGCGTCTGAGTTGCTTGGCGTACTGGCCGGAGTCAATAAAGTCAGCGACAGCAAGCTGAATAGGTGTCGAGACCCCATAGCTACTGGCGCCAGACCTACCTTGATAAATGGACATATAGCGTCCGGGTAAGCACCAACCTAGCCGGTAGCTGGGCGAGAGGCTTTTGGAAACAGATCCACACCAGAGAATATAGCCATTTTGGTCGTAGTATTTGGCTGGCAGTGGAGTATGGCTTGAGTAGGAGAGCTCAAGGTAAACGTCGTCTTCAATCACGGGAACTTGGTACTGATTCGCTAGCAGAGCCAGTGTTTGCTTTTGCTGGGCTGACATACTGATTCCTTGAGGGTTCATATGAGAAGTACAGAAAATCCCTGCTTTAACAGTCCTTTTCCTAAAGTGTCCTTCTAATTGTTCTAAGTCTATTCCGTCGTCTAAAGAGGGAATCTCGACAATTTTTCGCGCCATCTGACCAAGTAATTCGATGATGCCGTTAAAGCATGGTGAACTGATTGCGATGGCATCACCTTGCTCGGTACAGGACTCTATTGCCGCTTTTATCGCTGACATACAACCCGCGGTGATGACAAGATCACAGGCAGAAAAGTGCACGCCGACTTTAGAAAAGTGAGTCGATAATGCCTGACGCAGCAGAGGCTCTCCCTGAACATCAGGATAGTGGTTGAGTCGGTCGCCCATTCGACGCAAGGCTCGGCGAAAACTGCGTTCGAGCTCTGTTACGGCTTGTTCATCATTAGCAGTACTGGAAACACCTAATGGACCACGCAGTTCTGAATGTACAGAATTAAAGTGGCGGACTGTTGAAATTGTGCTGACAAACTGCGTGAGTTCAGGTGTCTGGTGGGAGTGCTGGCGAGGTGCGACGAAGTAACCCGCTTGAGGGCGTGACTGAATCCAGCCTTGTGATTCCAGCTCCTGATAGCAACTAACGGCGGTCGACATACTGACAGAGTGCTGCTGTGAGAGCTGCCGTAAAGAGGGCATTTTGTCGCCTTCACACAGCTTAGCGTGTTGAATATCTTCAATGAATTGATTGGCTAACTGCTTATAAATGCTCATCATTATAATAACTGTACTGGTTTTTATTTGAAAAATTGTATCTGTATCCCTTTTTGCTCGCAAGCGATACTCATATTCACAGAATGAACGGAGGGATAACAATGAAGAAAAACGACCTAATACTTGCGGTATTCGTCATGGCTATTTGGGGATTCAACTTCTCAATGATCAAAATGGGGATTACCAATGTTCAACCACTGATTGCGACAGCTGCCCGTTTCGCGCTTGCGGTGATCCCGGCGATCTTTTTTATCGCCAGACCAAACGTGGCTTGGCGCTATCTGGTCAGTTATGGGTTAGTGTTTGGCGTCGGGATCTGGGGCATGGCGTCTTGGTCGATTACTGCGGGTTTGTCTTCCGGAATGTCTTCGGTTTTACTGTCGAGCAACGTATTGATTGGCATGGCGGTCGGGCTTTTTGTCTTTAAAGAAAAGTCGTCGCCTCGAAAATGGATGGGGGCTTTGCTTGCTATGGTCGCGCTATTGGTGCTGGTGTCTGCGACTAACGGTAATATTACTGCTTCAGGCCTTATGCTGATTATGATTGGGGCAATCAGTTGGGCTTTAATGGGGGTCATTGTTAAAGCTTCCAAAACCAAACAGGCTTTTGCATTTAATGTGTGGGGAATGTTGTTTGCGCCTGTACCGCTAGTGCTGTTCGCGACAGCATTGCACGGTGAACAAATCCTTTGGCAAGCTTATGAACACTGGGATACGAGTACGACAATTGCGGTGGCTTTCCAGGCTTATCCAACAACCTTGTTTGGTTACTGGGTCTGGAATCGAACGCTGATTAAGTACCCGTTAAGCACCGCAGCACCTTTGACTTTGCTTGTTCCAGTATTCGCTTTAGTCAGTGGCTATTTCATGTATGACGAAGTGCTCTCTATGCCGCAAGTCATCGCGAGTGCGTTATTTCTGATAGGAATCGGTTTGATTGTAAAACCTGCCACGGAAAAACACAGAGCGGCAAGCGCTAAGTTAGCAGGTCAAAGTCTATGAATGGGTTTATTCATTGAGCGAAGATTAGATGGGTGAGCAGAATTTTGCTCGCCCATTATTTTTGTGAGCGAGAATATTGGTAAGGCACGTTACGTCGTTTGACGGGTGTTGATTTCACAATGGAGGTATTGGTTTCAGCCAGAGAGGATACTTTGTCTAGGATTTCATCCAATTGCTCCATTGTGCCGAAACGCATCCGAGCATAAAAACAATCTTCACCAGTGACTTTGTCGCATTCAATAAACTCTGGCGTTTCGATGATCATGGCTTCCAGCTGTTTTATCTTTCCTGGTAGTTGACGCATACGTACGATGGCTTCAAGTGGGAATCCTAAATTTTCTGGTGCAAGTTGAACCCGATATCCTGAAATAACGCCGAACTCTTCCATACGTTTGAGTCGCTCGTTAACGCTCGGAGACGACATTTTCACTTCTCGGGCTAGCTCTGCGACTGGCATTCGTGCGTTCTCGTTAAGTAAGTCGAGTAGTTGGCTATCGATGGCGTCCAGCGTCCAATCTTCGTTTTTAAGGGTCTTACGCATATTTGTCTTCCTTTTTTAAGCCTCACTGATAAATGAGCTTCATTTCGCCATGCCTTTGTCGGGGATTACTTCTTAATCTATGTGTATTACTTAGTAGATTCAAGGGGATGAATTATGTATATAAATGATACAGAAGCAGGCACCATCAAAATGATTACCGCTATGGTGTTATCGGGAACCATAGGATTGTTTGTGATTGAGTCAGGTCAGTCGTTTTGGAATGTCGTATTTTTCCGCTGTTTGATCGCAGGCCTGTTTCTGGCTGGTTACGTTAAATGGCAGTATGGTTCGTTTACTGCAGGCCTGAATAGAAAAGTACTTGGGTTGATTTTGGCGGGTGGTATTACTTTGGTGGGTAACTGGGTTTTGCTCTTTGCCTCTTTTGATTATATCCCTTTCTCTATTGCGACGATTGCTTACCACATGCAACCAATTATGTTAGTCGTTGCTGGTTCACTGATGGCAAGGCAACTGCCAAGCATGAATCTCATTGTGTGGCTATCAGTAGCAGTGTTGGGGTTGGTATTAGTGACTGATATGGATCTAACGCAGCTAAGTACTTTGCTGCAAGGTGAAGATGTTGGCAGCCAGCAAATATTGTTTGGGCTGTTATTGGCGCTGGGTGCTGCACTGTTGTACACAGTGACGACATTATTGACCAAAGAAGTCAGCCAAGTATCGCCAAGCGTGATTGCACTTGTTCAGGTCAGTGTGGGTGTTGTCTTACTATTACCTATGGTGGATTGGTCGGCGCTACCGAAGGTTCCAGTTCAGTGGGGAGCGTTACTCACACTTGGTTTGGTAAATACCGGATTTATGTACGTCATCATGTATGATGCCTTTCAAAAACTCACCACTCATCTCATCGCCATTTTATCTTTCGTGTACCCCGTGACCGCTTTAGTGGTGGATTACTTTGCCTTTGATAATGTGATGAATCTATCGCAAGGTTTGGGAGTCATTGGGATATTGTTGGCTGTATGTGCCGTAAAATTTGACTGGCGGATTGGAGCATTGATGCCAACCGTAAAAAGTCAGCAAAAAATCTAAGCAACTCTTTTCCATTTAATTTGTGTGGTTATTGATTGCTTTAACCACATTGCAATTGCATATTGCAATGTGGTTGCAATATGCGTTTTGTTTTTTTGATTTAATGGCTTTTATTACCCGATTTTCTCTCAAATCGATCATTAAAGTACGATTTTGTCTCTGGCACATAATTTGTAAACATTCTGTTAAATCCTGTTGCATATCAGCTATCAGAGCCATGTTCAAGAAAGTGTCTGACAGGGTTATTGCATAGAGAATGTGCTCAACAGCCAATTTTGAGCCCTCTATGCGCTAGCAAAAGAGCAAGATGGCTTCAGAGCCAAGTGATTAAAAAAACAGTATGGTTTTTGAAGTAAGAGAGTTAGGAACCATAAGTGGAAATGTTGGAATTTGTGCCTGTCAGTGGAACGATTCAACGGCTTAAGCAAAAGCAATTAGAACGGACTCTGTCAAAGCATATAGGGCAATGTAGAGAATAGATCATCATTCTGCGAGCTATAAACACCTGCCAACCCAACATTCGTCACATTAGTTCTCACGACATACATTCGCTTGTTACAACGCGGAAGTCAGTGATGCGAATTAAAGTGTTTCGTTAGAAAGGATTGAGGGGATAGATATGCTATCTAAATTAACCATTGCCCAAAAGGTGTATTTACTTGGGTTTTCCCAATTGCTTGCCATGATGATTATGGGCGGTTTTGCCCTTTATCAAATGAACAAGATTGGTAACGAGCTGGTTGATATCGCAGAAGAAGATATCCCGTTAACTAAAATGTTGACGGTGGTGACAGAGCATCAGTTGGAACAAGCGATTCTGTTCGAAAGAGCACTCATTAAAGCGATCCGCGTTGAGCAAGGAATGGCCCAGATGAGCGTATTCGAAGAAGCCAAGAAAAAGGTTCATGACCTGACGGTCAAAACCGAAAAAGAACTCTATGAAGTTGAACAGTTCATCGAGAAAGCCATACCACTGTTGCACTCAGTTGAGGCGCAAGAAAAATTCGAGAAGCTTCTTGGCAAGCTGAAAGTTGTCGAGAAGTCTTACAGCACGCTTGTTGGTGAAGTTGACAAAACAATGGACTACGGCAGCAATGGTCAAATCGAAGAGATGCTTGAGTTCTCTAAGAAAGTGGAAGCACATGAAGATGAAATTGATAAATCGTTGATTTCGATTCTTGATGAGGTGCACAACTTTACTCTCGCCAGTGCACTGCAAGCTGAAGAGGATGAGAAGTATGCGATCAAGTGGATGACGATCATTGCTTCAGTGTCGATAGCTTTAGGTGTTCTTCTGCCTTTCTTGGTCACATGTGCTATTCGTACGCCAATCTTAAATTTAATTGATAGATTAAAGCAGGTTGCTGAAGGCGATGGAGATTTGACTATTCGACTCGACGATTCTTCTCGAGATGAAACCGGAACAGTAGCGAATGCGTTCAATCATTTTTTAGGTGTGTTGATAGGAACAATTTCGCAAATCAATGGACAGGCGCGAGAGCTTGGTGGATCTTCACAAGTTGCCGTTACCGCTATGCAGCGTACGTTACAGAACGTTGAAAAGCAGCGTTGCGATATCGAGCAGGTGGCGACAGCGATTAACCAAATGAACGCGACGACACAGGAAGTGGCGAACAGTACGGCCAACGCGTCTTCGGTGACTGATGAAGTTCGAAAACGCGTCATGGATGGTCAGAAAGAAGCGCTAGCAACTCAGGAGGTTATCCAAGAGCTTGCGAATGAGGTCACCACATCATCTGGTGTGATTGAAAACCTTGTTTCTGAAACCAACAATATCGGTCAAGTACTGGAATCTATTCAAGGTATCGCTGAACAAACTAACTTGCTTGCTTTGAATGCTGCCATCGAAGCGGCTCGCGCAGGTGAAACAGGGCGTGGATTTGCGGTGGTTGCGGACGAGGTTCGCTCACTCGCTCAGCGCACTCAAGAAGCAACGGTGGATATTCAGCAGCTAGTCGATACGTTGCAGTCTGAAGCAAGAAATGCTGTTTCGAGTATGAAAAAGGGGACAGATACCGCAAAACTTTGTTTAGAGAAGAGTTCAGAATCTGCCAATACTTTTTCAATTGCTGCAGAATCAGTCAATCAGATCGCAGGGCTTAACTTACAAATTGCTGCTGCGGCTGAGGAGCAATCAACGGTTACTCAAGATTTGGATAATAACTTGACCAGCATTAAAACTCTTGCAGAAGAAACCGCGGAAGAAACGAAGAGTACAGCCATGGCGAATGAAGCAATCGCCAAGCATGTCAATGACTTACACACTAATCTCAGCAAGTTTAAAGTTTAGGAGCCTCCTCCTAAATAGCATCAAGGCTAGTGTATTACTCTAGCCTTGGTTGTATTGATTCTTATACTTGTGCAGTAAGTCTATCGAAATGTGGCAATAATCGTCTGGGTAGAGGGTCAGGCGATCCTGATGCTCATCATCGCTTTTGACATAGTTGGTCAGCGGAAGTATCTCTACCACAATACGTTCGCGATCTGAGCGAGACTCAATAAAGCCCTGAGCCTGAGTTAAATGCTTATGGTTTATGCTATATACGCCAGTGCGGTATTTTTTACCGATATCTTCGCCTTGCTTGTTAAGGCTGTATGGATCGATAATTTCAAAGAAGAAATCCATCAATTCCAGAACTGATACTTTTTCAGGGTCAAACTGAGTGCGGACGCATTCTGCATAGCCATCATATTCCCCTTTGGTATCCTGACTAGTGCCATTGGCTCTCCCGGCTTCAGTGAGTAATACTCCTGGCAGGTGCTTCATAAACTCCTGTACACCCCATAAGCAGCCACCAGCAAAATAGATTTCTTCCATTACGTTATCTCTTGAGATTCACTGCCGTGTATTAGAGCAAAACTGCTCCAAATGCTCTACGCCTTTTTACTTTTTAAAACGGTCATCTGAACAGTGATTTAAAGCTTTAAACTTTTTGCGCCTTCGAATTTCAAAGTAGAAGGCTCTTAAATCGCCATTTTGATGCCTTAAATTGGCGATTTTAGGGTGTTTTAAGTGCTTGATGTTTAAGGTTTTATTTTTATGGAAAAACAAAGGCTTAGAGTGCTAGTCTTGCGCCAACTAAGGAGAACACATGTCTATAAAAGATCAGACGTATCATCAGCAAGACTTCTCTCATCAGGACTTACAGCAGCAGGTGTATGAGGGTTGTCAGTTCATTAAATGCAACTTTGACCGAGCGGATTTACGTGATGCAAAGTTTATCAACTGTAAATTCATTGAAGCGCAAGCGCTGGAAGGGTGCAGCTTCCAATATGCCAACCTCAAGGATGCCAGTTTTGAAAACTGTATGTTAGCCATGAGCCAGTTTGTTGGTGCAGATTGTTTTGGTATCGAATTGAGAAAGTGCGATTTAAAAGGTGCGAACTTTCAGCGTGCGAATTTTGTGAACCGTATTAGCCATTCAGCTTACTTTTGTTCGGCGTACATAACAGGGTGTAACCTGAGTTACACCGACTTCGAGCGCGCATTACTAGAAAAGTGCGAGTTGTTTGAAAATCGTTGGAGTGGTGCCAACCTGTTCGGAGCCAGTATGCTGGGTGCGGATTTGTCGCGTGGTGAATTCAGCAAAGAGCAGTGGGGCACATTTAACTTGGAAAGCGCAGACTTAACTCATGTTGACCTGGAGGGTTTAGACATGCGTAGGGTCTCACTCAATGGTGTGAAGATCTGTGATTGGCAGCAAGAGCAGTTACTGTCGAAGTTTGGTTTGATTGTCATTGCTTAAACCTATGCTTCACCAAGGCAGTTCTTCACCGCTATAAGAAAGAAAGCTGCCGCTGATATCTGATGTTGCTTCGGAAATGATCTTGACGAGAACTGCGGCCACTCTATCAGGTTCAAACAGTTTTCCCTCTGGTACATTGGCTTGAAAAGGTTTTGATAATTCGGTGTCCGTTGTGCCTGGATGTAGTGAAAGGACACATGCTTTGGGCATAGTTCTTCCCCATTCAATACTGAGGGTTTTAAGTAGCATATTGAGTGCCGCTTTAGATGAGCGATAGCTATACCAGCCTCCCAGTTGATTATCTTTAATGCTGCCGACTTTAGCTGAGATAGTTGCGAGCTTTGGCTGGCTGCTATGCTTGAAGGCGCTTTGAAAGTGTTTGGCGATCAACATAGTCGGCATCGCATTATTCATGATGTTTTTCAGGTAAAAATCGGGATCAAATGATTTGAGGTTCTTTTCGGGCCCGTGGTGCTTATCATGCAACAATCCAACCGCGTTAATAATCCAATCTAATGACTTTATTTCATTAGCTAGCAATTGTACTTTCGCTTCGTTTGTTACGTCTAGTTGATGCCAAATGATTGCTTCATGTGAGCTCGGTGGTCGAGTATTTCTATAGGTTGCGTGCACTTCTGTCGAAGGGATTGTTTGCGCTAAATGCTGACAAATTGCGTGGCCTATGCCACCGTTTCCACCAAAAATTAGTACTTTCATCGGATACCCTAAAATTAAGCAGTGTGGTTGAGGGATATATGTATAACTATGAGTCTGATTTGTTCTTACGTATTCTAGGTGAGGGGAGTTTATTGCTAACTTTGTTAAATACGTATTATTTCTGAGAGTTATGACTTTTTAGTGATTTATTGTGATTTCCTTCACGTAAACGGTAAAGAATTACACTGAACCCTATAAAAAATGGTGCCTTCTTTCAAAGATCATAAATCTATAAGCTAACTTTATATGAGCTAGGTTTCTTAATTTAGAGCGGGTTTGTCATGCCACTTGTTAAATGGAATTTATTGGCTTTAGGTCTTGGCTCTGTATTGATAGGTGTAGCGGCTTTTGGGGTCGTTAAATATGAATGGCAGGAAGAGTCTAGTAACCACCAAATAAGAGTTGGTGTCTCTCTGACCCCACTCTCTTCGCCTTTTCTAATTGCTGAGCATCTCGGCTTTTTTGAAGACTATGATCTTGATGTTACTCTTTACCCTTGTGTCGGAGGCCTTGCTTGCACTCAACTGATGCTAAATCGTGATGTAGAGTATGCGACGGCTTCCGAATCCGTAGTCATGTTCCAGAGTTTCGAACGCAATGATTTGGCCCTGCTGGTCAGCTTTGTTGAATCCGACAACGATTTGAAACTGTTGACGCTGGATCCTTCTGGAATCAAAGATTTAAGCGCTTTACAGGGTAAAAAGGTGGGCGTGATAAAAGGTAGTGCCAGTGAGTTTTATTTCGATGCTATTTTAATCGCCAATAATCTCAAAAGTCTTGATGTCGAAAAGGTCTACCTTCAGCCTCATGAGCTGGTTCCCGCTTTATTGTCTTACCGTGTGGAGGCCATTTCAGCATGGGAGCCTATGGGGTATAAAGCGGATATTCTATCTGCAGCTGAAGTGTTGAATTTAGGGACTCCAGGGGTTTATCAACTCTCTTTCAACTTACTATCGACAACACCTTATCTCGAGTTTGCTGGCAAAGAACCTACGTATTTATTACAAGCTATTGATGATGCTGTAGAGTGGATTAATGCCAATCCTAGTCAGGCTCTAAGCATCATTACCAAGCGCCTAAATATTCCAGAAAATCAGGTTAAATGGTCTTGGGAGGACTATGTTTTCCGCCTATCTTTGGGCAATTCTTTACTTTCCAACCTGCAATATCAAGCAAGATGGGCAGTAGAAAGTGAGTTGGTCGCGAATGAACAACCCGATTTTAGGAACCTTTTTTTTACTCAACCCTATCAGCAGATCATTGCTTTGCGAGAGTAAGCCATGTTGGATTCATTGTTTAAGAAGTTGTTTGTTCTATCGACCACTACACTGATGCTGACTTTGTTCATCATTATCTCTTTTGCAAAAGTATCGGATGAGCAACGTAAGACAAAAGCCGAGCTGGATCAGATCATTGATTTGCAGTTGTGTGTCGATTTGCTCAGAAGTCAGCTGTGGGTTTTTCTTCAATTTGGTGATGAGCCTAGCCTTAATCAAGTCGAGTTAGCTCAGGCGGAATTAGCCACGAAATTAACTGCCTATAAACAAAATAATAGTCTGCTGGGTAATATCCAACGTATGAACCGCAGCTTGAACGCGCTGCTGAATAAAGAGAAACAAGTCTACTTCTTATCAATTAATGGCTTGGATGATCAGAACTCTGGGAATATTAATGCTCGGGGGTTGCTTCACTCTCGCTACAATATGATTGTTCAGAATATGACGGAAGAACTCGCTTATGTTCATCAGTCGGTACTTAATCGTAATGCAGACAGCCTTCACCAAGTGATGTTCTATGCCGCGGCTTGGTTGGTCATCTGCTCAATCTTAGTCAGTGCAACGGCTTGGTTAATTGCTTTTCGCTTCAAATCAGGTGCAGAAGCCATGAAAAACGCGATGGTTGACTTGGCTGAAGGGAAATTAGACTCGAAAGTAGAAGCAGTGAAAATGGACACCGAGTTTCGAATCATGGCGCAGTTTTTTAACCAGATGACGTTGTCATTGTGTGAAACTACGGTGACTAAGCAAGAGTTGGAAGAGGAGGTGATGCGTCAAACGCAGCAACTTAAGCATAAGCAGGAACAACTGATCTTTTTATCTGAACATGACCCACTGACTAACCTAGTTAATCGCCGAGCTTTTGATAAAGCACTAGAAAATGCCATCGTGAAAGCGAACCGAACTCAATGCAAGCTGGCTATTTTCTTCATTGATTTGGATGACTTTAAATCTGTGAATGACACCTTTGGGCATGAAGCTGGAGATGCCATTCTTATTGAAGTTGCCAGTCGTATTACTGCCGCCATTCGAGAGTCTGATTTTGCAGGGCGCTTTGGTGGCGATGAATTTGTTATCTGTCTTGACCTATTACATGATTTTGAAATTGTTGCGAAAAAGGCAGAGCAATTACTGGATGCGATCAACGCACCGATTGAGTTTAATGGTCGAACGCTTAAGGTTGGGGCGAGTATAGGTGTCAGTTACTTCCCTGAGCAAACCAAGAACAAAGAGGTGTTGTTAAGTATGGCGGATGAAGCCATGTACAGAGCAAAGCGGATGGCAGGTTCGGTTTGTTTTGATGGTAAAACAACCGTTTGTAAAAAAGGTTCTCAATCAGTTAGGTTAACATCAATCAATGATTAATCTGGTTATCAACATCGTTTGAAATTGCTAAATAGTGTTAGGGCATATCTTAAGGAATTGTAAACCTTCTTAAACACTCAGCTATTAACAGATTTAACGCATTATCTCGACATTATTGTCAATTATCGACATCTTATCCGCGTTTGGCTCATGCATAATTTGTGAGCTGTATTAGGATAGGAAGCCAAAATGGATAAAGAACATAGTTTGCGAGAGAACTTACTCGCGCTGATTTTAGGGAGTGCTCTGGTTTCACTTGGAGTAATTTTCTTCAATAAAGTCGGTTTGTTAACTGGTGGTACCGCAGGGCTATCGATATTTCTGACCAAGGTAAGCGATTTCAGCTTTGGTCAGGTGTTTTTTGTACTTAACTTACCGTTCTATGCCTTGTCGATTACCCGTATGGGCTGGCGGTTTACCGTGAATACTTTTGTCGCTGTAAGCATTGTTTCCCTTGCTGTCGATCATCTCCATCATGTCATAGAGATTGCTCGTATCGAGCCTGTATACGCTGCACTGCTAGGAGGAGGCTTAATAGGTATGGGGATGTTGGTTATCTTCCGTCATAAGATGAGTCTAGGAGGGTTTAACATTCTCGCGTTATTTCTTCAGGAGCGTTTTGGTATTCGAGCGGGTAAAGTCCAAATGGCGCTCGATTGCTCGATCGTTGTTTTATCTCTGTTCATCGTTGATATTTCCTTGATTCTTCTCTCTGTTGTCGGTGCGATAACGACAAACTTGATTCTGGCAATGAATCACAAGCCTGGACGCTACCAGCCTCAGCCGATAGCCCCTTAATTTGGAAGATTGAATAAGGGTTTACGGCTTAGCATCATGCTAAGTCGTAACCGGCGACTTCGATTTCAGGCACAAAACATTTCCTTGTGTTGCCGTAGGAAATAGACTTCCCCTATCAAATAAACAGATCTTGCTCTTCCCGTGGCCGTGCTGAATACATCAACTTTATGTAGCTGTCAGGAACCTAGAGGTAAATTTCGCCAACATGTAGACATATTTACCTTATTTATGTTTTTTGGTGTGGCTTGTTTTTATTTAACTTATTGTATTTTAAATGCTTTGTTGTTGGCATTGTCTTTGCTGAAAACTTTTCGCTAAGTCGGTTCTTTAGTGAAACGAATGAACAATAAAAAGCATAAATGATATGGATATTTATTATCTATATGATGTCGAAGCTAGTGCTGACTCGTATAAAAATATGTCTGACGATAATCAGGTAAGAACAATAGGCTGTCATTCTAATAAGGATTATTTATGCAAATTAAGCCGTTACGTTGGTTGCTTCCCTTTATTCTTCTAGGAGGGGCTTATGCCGGCTATGCTACGATTACTGCGAGTGCTTCTGAAGGATCGGGAACTAAGCCAGAAAAGAAACCTCTCATGGTCACGGTATCAACAGTACGCTCAAGTGACCACAAAGTACTTATCACAAGCTATGGAGAATTGGTTCCTGCTGAAGTGACTCAACTTTCAGCTCAGGTTTCAGGAGAAGTGGTCAGCTGGCACCCCAATTTTGTTGTTGGTGGAGTGGTAAAAAGAGGGGAAACACTCTTCTCTATTGAGCGCGATAATTACCAAGCAGCAGTGCTTCAAGCAGAAGCGAATCTAGCAAGTGCTCAAGCGGCGTTAATCGAAGAAAAAGCCAAAGCCGAAGTGGCTAAACGGCAGGCAAAAAACCTACCAGCCAAACAGGTGACAGAACTCTATTTACGTAAACCTCAGGTTTTAAGCGCGCAAGCTCAGGTGAAATCAGCGCAAGCTGCACTCAAGCGAGCTAACCGTGATCTTGAACATTGCAATGTTGTTGCTCCGTATGATGCGTTAGTGGTATCCCGAGATATTGGTGTCGGTCAGTATATTTCCGCAGGTGCGCATGTCGCAACGCTGAACAATGTCGAGGCCGCGGAGATACATATTCCGATTGCAGGATTCGATAGTGCGTTCCTACCTAAGAACTATGCTGGCATAGCCGCCAATGTTATACAAAGAGGCATTGTGGATATCCAACGAGAGGGAGTTATTGCGCGTGATCTTGGTGTTGTCGACAGTGCGACGCGAATGATCAATATGGTTGTGCGTGTTGATGACCCATACGCGATTGAATCGAATGCGTCACCGCTCAAGTTTGGCTCCTACGTTGAAGTTCAGTTTGTTGGTAAAGAGCTTAAGCATATTTACCGTTTGCCTCAAGAACTGGTCAATAATCGGCAGGTGTGGGTGGTGAATGAAAATAATGAGCTTGAGCCTCGTCTTGTCAATGTGCTAAGAGCAGAGCAAGAATTTATGTTAATCAATGAGGGCCTGACGGACGAAGATAAGATCGTACTTACCGTCCCTGAATACCCACAGCAAGGGATGCGAGTTGAAGTCGCAGCCACCCAAACAGATTTAAACCTGTAGGAATGGCACATGGATGATTCAAAACAAAAAGGGCTGATTGCCTACTTTGCTCATAACCCGGTCGCGGCCAATTTACTTATGGCATTTGTGCTCATTGTTGGGACGGTCAGTTTCTTTTTTATTCAGCGTCAAATGTTCCCTAACATTGAAGTGAATTACATTAACGTCAGTGCTCAGTACCCAGGTGCATCTCCGCAGGAAGTTGAAGAGAGTATTCTGATTAAACTCGAAGAGTCTTTCAAAGATGTCACTGGGATCAAAAAAGCGGTGACGACGGCCTCTCGTGGAAGCGGAGCGATAGAAATAGAGGTCGATGTTAACCAAGATGTTGAAGACGTACTGGATAAAGTCAAACAGAAAGTGGATTCTGTTTCCAACTTCCCAGCGGGTATGGAGCCGATTCAGGTCTATCAATTTGAATATCGCCAGGATGTGATTGAAATGGCGTTGGTTGGTGACCGCTCACTGATCGAGCTCAAACCGATAGCCAAACACATCGAAGACGAGCTACTTCAGCTACAAAACGTAGCCTTGGTGGATCTCAGTGCGCCAGAATATGAAATTGCTATTGAAGTTGAACCACAGATACTTCGTAAATACAGCCTGACTTTAAATGACATCACCCAGGCGATTCAACGTTATTCCGCTAACTATTCCGCTGGTGAGGTGAGAACCAATGCAGGGATGATTTCGGTTCGTATCGAAAATCAGTATTACAACGGAGAAGAGTTCCGCGATATCCCGGTCAAAATAGGCGCAAACGGTGCCAGAGTATTACTGCAGGACATTGCGACCATCAAAGACGGTTTTACTGAAGATGACCGATACTTCAAATATTCCGGTGAAAACGCAATTTACCTCTCTGTAAAAGCGACTAAAGACCAGAATATGGTGACGGTTGCAGAATCAGTGAAGGCCTATATTGAGCAGAAGAATACTCAATTGCCGTCGGATTTGAAGATCAAAACACTGGTGGACATGACTTACTATCTCAATGCTCGCCTCGATATGATGCTGAAAAACCTACTACAAGGTGCGGTGCTCGTTGCGCTCATGCTGAGTTTATTTTTGCGCGTTAAACTGGCCATGTGGGTAATGATAGGGTTACCGGTGTGTTTTCTTGGTGCGGTTATGCTAATGCCGGCGATTGGCGTCAGTATCAATATTGTGTCCTTGTTCGCGTTCATTATGGTCTTGGGTATAGTGGTCGATGACGCGATTGTAATTGGTGAAAGTGCCTATTCTGAAATAGAGAAGCGTGGCGGAGGGGTTGATAATATCGTCCGTGGTGTCAAGCGTGTCGCGACGCCTGCGACCTTTGGTGTGTTGACGACGATTGCGGTATTCGCCCCTTTCTTGATGTCAAAGGGGATCGAGCGAGCGTTTTTCTTTGGTATTGCCGCTATTGTGATTCTTTGTCTCATCTTCAGCTTGATTGAGTCAAAGCTGATCTTACCGTCACATTTGGCACATTCGAACTTTAAGCCGATTAAAAAGGGAAGCTGGCGAGATAGATTCAACCAGCGTTTCTTTAGTTTTGTGAATGGTCCATACAAGCGCTTTGTGACTTTCTGTACGTATTGGCGATGGAGCGTATTTGCCAGTTTTACGGCACTTTTAGTGATCAGTGTGGCTCTAGTGATGGCGAACTACGTCAGGATAATTCCCTCCCCTAAAGTGCCACACGATTTCCCAAGTATTAAGTTGGTGATGAATGACAAAGTGTCGAGTGAGCAGACGATTGACGCACTGAAGTTAATAGAAAGTACGGTGCTCAACATTGATGATGAGACGGAAAAACAAACCGGTCAGAAAATGATTCGCGACATTCTGACCTTCAGTCAGGGGCGCAAAGAAGGGCGTTTGGTGATCCCTTTGGTGGATCAAGAGCTGCGCCCTTTCAATACCTTTGAATTAGCTCGTCGTTGGCGTGAAGCGCTACCTGTGATCCCTGGCCTAAAAATGCTTACTGTTTCAGACAATGTGAATGATGATGAGAAAGGCGACGAGTTTGGCTTTCTGCTGTATGGCTCTGATATCGATACACTCAATGCGGCGGGAAGAGCGTTAATCCTCGAGCTTAAGCAGCAGGAAGGTTTGTTTGATATCTCGTCTTCCATTGATGCTGGTAGTCAGGAAGTTTTGTTATCTCTTGCGCCTGTGGCTTATGACTTAGGGCTTAGCCTGTCCGATATAGCTCTGCAAGTCGGTGGCAGTTTTTACGGTGGTGAAGCACAACGGGTGTTGAGGGATGGGGAAGAGGTCAAAGTCATGGTTCGTTACCCGCAACTGACCCGAGAAGCATTTGCCTCTTTACGTTATGCGGTCATCACAACCCCGGAAGGTAAGAAAGTGATGTTGGGTGATGTGGTGGAAATTAACCAAAAGCCGGGAGTAAGCAGTATTCGCCGTGAAGGCGGTTTCCGCAGTGTGTACGTGTATGGCTCGATTGATGAAGAGTTGGTTGAGCCTAATGAAGTTGTCGGTAGAATCCACGAGCAGATCATTCCAGATATCTTAGTGAATTATACAGGGGTAAAAAGCCAGCTTGGTGGCACTATTGAAGAACAGCAAGCTCAACAAGATGAGCAAAAAATCTTTTTCGTTGCCGGGATGATCATTGTTTATATTTTGCTTGCGGTGCCATTGAAGAGTTATACCCAGCCACTGATTATTATGTCGGTTATTCCATTCAGTTTGACAGGAGCCATTTGGGGGCATTACTGGTTCAGTCTCGATCTGAGCATGATGTCTACGTTTGGTTTGATCGCGGCTGCAGGCGTTGTCGTCAATGACTCCTTGGTAATGACTGACTACGTTAACCATCTACGAACAAAAGGGATCGCCATCAAAGAAGCGGTGATTGAAGCAGGGTGTGCAAGGTTTAGAGCTATCACCCTCACCTCGATTACCACCTTTGTTGGTGTATTGCCTATTATGTTTGAAACCAGCTTACAGGCACGGTTTGTGATTCCGATGGCGGTAGCGCTCGGGTTTGCGGTGCTGTTTGCCACATTGCTAACCTTGGTGTTGGTACCATGTTTATACTTGATGCTTGATGACATCAAAGGCATATTTCGCTGGGCTAAGCATAAGCTGATACACAACCGCAAAACTGCATTTGAATAACAGACGAACAACAAGGGAGCAAAAAGCGCCCTTGTTGTATTCATAGACTGCAGTTCTTAAATCTCTTCATGTTTATGCACTACACCAAAATCGGCGAGGATGGCATAAGCGGCAGGGATCATAAACAGCACCAGAAGTGTGGATGCAAAGATGCCGAATACGATGGAGATGACCAGTGGCTGGATCACTTGTGCCTGTAAGCTGGTCTCCGTCAGAAGAGGTAATAAACCTGCGGCTGTTGTCATAGAGGTGAGAAAAACGGCTCTGAAACGTTCACGGCTGGCTTTGACAACCGAGTCATGAACACTGTCACCTTCATCGACATGATGCCGGATGTACTGCACCAAGAGAATCGAATCATTGACCACAATACCTGCTAGAGAGACAAAGCCCATCATGCTTGGCATGCTCAGCGAGTGGCCGAGCAGAATATGCCCCCAAACCACACCAATAAAGGCCAGCGGAATAGCCAGCATGACGACAAAGGGCTCTAGGTAACTGCGGAACTGATAACTCAAAATAGCAAAAACACCGAACAGACCGAGCAAAAAGCCTTTACCCATTGAGGTGGCGGTTTCTGCGGTGTCTTTTGCCTCCCCTTCAAAATCGAATCGAAGCCCCGGGTATTTCTTGATTAACTTAGGTGCTTCTTCTTTTTGGAACTGAGCGATGATGGCGGTTGAGTTTGCTTTAGTGTTATCAATATCTCCGAATACGCTGATGGTACGCAATCCATCAATACGTTGTATTCGCACGTAATTGCGTTGGAAATTCAAAGTGGCAATGGTTGCGAGAGGAATCTGGCTACCATCCGACAGAATGATCGGGAAGTTTGCTAATTGTTGCAAGTCTCCCGCTTGGTCTTTATCGAGACGGACTTCGATGGAAATGTTTTCCACGCCGACCTGAATCTCATCGGCGGTTTGACCAAAGAAAGCAGCACGCAGCTGATTTGCGATAAGCTGGCCATTAATACCATAAGTTTCGGCACCAGGACGGAGTTTGACGAGCACCTCTTCTTTACCCATCCGCATATCGTCAAGCACTCCATGCACGCCATCAAACTCGTTGAGATATTGCTGAATGTCGATGGAAGCGGCTTTCAGAGCGTCGAGATCATTGTGTTTCGCCCGTATCTCGATGGCACGTCCACCCGGCCCCATAGTCGGTTGCTTAAAAACCAGTGAAATTGGGTCAGCGAGCTCGCCGACATCTTCACGCCAAGCTGCAATGAATTCCTCAATTAATGTGTTTCGGCTTTCAGCCCCCAGCAAATCCAAACGCACTGTGGCAATATGTGGGCCTGATTCACTCGCATCAGCGTTGGCATTGAACTGACTGGTGATATGCTGGACGAGTGGTGTGCCGTTTTCCTGATTGTCACTCCACTCTTTATCAAGCCTTCGTGCCGAAGCGATGATTTTATCGACAACGTCTTCCGTCTGCGAGAGTGAAGAGCCAGGCGGAAGAATAATACGTGCTTCTGCAATGTCGCCGTCTAGCTCAGGAAATGGCTGAAATTTGAGTAGCCCACCGACTAAGGTTGCCGCAGAAATCAATAATAGGGCAAATACCCCACCGATAAAGGCGTAGCGATATTGGACTACTCTCTCAACGGCGCTAATTAACTTGGTATTACGGAAATATTCGAATTCACTCAGCAGTTTTTGTTTGAATTTTGCTGGCGGCTTATCTTGCTTTTCTTTATGCAAAGAATGAGAAAGGTGGTTAGGTAAGATAAGAAAAGCTTCAACCAAACTTAAGGTTAAAACTAAAATCAACACCTGTGGGACGGCTTTGAGTACGGCGCCCATTTCTCCTTGAAGAAACAATAGGCTTCCGAAGATACAGACAGTCGTCAGGAAAGAAGAAATAACACCGGGTAGCACTTTCTTTACGCCATTAGTTACGGCTTCGTCCACCTTCTGACCTCGGTCGAGGTGGGCCGCGATCGATTCGGCAATCACAATGGCGTCATCCATCATGATACCAATCGCCATGAGTAGCCCGACCAGAGACATGATGTTAATCGAAAGGTCCAATTGAGCCATCAGAAACAAACCACCTAGGAATGCAACAGGGAGGCCTGCCGCAACCCAGAATGAGTAACGAAGGCTAAAAAAGAGCCACATAGTAGCAAAGACTAATATGATACCCTGCCAACCATTTTTGACCATCATGGTCAAACGGTCCCACAGCACTGACGACAAATCATTAGTCAGCTCTAACGTGACGCCATCGGGGGCGATGGCTTGTTGGTCTTCAACAAACTGAGCGACACGCTCTTTGATACGCAGTGCATCATCCTCTTTGTTTTTGCTGACTTTCAAAAGCGCGGAAGGATGCCCGTCAAACAGAACTTTTTGCTCATCCAACTCGAAGCGATCAGTGATGGTTGCGATATCATGTAAGCGGATGAGAGAACCATTGGGACCAGAGCCGACAACGATAGATGCTAGTTCTTCAGGGGTTATTCGCCTTTCGTCAAATCGTATCAGGAAGTTCTTATCTGGTGTTTCCACATTGCCACTGGGTAGTTTTACGTTCTGACGGCCAATTTGTTCAGCAATATCACCAACGCTCAGGCCAAGCTGACGCATCGCTTGGCTGTCCAGTTCGACTTGAAATTGGTGGTCAGAAAACCCGGCGACCTCGACTAATGAAACGTCATAATCGAGTTTTAATGTCCGTTTAAGCTGTTCTGCGTAAGCTTTGAGCTCTGGCCAAGTGGTGTCAGCAGTAATCGCAACATCCACTACCGGTTCATTCCAGTCCAGCTCTTGCACCACAGGGGATTCTATTTCTTGGGGGAAGTCGTTAATCGCATTGATTTGAGTCTGTACATCGACCAGCATACGGCCAATGTCTGCTTTCTCATCTAACTTTAAGATAAGGCGAGCTGACCCTTCAATCGCTTCGCATTGAGTCTCTTCGATGTTGGCCAATCCATCGACAGCATCTTCCATGCGGACACAAATACTTTCTTCTACTTCCTGCGGTGAGGCTCCGGGGTAAGTCACACCCGCCATGATATATGGAGGATCAAATTCTGGAAATGTCTCTCGTTTGATTGTCGATAAAGAAGTCATACCCAATATCAGCAGCGTCAGCATTAGCAGGTTTGCGGCTGTTGGGTGTTTAGCGAAGAATCGGATCATGATTCAGACTCCTCACTGTTGTCGGCTTGATCTTTGAGGAGCATTCCCTCAATCGCAGGGAGAAGATCGTTCACAATCAGTTTTTCACCCTGTTCAAAGCGACCGTCGATCACAACATGGTTGTCTCGTCGGTAAAGCACATTGACGGTACGTATTTGTAGCCTGTTGTCGTGATCTTTGATGTAGACCTTATCACCATGCAATGCTCGTTCTGGAATTACCCAACTTGGGTTACCTTGACCTTCGATTTTAGCCCTGACGAACATACCATTTACTAGAGGGGGAACTGACGTTGGTTTTAGGTTGCGATAATCTTGCTGAACTTCAAGAATCACACCTACGGTTGCTTGATTGGGGTCTACTGTCTCGCTGATTCGCGCTACTTTGGCAGGCCAGTTGGCATTGAGGTTGCCGCTATTGAGTTCAATCATGGCAGTGACCGAAATCATATCGGGTTGTGGGATACCTGCTGCGTCGCGCCCAAACTCCCCTAAGCTGGAAGCGAGCGTGTGCATGTCATGAATGGATAGCTGGGCTTCCACCTCCATGACATTGATACCGTGTGCTGTCACCATGGTTTGCTGTAGATTGACGACTTGATTTTGTTCAACTTCGATATCAGCGATACGTAGGTCATAAGGGAGCGTGATGACGGTTTTTTCCAGAGCCCGCTGGGCCTCCTCGACTTTGGACGTATTCACTTTAACCAGGGCCTCAGCGAGTCGTTTTTCGTCGGGCATTAGTCCGATTTGATTATCGATATCAACCACTAGCTTACGTTGAGATAGGGTACTCTGTTCCTGTTGATCGACGTCGGATTGGGAAGTGAGTCCTTTCTTGCGTAAGTTTTGTTTGCGTTCAAGCTCTTTGTTGGCGATAGCGAGGCGGTTTTTCTCAATTTTTAACGTCTGCTTAAGGTTGTCTTCTTCCAGCGCCAGCTTAGCTAAAGAGATTTGTGAAGATTTAAGATCCGCCTGAGCTTGTATCAGTTTTAATTCATAATCGAGAGGGTCGATTCTAAGGATTTCAGTACCAGCTTGAAGTACTTGTCCTTTTTCTAGTTTAGGGTGTCGATACACGACTTTCCCCGTCACTTCTGCAATTGCTTTCCACTCCAGTTTAGGGGCAACTTTACCAAAGCCGATAGCCATCGGTGCGATAGATTGCAGTTCGAGGGGGATGGTTTCTACAAGCCTTGCTCGATCTCCTGCTGGTTTTACGGGGAGCTCCGGCTTCATCTTGATGGCCAAAACCAACGTGATGATACCCACGGCGAGTGCGGGGAAGAAAAGCAGCTTTCTGTTGATATTCATAGGGTCATTCCGTTGATTGGGAAGGCTGAAGGAAGCCTTGTGTCATAAGTTGTATGTTGTGTTCAAAAAGGCGATTGAGAAATTCTTCGTTGAGCTCAATGCCATGAATGGCCAGTAAAGCTTGAGGAGCGATAAAGGGGAAAACCATCAGACTGATGTAAGAAACACGGCATAGTTTGGGGTCGGCGTCAGGTCTTAACACTCCACTGTCTATGAGCTTGTCAAAGATCACGTCCTGCATCGGTTGGCCGATATCATCGAAGACTTTCTCAATTAATTTACGTTGAGTTTCTGATGGTGACATGTTCATCACTTGAGCGATGAGCCTAGGAAACTGTGGAATCTTGATCATTTCACGATAGTACGTACGCATGAGGTCGAAAAAGTTTTTTTGGTTACTGTCGGCGATCAGTGTCCGTATTTGATGCTTCATTGGTTGGAGCGTTTCGCGGATCATGGTTTCGAACAGGCCTTCTTTGCTTCCGAAGTAATAACGTATCATTGCGACATTGACGCCTGCACGCTTAGCTACGAGCCGAGTTGATACCTTGTCGTACGCCATCATGGTGAAGAGCTCACGAGAGTGGTGAATAAGCTTGGCGCGAACATCGATTTTGGTACTTGGACGGCCAGCTTTCCTCAATGATTCAGCCACGAAATTATGCCTCAGATATTAAACAACTGATTAATTATAGAGTGCTGTTTTTGTCTGCGATATGTGAAAAATTCAACAGTATTTAATCAAGTGATTAATTAATCGAATACTGTGAGGTGAGTTAAGTTTGGTAAGTCGATTCGCAAGAAAATACCCGCACAGTGGGCAGACTGTACGGGCAAACAAGGGCAACAATTTAAATTTTTTAGTTTGGAGATTGTTGGTCTAATTTCCATATCCAAACTGTTATAAAGTATTCGTGGTCTTTAGAATGACTTTGTATCAGTGTAACCAACATTGTTTAAAGTAACATTAATGTTATTTTTGTTTAAATGGTAAATTCGGAAATATACATTCCATTTATGAAAACTCCGTGCGACAAATTGTCAGTAGCTTAGCGCGTTGTTAGCCCACCATATAGGGCTGAAACCAGAGAACCAACTGCTGATAGTTCGTCTTCTTTTATATTTGAAAGAGCGACTTTGGCTGCTCTATGTTTATGGATGGTGCGCCTGCCAGTGGATCTGACGCCCATTGCTCAGTTGTGCCAGTATGGAGTGGGGAGCAACTTTAACCCCTGAACTTTCAATGGATTTGGAGCCAAAGTTAGCGGTAATAGTGCTACCGTCGCTGAAAGAGGTTTGCTGAACCTGTCCTGATTTATCCAGCCACTTGAAGCTAGTGAGTGGTTTGTCCCACAATTGCTCATGGATGGGAGTATATGCCTGCTGGTAGTGCGCTAGTGCTTTGAGTCTAGGGCTGTCAGGTGAGTTTGCTTCATCTCGTGTCAGATGCACCATTGGCGGTGTATTGTAGAGCATGGAAATCAAGTCACGTTCGGCTTGGACGTTAGTGAATTTAAGGCTATCACTGTGCCAGTGATGGCTGTTTATCACTTCGTCATGAAAGACGACTTGGTAAAGAGGCACTCTAAACTGAGGTGAAAATAGCAGTGTTTTATAAGGCTCTTTGACCTGCGCACTCTTAAAAAAGAACTCTGGTTTTTGGTCTGGATACCAGCGCCCTAAAAAATAAGGCGAGTGTTGGTCGTGCTTCATCTCTTTATCTGTCCAGCCGAAGCCGACAGTCTCAAGCCCATGAGCAAATGCGATGCCGGTTGTGGTGAGGCTATTGCCATCTTCTGAGCCCAGTACCAGATTACCTTGCTTGGCAATCCAGTTCATTCGCTGGTTAAACGCATTCAGCATATCGCTTTCACTACTGTTATCACGATAGTCTTCTCTTGCCATTGCTGTTGCGTCTACGTCGAGAAACAAGCTATTGAATCGGCCGTATTGGATGATGTCCTCAACGCGCTGCTTCACGTAATCCAGTTCGCAATTTGGGTTAAGGTAGTAGCCATTGCCACGAAACCCTGTTTTCTTTTCACCGTTTGCTTGCTCAATCGCACATTGCTCTCTCATCTGGTCAGGGAGTTGAGCTGTTAACCACCCGTCGTTAAGGCCTTTTGGTATCGCCGTGTTGTAAGAATCATAGGTGGCGACCAGATAACCCAATTGTTTTGCGGTATCAATAACTTGAGGCTGATAAAAGGCAGGCATCCAGTTGTCGAAGCCCAGCCAAAGTTTGGTTAGACCTGCTTTTTTCATATTATCGAGCATATCGAGTGATAACGCTTGCCCCCATCGGTCAGGTGAAACTAGGTATTGTGAAGCATTCTGCAATAGCCAGTGCTTTTGGCGTTGTGCAGCTTGGTACTGCGCTGCGATAGCATTGTTGTTTTGTGATGGTGCAGGGGCGAGGAACTTTAGTTGCAAGGACGCATTGAGTGAGTCAACAAGTAATTGTTTATGATAGCGACTCAGCCAGTCTCGGCCTTTAGTGAGTGGCTTGATCTCTTGGATTGCCACCTGAGGTTGTGTGAGATCGTCTTGTGAAAAATACCAGTTTTTGAGTCCCCACCAATCTGTGACATCGTCAGTACTGATCAGCGTTTTGCCAAACAGATAGACCTGACTGGCACCAATTAACCTCGCCAATTGAGGCGTTTGCTTTGCTTTTTCAGCCAGCGTTGTGGATTGATGATGATCAATGCGCCATTGCTTATAAGCTTTGGCGCCATCCATCCAGTTGTCACCTAAGGTTATTCGCACTTTGAAGGCTTGGTTTTTATTGAGAGTAGTAAAGCGGTGGTCTGCTAACATATCAACTTTGGGCATTGTGTTAGAGAAGGTGAGGCTGTTGTTAGTCGCATTGACAAGGTGGTAGCTGATCGTTTTTTTGCCTTGTTGAACAGTCCAAAAGGGCATTTTCAGGTCTTGAGTGGTATTTGCTCCTGAGTGGTTTTTTGTCAGATAGTTCGCCCACATCTTGTTGTCTACTGGGATGCGCATTCCCTCACTAAAGGGGAGGTAAAGTGTGTCGGTGCATTTTTGCGGCAAATCAAACCAACGTAAAACGATAGGTTGGTTGCGTTTTATCTTAGTTTTTTTTGGAACCGCGAAGCTCAGTTCAAGAGCCTGCTCTTTTAATACCGCGTTGACGCGGAGCTTACTTGGTTGGAGAACCCAATGTGCTTTGGTCGGTGAGTCCACTGTGAGCCTTGAGATCGTTTGAGCTTGTTCATTGACACTCAAAGATGGACTATTAATGACAAGATCATTCCAGCGAATGCTCAGATCTTGGGGGGAGATAGCGATCTGATTTGAGTGGTCACTCAGAGTCAGTGTTTGTGCGCTTGCGCTAAAAGGTAGAATCGCGAAAAACGACAGCGAAGTCAAAGCGGCCATGGGTTTGAATTTAAAAGACATGACGAAATCCTATTAGTGGTTTAAGTCACTATTAGAGCGCACGCTATGGTGCTTGATGTCACCCATTTGTCTCTATTATTTTGTGTATTGGCTTACTGGCTGGCCGAAAAGGGCAGAGCCAGCCTCTGTATATATTCAACCTTAAGCCCCTGTTGATACTCGAAGATTGAGACCGATGCACTGAGATGTGCTGCTCCTTTTGGTTGTTGACTCGATTTCGGAAATGGAGCATTGAGTGTTTGAATCGGGATTCGTCTATCGATCAATGTGTAGTGGCGATCAAACCATTGCCAGTGTGCCATGGCTTTCGCACAACTGTCGGTCACTGTAGGTGGAGTCACAGTGAGCTGCTGTGTGATGTTATCTAGCGTCAGCCAATTTTGATTTTTTGGCATTGCGATGATCAGCGCGTAGGCATTCTCGTTCAGCTTTAGTTGGTAGACGCCAGATTCGGGCTCAACCAGCATTTCTTCGCTTTCCATCTCCTGATAGCCTAGCTGAGAGGTAAATAATCCATGCAGAATTCTTTTCTTGGTGGGAGAAGTGAGCTCAACGTCTAATGTGGAATGTACATCTTCAGCGGATAGTTTGATTTGAAAACCCTGTGAAGCCAAGCCAGAGCGCCGGACAAAACTGAGGCTGATATTGGCCGGTAAAAACTCTGAGTGAGTTATGAGCTTTTGACCACATTGAGTTTGGTTTAAGATTTCTAATTTCACAGGCTGCCAGTAGTCACGGCTGATATTTTGCTGGCTGAGCGCAAGATGTAACTCCTGCCAGGCGAGCAGAGGCTGTCCGTTAAGTAGGGCTTCGTAGGTGCGCGAGAGTGGCGTATCGCTAAACCAATTTGCATAAGAGGTTATTGAAAATAACAGTGCGCACAGCAGGCAGAATGAACGGTGCATCATAACGCAGCCTCATTGAGCCGATAGCCCACACCACGATGCGTCTCGATATTCAATACAGGCAGTTTCTGCCGAAGACGTAACACATGGTTGTCTATGGTTCGAGTGCTGGGAAAAGCTTGATATCCCCAGATTTTATTCAGTAATTCATCTCGATGAAAGACGCGCCCTTGGTTTTGTACTAGTAGTACTAGCAGTTGAAACTCCTTCGGCTTTAGGGGGATTGGCTGGTTGTCGAAGGTGGCTTCACGTTTCGCAAGATGGATTTCAATCTTGCCGTAATGAAGAGTGCTGTCTCCTAATGGACGGAGCTGGCTGACAACGCGTGCCAACAGCTCTTGATGGGAAAAAGGTTTGGTGACATAGTCCTTTGCTCCTGCCATCAGACCTTCTACTTTTTGCTCAGTGTCGATTCTAGCGGTGAGGAAAATAACGGGCAGAGCCTTGAGGAGCAGCCAATGGGGTAAATGAGCCACACTGTCTCCATCGCTTAGCTGTCTGTCGAGTATAACCAGATCCGCTTTAAACCAGTGTTTCTCCACTTTGCTGGATTCTTGCTCCCAAATACATTGGTAGCCGTTCGACTCAAACCAAGAGACAAGCCCTTGCCCGAGTAATAAGTCGTCTTCAATCAATAGCAGGGTCTTCATAGCGGTATCTCCAGTGTGCAGCGCGTAGGTTGGCGCTGTATGGTTAACTTCCCGCCAATTAATTGAATTAAGTGTTCAACAATATTCAAACCTATTCCCATATTTTCATTGTTTGTTGGTCGCCGCAGATGAGTTAAAAATCGCTTCATTGGGCTAGGGAAAGATCCTTGGTCAGTCACTTCAATAACTAAAGTCCTGTCCAAGGTTACGTTAATGCCAATTTCGCCTTTGCCGTGTTGTTTGGCATTTTTAATTAAGTTTTCCAGGCAAATAGAAAGCCAATAGAAAGGCAAGGTTAACGCTTTATTTTGGTTGAGCTGGTAATCGAGTTGATGCTTTTTACAAATGTGATCAAGCCAATCACTGAGGTAAGCCGTCTGTTCAAGTAATTGTTCGGAGCGTTGTGTGCTCAGATAAATCTTACTGTTTTCTGTTAATTGTGACAGCCTTTGGTGATCAGACATTAAGCGCCAGACCGCTTCCTGAGCTTTCTCTGGTAAGTGATCAAATTGATCTCGAAGCATCTCTACAGTTAGACCTAGGCTAGTCATTGGTGTGCGTAACTCATGAGTGAGCAACTGCAGTACGAAGCGTCTTTCACGACTTTGTTTGCGTTTGGCGTAGAGACCTTTGGCGGTGGTAAAGAGTATCAATAAGGATAAACCTGCGACAAACCAGCGTAATGCGAGGACATTTTCTGCCATCTCACTGATACAAAGATTGCTGTAGCGAAACGTGCAGTTCGGACCTGTAATTGTGATATCAAGCTGACGTGCAAGGGGGCGCCATGTATCTGCTGATATCGACTTCCAACCCTGTTCACCACTTAGCCACAAAGTGTCATCTTCCATCCATGCTCTGTAGCCTTTGAGTAGGGCTTCTCGGCCAGTTGCTGAGAGGGCTGAAAATTGGCTATGTAAGGGGTGCCTAGGGTTATTAACCGTTAGGTAACGAAACAGATTGTCACTCTGTATATCTGGATATTGAGCTAGATAACGATCAGCAAAGCTGCCACCTGCGGGGTGTAATAAGTGGTGAGTAGCGAACCACTCTTCGTTAAGCTTTTGGCGTTTACACAGCGCTAACTCGAACTCGGCAGCATCACTGAGGTGTTGAGGCAATGGATCATTGAGAGAGCAATTCCGAGATATCTCGTGAATATATTTAATATCTGACCAAGTGTAGTATTCAAAATCAGGATAACGGGTGCGCTCTTGGAGTAACTCGGCTGGAAAGCGGCTGAGCTGTTGTTGACTCACCAATACATCCTCTGATTGCCAGCTTTTTTGGTAAAGCGATTGCCATCTCTCTTGTAGGCTCTGTGCTTGTGTGTAACAAGGAAATACCATAATAAAACACATAACCAGACGATATCGGCGCATGGGTGAGCTCAGGTTGGATGGAGTGTTAGAGATTTTAGCGGCTTTTTAGCTGTGTTTGTAACTTATATGTCAACATTGTTCTCTTAAACGCTGGCTGCTCAGATTAACAAAGGTTAATGAATATTGATGATATGAATATTAACTTTGCTCCTAGTAAAGTAAGGGGAAGCATAATGTTAGAGTGGCGAATCAAAACGTTTTCAGAACTCTCGGTACATGAATTGTATGAGTTTTTGCGCTTGAGAGTTGATGTGTTCATCGTTGAGTCACAAGATCCATACAGCGATCTCGATGGGAAAGACACCCACCCAGAGACCCGTCATGTGATGGGGTTTGATGGCGATAGGCTGGTGGCTTACAGCCGACTCATGCCTCAAAGACTAGGGTATCCAGTTGAGGTTCTTGAGCTTATTAAACCAGAAGATCAGGATGTGACGATTGGTCGTGTGATCATAGCCAAAAGTCATCGGGGAAGAAGCCTAGGGCATGCTCTGATGAAAATGAGTGTTAACACGATCCGAGAGATCTACCCTAAAGATGCCATTTTTATTTCCTCTCAGGAACACCTTAAAGATTACTACGGTTCTTATGGCTTTAAGGTGTTTACGGACCGTTATTACGAGGATGGCTGTGTTATGTTAGGGCTGAGATTTGTGCCCTGAGTTGGCTTCGCTTCAAAAGAACGTTTAACCCCAGTGGAGTACAACCCAATTAGGACGCTCTGATATTGCTCTCAGCTTGGGGCATGGGTTGATCAAATAAACGAAATCAGCACGCTCGCACAAAGGCAGATCATTGATTGAGTCGGTGAAGAAGTGAATTTCGGAGTAGGGCTCTGCTTGCACTGACAGCCACTGCTCTAGCCTAGTCACTTTTCCTTCTCGATAACTCGGTACCCCCGAAATTTCTGCGGTATAGCGGTTATCAGTAGTGACCAAATCAATTCCCATGGAGTGCTCCACACCTAAGTGTTGTGCAACGGCTTCTACGAGAAAACTCACTGTGGCTGATATAATGAGTGTTTGTTTCCCTTGTTGATGAAGTTCCGCTAACAAAGGAATAGATTGACGAAATTGTTTAGGAACAATCCATTTATCGACACACTCTTCAACGAGCATCTGAACGTCTTCGATTGGTAAGTGAGCAATGGGCGCCATGGCAAAGTTAAGGTAATCGTCCATGTTCAACTGCCCTTGAGCGTACAATTGCATCAGACGTTGGTCTTCCGCAAGGAAATTGGCATCATTGACGATGCCTTTCTCAACGAGAAACTCGTTCCATAGCATGGCACTGTCTGCGTTGATGAGGGTTTCGTCAAGGTCGAAAACGTAAAGAGGCTGAGACATGTCGAGGCTCTCGCTGATGTAGGATTAGGTTGGCATGGCAGGTTAGCGAAGGATTGTGACAGTTTGTTTTCACTCACTGTAAATGGCATCGTCAGAAGCATCGGAGTGGAAAACTTGGTTTTCGAAACTAATGATTTTTTGGTATTCACCGGATTGTATTAATTGCCGCATACCCATGTAGAGCACGTCATTCAGCTTTTTGTTACGTTCGTGGTTGTGTTTAGCGAACATGACATACATTTCTTTCTCAATAATCGGTTTAGAGTGAACTCTGAGTTTGTTGATTTGTACTGCCGGTAAGACAGTACCCATCATGTAGTAGCCACGATCTATGGCTGCGGGGTACGCGTCAATGCGATGCTTGCCGAGTTTAATGAAATTGCTTTGGTCTTCATTAGCAATTTCTACTCGTACATCTTTAGATTGAAGTAATCGGGTCACTTCGTAATCTTGAGTAGCACCAATACGATATTGGTTTAAATCGTCATGCTTTTTCCAATCGAAGTGACTATCTTCGTGGTAGAAAAACACAATTTTTTGTTTGAAAAGCGGACTCGAAAAAACAAAAAACGGTTCGTGCTGTTTGCTTCTAAACCATGGAAATGTTCCATCGTATTGACCGGATTGAGCATACCGATATGCTCGGCTCCATGGGTGGTAGTCTATGACGACACGATACCCTTGGGTGTGATAGGCGGCTTTAACGAGAACTTCGGCAATCTTATGGTCCGGATTGTTTTGACTGCTGGTATATGGCTCCCAATCGCCAACAACAAATTTGACCACCTTATCATCCGTTTGAGATACCGCTAGCGGAGGCAATATCAACAATAAAACTAACGCGAGAATCCTACTCATGGTTTGTCTCTTTATGAACCCTAACTTCCAATTTAGATGATAATTGAATTAATAAATAGTTCTGATTCATTAAGAGCGACGTAATGAGACCTTCTAAACATGCGTGACTTATTCGTCCTGTTGTTTTTGTTGAACGGTCACTGGATAAGAGAGGGGAGGCAAGTTTTTAGGTTCGGTAGGCCATTTTTGCTTTGTTTTGCGCGCTTTGATAAGCGGGAACATAGTTAATGAGCGCCTCTTCGACCTCCTTAGGTTTAACAGGCTTGGATAAAAAACCATTCATGCCAATCTCAAAGCAGCGTTCTCTGTCTTCTTTTACCACGTTGGCAGTAACCGCGATAATAGGCACATAAGCTGCCCAACCTTCTAGCTGGCGTATTTTTTGTGTTGCTTCATACCCATTCATCACTGGCATTTGGCAATCCATTAAAATGGCTGCTACTTCGTTTTTCTGACAATATTCCCAAGCTTCTTGACCGTTGTTGGCGATATCAACTTCCAGGCCAAGTAGATTCAGCATGACCTGAATAACCTGCTGGTTAACCCGCGTATCTTCTACGACTAGCACCTTGAGGCCAGTTTTGTATTTGGGAGACAGTCTTTTCATCTGTGTAGTGGCAGAGGCGGGAAACGTGACCAAATTGGGGGATGATGAAGCCAGAGTACTTGAAGCAGCAGTCGCACCATCAACCGGTATAGAAAAGTAGAAGCTACTACCGAGGCTTATTTCGCTAGACACTTCGAGTTTACCCCCCATCATCTCAACAATTTTCTGGCTGATGGCTAAGCCTAGCCCAGTGCCACCATACTGCCGTGTTGTACTGCCATCAGCTTGCTGAAACTTGTTAAAAATGGCTTCTAGCTTTTCTTTAGCGATACCAATACCAGTGTCTTTTACTTCAAACTGCAGTTGCTTGCCCGCATCGTTCTCTAACATTTTAATATTAAGTTCTACATAGCCTCGATGTGTGAATTTAAGAGCGTTACTTATAAGGTTGTTAATGACCTGTTTTAGTCGGACTGAGTCCGCTTCAATGGTTTGTGGAATCGCTGGGTCAATATTGCAGTCAAAGAATAGCTCTTTTTGTTTTGCGCGAATGCTGTACTCATTGGCTTGCTGCTGTATTAGCTTCTTTAAGTCAAATTCAATGGGGTCTAATTCAAAATGGCCGGCTTCGATTTTTGAAAAATCGAGGATATCGTTAATGATGTCGAGCAGGGTATGAGAGGATGTGAGTAAGATATCGACATAATTGCGCTGCACTTCATTGGGGTTAGTTTCTTTGAGCAATTCCGCAACTCCAACGATACCGTTCATTGGTGTCCTGATTTCATGGCTCATGTTGGCCAAAAATTCACTTTTCTTGATGTTGGCGACTTCGGACTTTTCTTTAGACTCAATGATCTGTTGATAGTTAGCATGTAGTTTATCAACACAACGGTTATATCCTTCGGTTAACAAACTGATTTCATCGGCAAAAAGACGGTTGGTAGGCGCCAGCTTGCTGGGGTTCGGGCTACCATTGAAATCTGCCATGGCCGCAGAAAGATGGGCTACGGGCTTTAGAACCAGTTTACGGGTAATCCATAGGAGGCTGGAGACTATCACACACGTCTGAATAAATGTCATGGTGAGAAGAAGCAAAAATTTGTGCCATAGCTGCTCGTAAACAGGAGCTAGATCGGTTTCTATTTTCAGTTGCCCAAGAGTGAAGCCTTTGCTGCCTAATTGATAGGTAAGATCCCATACGTTAGTGATTTTTTCCCCTTCGATAGGCTCACCCAACTCAACAAGAGGTTTGCTGCTATCGAGGATGGTGAGTCTATCGACGTAGGAGCGTTGAAATATTTCATTGACTTGAGTGAAGAGCCGTTTTTGATCTTCCACCCATAAATTGTTTTGCAAGCTGTCGATATAGTTTTCTTCTATATGCAGCATCTGCTTATCGAGTTTTTCTTGCTCTGCTTGGTATTCGACGTAAACGTTGATACCAGCGATGACAAATGCCATAGCTGTGCTAAGTAGAAGAGTGGCAATAGCAAGTTGTTTGTCTATGCCCAGTTGACGTTGTGTTTTCATAGCAAGTTATTATGTGTTTAATTGCTTACTAATAGCCTAGTATTAATTGTGTCTTTAGGAAAACCGATTTTTTGCTTTGATTCCCCAAGCAAAGAGGTGACAGAGCATTTAAGGATGTTCGGTCGAGAATAAAAACGGTATTTCCGTAGAACTGGTACATACTTAAGGAAAGCTCCACTTAAAAGGATTTATGGTGAGGCGTTGGAAAATATGGTTGATGGTCTACACTCCTGCACTGGTTTGGGCAGGGCTATCACTTAAAGAAGCGACTTGGTGGATAGAAAACATAGTCGCGTATCCCAGTTTATTTTTGATTGTCTACCTAGTGCTAGCATTGGTCTGTGCTCTAATGCAAAAGTGGGCACATAGTGCGGTATGCGTTGTTTTAGCTGGAGCGTTCGCGTTGATGACCCCTAAGTCTGAGCAAAAGCTTGTCGCCCAATGCGCTAACCCTGTGTCTGTAGCACAGTTTAACCTTTATTATGAGAATCCAGATGTGAATGCATTCATCAATTACCTGCTCACTAAACCGGCAGACTTGATTGTGATGCAAGAAGTTGCCCCAGAAGTTGGCGACAAACTTCAAATGCTTAATGATATTTATCCTTATTTTTATGGTGGACAGGAAGGGGTTGGTTATCCATCTAGTCAGATGATTCTGAGTGTTTCCCCTTTGAAAAATATGTCGGTCTTCATGACACCGGATGAACAGAATATTATTCGTGGTACTTGGTACCCGAATAGACAAGGGGCGATCACATTGATTGTTGCTCATCCCCCTTCACCAAGGACAAAAACGTTGTGGTATCGACGTAATGCCTTGATTCAAACGATAGAGTCTCTGCTTGAGGTATACCCCAGTGATGAAGTGATGGTGGTCGGTGACTTTAATCTTTCATCTACCAGCCTACGCTTTGCTAAGATGTTTCCAACGTTTCAGAAAGCCCCTGTTGCAAGTTGGCCAAATTGGGCAGAAGCGTTTAAAACTCCGCCTATTTCAATGATTGCGATCGATCATTTGTGGCTCCAGTCGGTCAGCGCTGGTAGAAAGATTTGTCAGCGTTACAGTTCACCGATTCCAGCAGGTTCGGACCATTTGTTAGTGAAAACGAAAATTGGTTATTAATGATCGCTTATCATGACTCACTCACTATGGTGTTGGGAAGCATTGCGGTGACCAAGAGAAGCCTTTAAAATCGCGCTTCCACTGACCTAAGCGCATGTTTGAGGAAATATGAACAATGCCCAAGCATTAGTGACACAAAGTGCGGAGCACGCGATATCACCTAAGCGTGAAATTGTACTCCGCGAGATGTTGTCACTGGCAAAAATGGCATCAGTAATTGCGGTTCCATTTTTGTTTTTATCTCTGGCTTGGATATAAACCAGAGCACACAGCACAAGGATGTGTGCAAGCAGGTTTACTCCGCAACCCCACCCTGAGTGAGTTTTGCCGGGTCAAGCAGGCGCTCAAGCGTTTCACGGTCAAGATCGGTTTCTTCCTCCGCAACATCAATAATCGCACGTCCTTCTTTGTACGCCTTCTTAGCCACCTCGGCCGCTTTCAAATAGCCAATCACAGGGTTGAGTGCCGTCACCAGAATCGGATTTTTCGCTAATGCGACTTGAAGGTTGTCTTCACGGACGTTGAATGTTGCGACCGCTTTGTCGGCCAGTGCCATCGCACTGTTGGCCAGTAGTTCGATGCTTTCCAGTACATTATGAGCGATCACTGGTAGCATAACATTGAGCTGGAAGTTACCAGATTGCCCAGCCACTGTGATGGTTGTATCGTTACCGACGACTTGTGCGGCAGCCATGGCTGCTGCTTCAGGGATTACTGGGTTCACTTTGCCTGGCATTATCGAAGAGCCAGGTTGCAGGCCTTGAAGCTCAATTTCACCCAAGCCAGCAAGTGGGCCCGAGTTCATCCAACGCAGGTCATTCGAGATTTTCATGATAGCTACAGCAGCCGTTTTGAGCTGACCGGAAAGAGCGACCAAGGCATCCTGACTGCTAAGGTTGTAGAAGAAATTTTCACTAGAGGTGAATTGCAAGCGCGTTGCCTGAGAGAGATTATCTGCAAAGGCTTTAGCAAATCTAGGGTCTGCGTTAATACCAGTTCCCACAGCGGTGCCGCCTTGCGCTAATGCTTTCACGTTCACTAGGCTTTGTTCTATACCATTTCTTGCTTGTTCCAGTTGGAATTGCCAGCCACCAAGCTCTTGATCAAATGTCACTGGCATGGCATCCATCAGGTGCGTTCGGCCAGTTTTTACTACATGGCCAATTTCATTGCGTTTATTCTTCAACACGGTAATGAAATGATTTAACGCTGGGATAAGCTGCTGTTCGGCCATTAATGCAGCACTGACCTGAATTGCGGTTGGGACAACATCATTACTACTTTGCCCCATATTGACGTGGTCGTTTGGACTGACATCACCACCAAGAATATCGCTGGCCAGAGTGGCGATCACCTCGTTGGCATTCATGTTCGAACTTGTGCCAGAGCCAGTTTGAAATACGTCAATCGGGAAATGTTCTAAGTGCTGACCATCAATAATAGTTTGCGCCGCATCAGCAATCGCATTGGCGATGTCGCCTTCCATTAAACCTAGTTGAGCGTTTGTCAGCGCTGCGGTTTGCTTTACGTATGCCAAGGCCTGGACAAATGCAGCAGGCATTTTGTGCTGACTGAAATGAAAATTATCGACTGCGCGTTGAGTCTGCGCTTGATAGAGAGCGTTAGCTGGTACTTTTACTTCACCCATGCTGTCTTTTTCAACACGGAATGTTTGCGGGGCAGAAGGTTGAGTCATTGGTGATCCTTTTTAATCTAGTCGTGCGGCGTTTGAATTCGCTTTAATTGTTGTTGTAGGTGTAAGAACTTAATGTCGCCATCGTCCCATTGGTAGTAGTAGCGCTTTAAGCATAGTAAGGGAGTATGAATGGCGTCGAGGCAGACCCGCCTGAAGGTACGACTTCTTATCGGATCTTGAATCGCTTCAATTAAGTGAGCGTAGACTTGACGAAGGAAAAACTCACATAGCAATGGATTTTCATTCTCTGAGCCATGTTCATAAAGCGACGATAACGTCATCGCCCAATGAATATAATCATGAATGACATCTGGTTCGAATCCATAAGGCGTGTAGCGATCAATGAATCTGTCTTGCGCTTTAAAGAATGCATTGTAAAGTGGTTTTTGGCTATCCATACTGACCTCAACTTATTGTAATGATAATTATTATCGTTTTTATTGGATTGGATCAACCCCGTTTGATGATAAAAAGTAAACTGACCATAGGTAGAAACCGACTTAACAAAAATAAGTTAAGCAGGGTCGGTTGGTTTAACCCAAAGAATTGTCAGCGGATTCATAGTGATGCGTTTACACTAAAAACTGGCAGTAATCAGTAAGGTCGTACTTTGCTTACAGACAAAAAACTCACGTTTGCCACGGCAAACTTGTTCAATTTCATTGAGCCTCCTGGTGCATTTTATGACTTTGAAAATATCTATGAAGCGGAAGCTTGGGAATCCAAGTGTCGCTGGACGAAAAACGCGATTCAACAACTGAATGCAGACATCGTCGGGGTGCAAGAAGTCTTCAGTATTGATGCTGCAAAGAGGTTATTTGAAGGGATAGGTTACCAACACTTTGCTTGCGTGGATCGGCCTAAAATAGAGAGCGAGTATGTGTATTCTCAGCCCGTGGTGGCGATCGCCTCTAAGTACCCCATTCTGAGTTTAGCGCCTGTTGAGCCGCCATTTTCAATGTTAGAGGGCTATCCTGCCCCTATACCCGAGTTCAGCCGCAAACCTGCCTGCGCGGTTATCAATGTGCCAGATATTGGTGAAGTCGCGATTTACGTTTGCCATTTGAAATCGCAGAGAGCGACAGAAGCCGACAATGTTGAAAAGAGTCATCCACTGATCGGACAATGGTTATCTGCCCAGCAACGAGGTTGGGAAGCCGTAATGTTGCGTCTCTTTATGGAACAGCAGTATGCGAGACACCCGATCCCTACCGTATTAATGGGCGACCTGAATCAGCCGCTGACGAGTGATCTTTGCGGTTGGTTGACTAAAAATGTTGAAGAGGAAAGGGATTGGCTGAGATTACGCGATAGTTGGGACACTTTCAAAACTGAACATCTAAGTGCGCTGCGGCCAGCCACTCATTACCACTTTGCAAAGGGAAATGTGTTGGATTACATACTATTGTCTCAGGAGTTTCAGCCAGACTCGCAGTATTCGATGGCAGAGGTAACGGCATACACAACGCTTGATGCCCACTTGATTAACCCCAGCTTTGAGCTCGACAGACAGGCTAGTGATCATGCATTTATCGCCGTTACCGTCCGGTTTGTGCTTTGATCTCTTTGAATGGCGATTTCAGTTATATCCAGCGTCGAACATGACGGCAATATTCCTGATACTCTCTTCCAAACTTTTTCGTCATCTCTTTCTCTTCAAACGCAATGTACCATTTGTCTGTAATGATGATAAATGAGGCCGCTATTGTTAATGTCATTAATGAGCCTCCTAGCATGATGGCAAAGCCAATAAGTGCAATAGCCAAGCCTAGGTACATAGGGTTACGAGTGTATTGAAACACACCTTGTGTGACGATTTTATTGGGTTCTTCAAATGTCATGATGTTGGCCTTTAGCTTTTGGAATAATCGTTTTCCTGCGCTGGCCAGTCCTAAACCCAAGCAAAAGAGAAGAGCTCCTATAAGATTTAGGGGGTAAGGAATGAGGTCTTCAGTTTCCATGTACCAGTGTAAAAATATCATTAATATAATGAATAGAAAGAACATTTTGGGAGGAAGAAGTTTTTTCATATCGAGTTCCTTTTTTGGTGAGAACTCATATTAACTGGGCAAGTGTATGGCTGCCTTTACCTATGTTAAGCCCATTTCTCTTCTTATGCGGGACAAAGTGACGTCCGTAATGCCTAAGTACATTGCGATATGTCGAAGTGGTATTTGGTGACTATCCTGTTCAAATTCTTGTAAGAATGCGAGATAACGTTCTTTTGCCGATAACATTAAAAAGCTGGCTTCTCGTTGCTCTTTTTTGATCACAAGGCGCTCGTATAGACGGCGTAAAAATATTCCCCAGCTTCTATGGTTGTCCGCTAGGTAAAGCAAATTCTTATATGTGATTGAAGCAGTTAAGCATGGAGTGAGGGCTTGAGTATAAAAAGGGCTGGGGCTACCGTCAACAACGGTACTCACACTGGCAAACGCTCCGCCAATTCTTACTAATGACTTGTTTCGCTCGTTACCATCGTGATCGATATAGAAGTATCGCCCAATGCCGTCGATAACAAAATGGATTTCAGGAGGAAAGTCACCCTGACAAAATATATAGTCTTTAGGTTGGTAGGCATTAAAATGAATAAACTTCTTCGCTAAATCCAGATCGGATTGGTCGAAATCTTCAAGTTGTCGAAAGACAGTGTACAGCTTCTTTGTCGCTTCAAAATCCATGCTAACTTCACGTCCTAGGTTGAAAGGTCAACTGCCCTAGTTGTAAAAGAAAAATCCCCTCGCATCAATGCAAAGGGGATAGAAGAGAGAATGGAGTGAAATTATTTTGACTTTCTTTGCTGCTCTTTTCGGGCAAGCTTCTCTTTTCTGCGCTGAGCGATGACTTGATCCGCTTCACCACCTACGTGGGTTTCCCCTCGTTTCTTAGCAAGCTGGACTTGCTTTTCACGCTCACGGAATCGAGCTTTTTGCTCATCAGTATGCTTGTCAATGCATTTAGGACAGCTGACGCCTTTTTCATACGCCTCTGACGCCATGTCTTCTTCAGTAATGGGCAGACGGCAAGCATTACACATATCGTAACCGCTTTTTTCCAACTGGTGATTTACCGCTACACGGCCATCAAATACATAACAATCACCTTCCCATAGGCTTTCTTCTTCAGGGACTTCTTCAAGGTATTTAAGAATGCCGCCTTCTAAGTGGTACACTTCTTCAAAGCCTTGTTCCTTCATATAGGCGGTAGACTTCTCACAGCGAATCCCGCCGGTACAGAACATCGCCACTTTTTTGTGCTTCGCTGGATCCATGTTTTCAGCGACGTATTCAGGAAACTCACGGAAAGTCTCCGTTTTTGGGTTAACGGCATTTTTGAATGTACCAATTTCGATTTCGTAGTCATTACGTGTATCGACAACGAATACTTCAGGGTCAGAGATGAGCTCGTTCCACTCATTAGGTTTCACGTATGTACCGACTACGTGGCGCGGATCAATACCTTCCACCCCTAAGGTCACAATCTCTTTTTTGAGCTTAACTTTGGTACGGTTGAATGGTTGGTTTGCGTCGAAAGACTCTTTGTACACTATGTCTGCAAGGCGAGGATCTTGTCTAAACCAAGCAAGAAGGGCATCGATGCCTTCACGGCGAGCCGCAACTGTACCGTTGATCCCCTCATTTGCTAATAATAGCGTGCCACGTACTTCGTGTTTCTCCATCAGAGCCTTTAGTGGCTCGCGAAGTTCAACATAATCTTCAAGACGCACAAATTTATAAAGTGCGCATACTACGTAATCTGTCATGTTTTATCCTTTTAGCGAACTGGAGCGTAAATCCAGAGCTTTTTGTAAAATTGCGCGAAGTATAGCGAAGAGTACCCACGACAAATACGGACAATTTTTAGGGATAAAAGGAAGAGGGAGCGCCTGAGCTAGCAGAAACAATGAAGTGGTCAGCCTATGTTTGAGCTTACATATCTTCTATAAGTCGTCATTAGGTTGCTCAATTTTCTTGTATCGTAACTCACTATTGGACAAAAGTTTGCTAGCGATCTTGCTAAATTAGAAAATAATGAATAACTACAAGTATGGAAAGTTGCTTAACTTGGTGTCCAGTCTGCCTGGTGCAGATCATCATCAGCGAAGCCATCGACACAGACATTCATCCTTCGTGCTACTTCGGCAATAGGTTCATTACGAAAGAAAGCCATGCCGACAATTAACCATAAGATCATGTCACTTGGTAATCGACGGCGGCGAATAGCCGCTTTATCGGAAAGAGTGGCTGCCTTAGCACCCATTCATCTGGGATATGTTCAGAGAACGTGGTGAGTTGAGCTATATCAACAGGATTCTCTTCGAGAAAATCAGCAAAACAGTTTTGAATAGACATAAAAAATCGGAAACCTAGAAACAGGCTTCCGATTGTCTCTCATCAGAAGGATCACTCAACCGATCCTTATCTGATTTACATTGCCTCATTCGAGGGGCTTTTGATAATCTTAGTCATACTCCAAGGATGGCGTTCTATTGATAATGGATTGGACAAACATATCGGTACACTTAGGGGTAAGCGGTAGGCTTAATGATGGCTCTGTTATCTCAAGTTCTAGTAACAGTGGCTGACCATTTTTATCCTCTATAAAGTCTAACCTTGCGTACAAAAGTGGTTCACTAAGACCTAAGCTGCTCTGAGCCAAGTTCAAAATCCTAATCGCTAACGCCTTCTCTTCATCACTTGCTTCTTTTATTTTGCGATATTCCATATCAGGGGTTTTAGTCTCTCCATGTTGCGACAGTAGAGCCTCCTTTTTTATGGCATGCGAGTATGTATTATTGAAATAAATCATATTCGTTTCACCGTGCTCTTCTATAGTATGAAGATACGGTTGAATAATGACACCTTTATCGAGTTCCAATAAGTAGGTTACATGTTTGCGTATTTTGTCGATGTCTTCGACAGAAAGTCGAACTACACCAAACGAGTATGCGCCAATAGTGGGTTTGATCACTATCTCCTTAACATCCCAATCGCAGTTCTGAATTCTATCCAATGCATGGTGTATTTCAGTTTCTGAGTAAATGATTTCAGTTGGTACGATTGGAATACCTTGTGCCTCTAGTTGCTTCAAATAGCTCTTGTTTGAATTCCATTCAATAACCGACACAGGGTTGAGCAGAACTGAGTTCTTTTCAATGTTTTGGCAGAACTCAATAAATGGCTGTATCTTCTCCATGTAAGTCCACGGTGAACGTAACACGACTGCGTCATACATAGACCAGTCAGGGTTTGACTCGTCCCAAAAAACCACATCTGCTTGAACGTCAGTGTTCTTAAATGCATCTGTGATTAAAGGCATATCGTAGTCGACTGACAGACTATCGCTATCAGATATTAAGGCGACCTTCTTTTTTGCGTTCATTTAACTATTCCTTATACTACCACGGGAGAACGGATTTCATATGAACAAACTGACCACTCATTGCGTTCTCAGTATCAAGCGCAATTTCAATCGCAGTGATAGCGCCTTCCTCTGGTGTAAAAACACCATCGCCATCGTTCAAATCAGTTTTCGTATAACCTGGGTGGACACTATTAACAGTGATCGAAGTGTCTCGAAGCTCATAGGCAAGATGAGCTGTCCAAGAATTTAAAGCGCTTTTTGAAGCACTGTAGGCTGGTAAAGATTTGAACTCGTCAGAATAAGTGTATGAAGTACGATCACTATGTAGGGTTATCGAACCCAAAAGACTCGATACATTGAGAATTTTCCCGGCCTTTGAGCGCTTAATTAAAGGCAAGAAACTACATGTTACACTCACTGCGCCAAACAGATTTGTATTAAAAGTTTCCCACCATTGCGCGAGAGGTTGTTCAGAAGGAAGCTTGCCATACTTTTCCACTCTTATAGCGGCGTTGTTAATTAGTATGTCTAGCTTTCCAAACATACTTTCAACATGACTAGCTGCTTGTTCAATTGACTCATGGTTAGTGATATCCATTGGCAAGCAGTAAGCATCAATACCTTGCTCTTTCAAGTCGGCGACGGCTTGTTTGATTGCTGGCACATTTCTGCCAGCAAGAAGTACTTTGTGGCCTGCATTGCCAAGCTGCTTAGCAATTTCAAAACCAATGCCTTTGTTAGCTCCAGTAATGAGCGAAATCTGAGAATCTGACATGTAACCTCTTTAGTTCCTAGCTTTAATCAAGGGAGCTTGTTTTTTGTTTCTTATCTCTATCAGCTTGCCAAACCCTATGACGAAACTAATAGCGAGTAAAAGTGATAGGAAAGTCATCATCGCCATCCAATTCCCAAAGCGTTGCGCCACTAGACCTGAAGTGATTACAGGTATAGAAAAACCAATATAGGAATATATATACATACCTGCTGTAGCACGGGCCTTATCAATGCTGTGATTGCTTGTAAACTTAAATAGGGCAGCCATGTATGTGAGCCCGTAGCTCGAGAGACTTGTGCAAGATGCCCCGATCAGAATTATCGTAATTGACTTCTGATGGTATCCAAATGCTATGAGACCAAAGCCTATTATTGTCAAAAAGCACCCACAAATCAGGCTTACACTTGAAGGTATACGCTTAGCATTGTGCTGTATAAAAAAGCCGGTACAGATTGAAAGGAAAACCATCATACCCGTCCAATCACTAAATCCGATTTCACTTAATAGAACCGGTACGATAGCGATTACCATGCCTGTAGTTGCCCATGCCATCATCATCCCCAAGCCATAGGTCCATGTATTGGGGGGAAAGCAAGGTGAAGTGATGATCTTAAGATCTGGCTTGATGATTTGATTGGTAGGTAGTCGGGAAAGCAATACCATCAAGATAGGAACCAGTAAAAATAGACTTAGGTAACTGTAGGGAAGCACAGTCACTCCAGTCACACTTAGACTCGTGCTGGTTGCAAGCGCACCACTACCAAAGCCAATTGATGTGGAGGCAGCAACAAGCAAAGTGCCAAACTTCAGTTCTTCTTCGTCGATAAGATCATAAATATACGCAGAGACGGAAGTGGTGGTTAACGCAGTAGCGACACCTAATAACAGTCTTGCAATAAATAAGGAGTTCCAGTTTGGCTGCACGACTAGGAGCGTTGTTGCACCAACGCTCAAAACTAAGGCAATGAATATCGGCTGCTTTCGGCCTACCTTGTTTGATATACCACCCAATAAGAACAAAGTAGGTAAAAGCCCCAATACATAAGCTGCAAAGGCCACGGTTAAAGCCGCAGTACCCATATTACTATTTTCGGCATAGAGGCTATAAAGCGGAGCCTGAAGATTCACAGAAAAGGTCACGCTGAACATAACCAGAGCCAAAACACTTAATGATATTCGCTTTTCCATACGCTCATTCCTTTAATTAGTATTGAGTGAGATTACATGTCACACCCAGCAGTAGCTCGAGTTTCACTCCATGTGGTAATGCAGCTATCCGTTTCTTCATTTCCAAGATCACCAAATAGCTCTGTTGATAAATATCTCTCTCCGGTATCAGGTGCCATAGCTAATATGACGCTTCCTTCAGGGGCAGTCTTAGCAAGCTCTAACGCTGTCGCTACGGTCGCTCCTGCTGAAATACCAACAAGAATCCCTTCATGTCGGGCTAAATCTCGTGCAGTAGTGATTCCTTTGTTGCCATCGATTACGACGAGGTTATCCACCACATTTTCATCAAGAACACTTGGTACAAAATCCGGTGTCCATCCCTGAACTGGGTGAACCGTCCACTGATTTTTTGCCAGAATACGAGCGCCTTTAGGCTCAGGTACGACAATCTCTACGTCAGGTCGAGCTAGCTTAAGCATCTGTCCAATACCTGTAAGAGTTCCGCTTGTACCAAATCCAGTAACAAAATAGTCCAACCGTTTCCCAGCGAAATCACTGAGTATTTCGCTCGCCGTAGTCTCACGGTGATAGGCAGGGTTGGCAGGGTTATCGAACTGACGAGGTCTAAACCAACCATTTTCTTCAGCAAGTTGATCTGCGATTCGATTTCCACCGCTACTACCTTGTTCACTCGGAAATAAAATGACTTCTCCGCCGTATGCTCGAATTAATTTTCTGCGCTCTAGTGAGTATCCGTCGCCCATCACGGCAATAAACTTGTAGCCTCTTGATGCGGCTACCATAGCAAAGGCGATTCCAACGTTGCCCGAGGTGCACTCAATGATCGTGTCCCCTTTCTTGAGCTGACCCTTTGCCTCTGCATCCAAAACGATTGAGAGCGCAAGTCTGTCTTTTACAGAGCCTCCCGGGTTGAAAGATTCAACTTTTACGTATACCTCAACTCCTTTGGGAGCTAAGTCGTTAAGTTTGACGATAGGAGTACGTCCAACGATTTCAGTTATTGAGTTGTACAAAGTCATTAGCTTTCTCTCTTATTAGTTGTGTGATTTGAACGGACACTGACTCGGTCTAGGAACATTGGTTTCTTGCAACTGATACTGTCGCCACTCAAGGTTCTCTTCGTCACCATAAAAGCCAAGTTCAGTTGGCATAAGACCATCATTGTAATTTTTTACGCGACTTCGAATGCGTTCCCTGGCCTGTCTTCCACCTTTGGTTTCTCCATTGGCGACAATGTCAAAGATTTCTCTCGCGTTAACTACGAAGTTAAGATGCGAGCCTAGATTCCTATTTTTAAGTTGATGATGTTGATTCGTGCTCATGTTGATAAACAACTCGACGCCATTAAAGCAATAAGTCCACTCTGATGATTCGGGTTCTCTAGGCACATGGCTTGGCCACTCATCGATGTCGTGCTGGTGAGTCCAGTTAAGAATGTCCCAACCTAGCTCATGCCCAGACAAGGAAGGCGAGATGTCAGGGGCAAAGAAAACGACTAATGGCGAAAACATGCGCTTGTTGACTGGAGTGGCATTTATCATGTCTGTGTAAGCGATTAAGCCATGCAAAAACTGATAGTAACCATTGTGTTCATCCGCATCGCAAAACAGCAAATGGATGGATTTAGAGCTCCAAGCTCTTTTACTAAACAAACAGGGAAATTCTGGCGAACTGACTCTAGAGCTGAACTCTTCCCATGCTTCTTTTTTCCACTCTGATAATTCATCCAACTTTGGTAGGAGCTCTGCATGCGTGAGAAGAGTTTTATGGCGTTCATTGCAAGCAGGTGTTGATAGAGAGCTTTCGATGGTTTTCATTATTAAGAGTCCTTATTCTGTTTGAATAGGATATCCACTGCTTGAGAGATTAGATCAAGTCCTTCTGAGTTAGCTGCTGATAAATGACTGTCAGCGCAAAACTCAGCAAGTTCTAATCCCATAACTTGAGCACTAGGTAGTGATTTGAAAAGTTCTAATAACTGAGCAAACTTCAGCCCACCTTCGACTTTGAAGTCAGCTGAGATCTGACCCGGGTCCATAACATCCCAATCTACGTGTATCCAAACTTTGGAGTCTCCAATGAAATTAACAACCGAATCTGGAGTCAGTTCGGCTGGCGGTATGTGCAATACTCCAGCGGAATTAACATTGCTAAGCTCTTCTTCGTCGATGTCATGAACGCCAATTAAAGCAACGTTATTGGCGTTAACGCCCATTCCGTAGCCGCTATCCCACAGCCCACAGGTTGCTGCTAGCACCATGCCTCCAAGGTAGCCACTTTCTGTTGTCTCCGGTGTGTTGAAGTCGCTATGTGCATCAATCCACAAGACTTTGACATCTGGATAGCTAGAGGCAACAACAGGGAGCGTTGCTAGGCTTGCAGAGCAGGTATTTGAGGCAAAGATAACAGGGACGTTACTGTTTGATAGACATCGAGACAGCTCACTCTGCAATTGATCAAGCGTTTTTCCTGCTTCAGGTAGGGCTACACTCCAATCATCGTTTTTAGCAGGCGATCTCTTGCCAATATAGTTCGGTGTAGTCTCATACTTTTGAGCTAGTTTCTCAGCTGTCAGTTTTGCACCTTCTAGCATTCGATCAGACCTATCTCCGACACGGCCTTGTGAGCATATAATTTGAAAGGACATTTAAAAGACTTCCATAACATTAAAAAGGAAGTGGGTTTATAACCCACTTTAAATAAACTTAAAATATATAGAAAACACAGACTGTTAATTATTAACAGCATATCAATCCTAAAACCAGAAGATATTAAGGTGTATCTATAAAAGGATGATACTTGGTTAACCAAAATATGTCATATTCACTTTGATTCTTAACATAATAATCCAAATTAATACTTGTGACATTGATCTATAAAAACAGGAAAGAAATTTAAATCCATTAATTTCATAATGTTACGACATTCAATTTGATTGAGTTACGTTAAGAAATAATCTTTCCATTGGGATTTGCAATATTATTTCTCGAATTTATCTAGACAAAATTGTATCTATTACAATTCGGTAATTGAATTAATTGTCTATATTTTACTGATATGAGAACAGGGAAGTTGTATTTATTACAATATTTAAATTGCCATTATTGAGAAAATAATAATGATGAAATAGATTACTGACATATATACCTTTATTAGCACCTGATTGACATAGAACTTCCGCAAGATAAGTCAGTCATAACTCGATGTTAAATCCTTGTGTCTAGGTCGCTAATCTTGTAAAAAGGTCAGAGAGCCAACACACTTTCATGTATTAAAAATCAAACAGTTATGAGGTCTAATAGTGAAAGCTAGATACAAAAACATTGTCGATAGATATGCGGACGCGATTAGATCTGGTCGTTTGCATTCTGGGACAAAACTGCCCACACACCGTAAGCTTTCCTCTGAAGAATCGATTTCATTAGCGACTGCAACGAGGGTCTATGCTGAATTAGAGGTTATGGGGCTGGTAAGTGGCGAAGTAGGTAGAGGGACGTTTGTGCGGGACATTAGTCTTCCCTCAAATCATGGTATGGATCAGCAAATGATTGCCTCTGATGTTGTAGACCTAAACTTCAACTACCCCTCATTGCCTGAACAAGGGGAGCTTCTGAGGCATGCACTGCGTTCTTTGTCATTCTCAGGCGGCATTGAGGCTCATCTTCTATATTCACCTCATGCGGGCTCATTGAGCGATCGCGAAATCTTTGCTCTTCATTTTTCAAAACATGGCATGACATTTAGTGCTGAAGAACTTTTAGTCGTAAATGGAGCTCAGCATGGGCTAATGGTAGCCGTTATGGGCTTGTTGCAGCCGGGAGATGTCGTCGGTGTAGACGCATTAACTTATCCCGGATTTAAAGCTTTAGCACAGCTCTATCATATTGAACTAGTGCCAATCCCATTTGATACAGATGGCCCAAATCTCAATGCTCTTCGCCAGCTTTGTAGCCAAAGAAAGATGAAGGCAATCTACACTATGCCAACCTTACATAATCCACTAGGCTGGGTGCTAAGTGCTCAGCAGCGTATTGAGATCGCTGAAATTGCTCGCCTGCATGACTTACTGATAATTGAAGATACAGCCTATGCCTATCTAGTTGAGAACCCACCATTGCCGATTTACCACTATGCGCCTGAGCGAACGGTAATCGTAACGGGTTTTTCAAAAAATGTTGCCACCGGCCTGCGCATTGGGGTTGTAATTGCCCCTAAGAATCTTAGAGCTGGGCTAGAAAGGGCAATTCGTGCTACCACATGGAACACGCCATCCATATTAACTACTATTGTCAGAAATTGGGTAGAAGACGGGGTCGTTAAGGAGCTAGAAGAGAAAAAGAGAGCAGACGCGATATCGCGGCAACTCTTAGCGAAAGAGATCTTAAGCCCACTTAAATATATCAGTCATCCCACATCATATTTCATTTGGTTACCTTTAGAGGAAGGCATTCGTTCTGACAACATTACGTCAACTCTAATAAAGCACAATATCTCTGTGTCTACAGCGGACCCTTTTTCTGTAACCAAAACGATTCCTCATGCACTAAGAATAGCACTTGGTTCTGTTAGTACATCATCACTACAGTCTGCTTTACAGACAGTAAGAGACTGCATTATTGACATTGACTTAAGCTCTCCTCAATAGCGGCAATAAGGACAATCAATCCTAACTGAATAATTTGAAAAAGCCCCTCGAATGAGGCAATGTAAATCAGATAAGGATCGGTTGAGCGATCCTTCTGATGAGAGACAATCGGAAGCCTGTTTCTAGGTTTCCGATTTTTTATGTCTATTCAAAACTGTTTTGCTGATTTTCTCGAAGAGAATCCTGATGATATAGCTCAACTCACCACGTTCTCTGAACATATCCCAGATGAGTGGGTTGCTAAAGCAGCCACTCTTTCCGATAAAGCGGCTATTCGCCGCCGTCGATTACCAAGTGACATGGTCTTATGGTTAATTGTCGGCATGGCTTTCTTTCGTTATGAACCTATTGCCGAAGTAGCACGAAGAATGAATTCTATCAGCGCTACTTCACCAATATGGCATGCTACCGCCCTCACAGTTAACAGTTTTACGCAGCCCATCGTAGCATAGTACCTGTGTGGCTTCTTTACGCTGAGTGTTGCCTCATGGTATTAGGTCAAGTATGGAATAAGACATGCAGCCAATGTGCGTAGAGCTGCTGCTCTAACCAATTTCGGGGCAAAAATGAGTTACGAAAAATTGAATATTTACAACTCATGAATAACTACAAGTATGGTAAGTCTAGCCGCAGGATAGCTGACTACTCATTTCTTTCAGTTTGCTTTTTTAGTATTGATTTCAATTCCCGAACCTCTGCTTTGAGCTCATGCACCTCTTCTAAGATCTGAACCTCCATCTTACGCTCGTTAGAAGTGTCCATGATCCACGAGGCGAGAACCGCGGTAAAGCTACCAAACATACCAACGCCAGTCGTGATTAAAACAATGGCAACAATGCGCCCTTCTAGAGTCACAGGGAAAAAGTCACCGTATCCAACCGTTGTGATGGTGACGAATGTCCACCAAAACGCATCACCAGCGGTATGAATATTGGCACCCGGCATGTCCTTCTCAAGATAGAGAATATAAATCGAACCAAACACCATCATCATCAATGAAGTGACCACCATAAAATGCAGTGACGTCGACGCTTTGTTCTCATTGATTGCATGAGAAATCATAGAGATAGATTTGATCGCACGGATTAGGCGAAACACACGAATCAAACGAGCAAACTGGTTCATCTCCATTAACGGAATACAAGAGATAAGGTCAAGCCAGCCCCATTTCATGTATTCAAGCTTTGATGGCGCAGCACGATACTGCTGCACAAAATCGATAAAGAAGATCATGCAGATAAAGGTATCTACGTAAATCAATATCTGAAGAATTTCAGGCGGTAACTTAAAGATAAGTTCAACGGTTAATGAGACCACAACAAACAAAGACAGTATTAAGACTGCCAATTGAAAGCTTGTGATTTGTTCCGGTACTTTTGGTCGATACATAATGGCAATCCAGTAAACCGCAAAGTAGACTGCCCTGCGGTTCAAACAAAAGGGCTTAATCGAGCTATTGCGCAGCTTCTTCAGTCAGGGTTTTAAATGCAGTTCTCACAGGAATGAGGATCTGAGAGAACAATGCTGCTCCCCATACGACATTGGCTACAATTGAAGGAACAAACGACACAATAGCAAGCGTCACAAAGCACAGCGCAATACCAATATAACGAACTTTAGCAGTAGCAAAACGATGGGCCGTGCGAAGTTCAATCACGTTTTGAATCTGAAGCAAGCAATACAGGTATGTCGCCAAGCCTAAACAACCAATCAACGCATATTTGAATGGGTATTGATCCATAAAGCTAATCTTCACTTCCGCTGACAGTGCAACACCTATCATGACAGCAGAAAGCATCAAGAACAGGTGAGCGACCGTCCACTTGATGAATGTTTTCGGCTCATTATCACGCGGCTTGCCATTACCAACAAAGTCAAAATAGATCCAACATAAAACGAAAATAGAGAGACCACCAAATGCGTAATTAACAAACACATCGCCAACCACATCATCGATGCCCTTTTCTGCAAGAGTAATGACAAGCTTAAAAAAGCCCTCGCCAGCAACGATAAGTAGTAGCAGTACAAAACGTTCCGCCATATGTCCAAAGTGCGGTAAGAATCGCTTGCTGTAAAGTACGCCAACTTTTGGCGCGACATACAACGCAGCTAAAACCACCATCCCGGCAGCAAAGACCATGTAGCTATATGGCGCAGGGAGAAACGCACTAATAAAGAAGATGACTGAGCCAATAGCAAAGTTTCGTGACATGCGACTTGGTAGACAAGTCTCACTATCTTCGACCGTTTTAGCCCTGAAATAGAGCAGTGACATAATCGCTCGGTTTATCGCGTAACCTATAGCAAAGTAAGCCCAACCAGCACCATCAATATGCACTATCGCTGATGACATGATCATAATGGTGATAATCTGCGCCGCCATAATGTAACGGTGCTGGACATCGGTGCTGACATAAATGGAGTTAAAAAGGCTTAAGTCAAACCAGGCAACCCAGATCACGGTAAACAGTGCAGCAAAAATGGCAAAACCACCAAAGCCAAGATGATGACTTAAGAAGTTCCCAAGAACAAAAATCGATACCACATGGGCTAAATCGTAAAAAAGCTCAATCCAATGCACATGATCATTGCTGCTATCTGCATCAATATGATGTTTTGGTTTACGCCACAATGGGTGTTTTTGGGATAAATCCATACAGTTATGTCCTATAGGTTAGTACTCTATTCTGTTTATGTGGTTTATTATTGTAACCTCCGGTGATATTTCAATTAGTATCCTTTTGGTAACCTATTTCTGCTTATCTACGCCCGCCCTTAACCCTTAAAAAATAAAGTGCCTATTAAACATTAAGTTACTGTCAATTTTACTGAAATTTATAGTGGTTACTAAAAGTTAACTAGTTGTAGTCTAATTCTAGGTAACCATAATAAACCGCAAGACAGCGAAATCATTATTCGCTCTGTAAACATCCAAATATTGAAGGGTTAATATCATGAGTAACGTTCTAATCATTAACGCACACGAACCATCTCCATTTTCTGAAGGCAAACTAAATGCGGCTTTGGTTGAAAAAGCACGCACTCAGTTAGAATCAAAAGATCACGAAGTTCGCGTAGTGACAATGCAAGATGACATCGTAGTTGATGAGCAACTGGCGAACTTTGAATGGGCAGACCGAGTGATCCTTCAATCACCTGTCAACTGGATGACCATCCCATGGTCTTTCAAGAAATACATGGATGAGGTATTCACTGCGGGGATGGGTGGTGCGCTATGTGCCTTTGATGGCAGAACGCCAGAAGAACCAAAGAAAAATTATGGAACAGGCGGGACTCGTACAAATACGAAATACATGCTCTCTTTTACCTTCAACGCACCAGAAGAGTCATTTAATGATGATAGCGAGTACCTATTCCAAGGACGTAGCGTTGATGACTTGATGTTCCACATGCACGCAAACTTCCGCTTCTTTGGCATGTCTGCACTGCCAACGTTCGCTTGTTATGACGTAATGAAAAATGCGGATGTTGAGAACGACTTTGCTCGCTTTGAAGCGCACCTAGACGCTAACTTCTAAGGAGATAACCATGAGCACTGAATTTACTTATTACAACGCCGAAACCGCACCTGAAGAGTCTAAAGCTCTGGTAGAACAGTCTCTTAAAGGCTTTGGCATGCTACCCAATCTGCACGCAGTTCTTGCTGAAGCACCAGCGACGTACGAAGCATACAACACGGTTTTCGAACTGTTTATCAAGAACACAACATTCAGCCCGATAGAGCAGCAGGTGGTCTTCATGACAGCGAACTTTGAGAACAACTGTCACTACTGCGTTCCGGGTCATACATGGATGATGAAAGCAGGCAAAATGCCAGATGAAGTGATTGAAGCGCTGCGCGAAGGTACTCCAATTCCTGATGTGAAGTTACAAGCGTTGCATGATTTTACCAAAGAGCTGCTTGATAACCGTGGTCATATTGGTGATGAAAGACTGCAAGCCTTCCTAGATGCAGGTTTCACCAAGCGTCAAGCACTTGAAGTATTGACGGGTTTGTCTGCAAAGCTTATCTCGAACTTCACTAACGCACTGGCACATACTGAACCTGATGCGCCATTCCAAAAATATGCGTGGACGCATCCTAACGAGCGTTAATCTAAATCAACAGCAATAACACCACTCAAGTACTGTTTGCGTAACGCCTACAGTACTTTCTAATAAGGAATCATCATGAGTAATATGATTAAACTCGACATTATTAGTGATGTCGTTTGCCCTTGGTGCATTATTGGTTACAACCACTTACAAGCCGCTATTAAAGAGCTTGGCATTGAAGACTGCATCGATATTGAATGGCAACCTTTTGAGCTCAATCCGGATATGCCTGCTGAGGGAGAAAACCTTCGTCAGCACGTTGCACGTAAATATGGCAGTAGCGTAGAGGAAAGTAAAAAGGCGCGTATTCGTATCGCCAGCATTGGCGCGGAGCATGGCTTCAAGTTTAACTACTTCGATGACATGAAGATGGTGAACACATTTGACGCACACCTTCTGCTTGATTACGCCAAGAGTTTGGGCAAGCAGACTGAACTAAAAATGCGTTTATTTACCGCATTTTTCAGTGAGCAGAAAGACGTCTCTGACCGCGAGATTCTCAAGCAAGAGCTAATCTTTGTAGGCCTTGACCCTGAAGAAGGAATGCGCTGGCTAAATGATGCGGAGCAACGTAGTGCGATACGTAACGCAGAGAAACAATGGCAGCAAATGGGTGTTTCAAGTGTGCCAACGGTCGTCTTCAACCGTGAGTCTGGCGTTTCTGGGGCGCACCCAGTTGAAGGTTATAAACAAATCCTATCTGAACTGATGGCTAAGGCGGATGCAGAATAATGCTTTGCCGTTTTCATCCAGACGAGGTAGACATTCTCACGCCCATAACTAGGTTACTAAAAGTATACCAGTTGCAACTGGTTTCCTAGTGGCTTATCTTTTTATCTACTTAGTTGTAAACCCAATTCAAGGAGTCGAGATGACATACTCACAGAAGCTCAAAGCCGGTGACACTTTCCCTACATTAGAAGCAACAACCTTGGATGGGACCAAAGTTACGCTAGGTCAGCCTCTAGGTGATGCAACATGGCAAGCGGTGTTTATCTATCGTGGTAAGCATTGCCCGCTTTGCACCAAATATCTTAATGAAATTGAGACCTACAAACAGGCCTTCAGCGATGCAGGCGTTGATATTTTGGCTGTCTCTGCCGATTCAAAACAACAATTAGAGCAACATCTAGAAAAGCTCGATATCAGTTTCCCAATTGCTTATGGTCTAAGTGAGCAACAAATGAAGACGTTAGGGCTTTATATTTCTCTACCGCGTTCTGAAGCAGAAACTGACCATAACTTTGCAGAGCCAGGGCTGTTTGTCGTCAATGAGCACGGCAATGTCCATGTCGTTGACCTATCAAACAACCCATTTGTAAGGCCTGAGCTTGGCGCATTAACTCGCGGTCTAGCTTGGATTCGTGATCCAAATAACCATTACCCAATCCGAGGAACGCTAGACTACTAAGTCTCAAACCTCACAAGGCAAGAAAGAAAAAAAGCAATCTCGTAACAGATTGCCTTTTTGTATCGGTTGTTCAGTGATTGTTTGAACCAACACTACATAGCTGAACATCATTTAATCTGAATATTGTTACTTTCAGACCACTTCCTCAATTCATCAAGAATTGTCAGAGCGCTTGTGCCAAACTCAGTCAGCTCATAACTCACCGCTAGAGGCTTGTCATTGATCACGCGACGTACCACCATATTTTCACTTTCTAGCTCTTTTAGGCGCTGGTCAACCATCTTCTTACTGGCTCCGCCCAACATTCTTGTAAGATCATTAAATCTGACTGGGCCGTCTTTCAGGTGGTAGATGATGGAACCTTTCCACTTAGAACCCAAGATCCGCATGCCTTTTTCTATCGCACAAGGCTCAGAGCAGGCATCGATAACATTTTTACGCCCTCTTGGATCTACTTCTACTCTTGCTTTCATACAACCTCACAAATCAAGAAACCAGATAGCAGGGGTTCATTCATTGAAAGAAGCCACAAGTCCCTAGTTTAATTCTTACACTATAGTAGCATTATGCGCTGATTGAATTAAGTTCTCAGTAGAGGCAATTAGCGAACCCTACTGCTTTTGTTAATTAAAATAGCTCGTTAAGGTGCGATTCAAAGCGTGCAAAGTCATTTTCAATATCGGCATTCTTCATCACGTCATAACAAGCAAAAGTCGGCAATGCTGACATACCAAAGAAGCGTTAAGTTTACCTTCTGAGAAAGGTGATGGTTCGTGAGCATTGATGATAAGAACATGACTCATAGCTAATTACTCCACTAAAAAATAGATTGGATAAACCAATGAAACCCTCGTCTCTTGCGGTATATATTAGTTACCTAATATTGGATTACAATTAGTATACTTTTAGTAACCTACCCTAAAGAGTATTCGGAATTTTCTCCATCTGCCTTTCCAAGGTTATTCGCTATAGCTGCGCTAGAAGTACCAATGACAGAAAACCCAACATTTTCGGCAATCTTCGCGCTTGGTATATCCCATACATTACAAATAACTATCGGTTCGTCCATTTTATGCATATTCTTGAACACGTCTCATACCTCCATTTACTTTTGTAGTGAATAGTTTCAGGCAAATGCTATCAACGGAACGAAAGAAACGTTCGCTGTTTTCGGAACTGAATAATAAATATTGAAATTGAAGAATATTTAGTCTTTGTTCTACTGTACATCTACAAAAACTGAAAAAATTTTGAGTGCATGTCGAAAATAGCCAAGCGCAAACGTCCTTGAGTATGAAAGAACAAACCAAAAGGAAACTTAAGATGAAATACATGCTTTTACTTTATGCTGCACCAGATCAAGAACCAGCATTTGGTACCCCCGAATTCGACAAGATGATGGAAGACTTTGCCCTCACGACGGAGACTTTTGAAAAGGATGGTGTACTTGTTGGCGGAGAAGGTTTACAGGATGTTAATACGGCGACTTCACTGCGGATTAAATCCGGCAAGGTAGAAACTATGGATGGGCCTTTTGCTGAAACACGTGAACATTTGGGTGGATACTATATTGTTGATGTCCCCGACTTGGATGCGGCACTGCGATGTGCAGAAATCATTCCCGTGGCTAAGTTTGGTACTATCGAAGTTCGCCCTTTGTTAGATTATAACGAAGTAGGTTAGTGTATGAACCAAGCCTCGTCAAAATCAATTGCCGTTGGCCATGTGATTAATGATGTCTTGAGCAAAGACAGAGGGCGGCTTTTGGCGGGGCTTATTTCACGCCTTAATGATTTTCAATTAGCCGAAGATGCTCTACAGGAAGCATCAATTGCAGCATTGAAACACTGGACGCGATCTGGCCTGCCGCATAACCCAGCAGCTTGGCTGATGAGAGTTGGATTAAACAAGGGAGTAGACCATATTCGTTCGGCGCAACGAGATGAGAGAAAGGTTCGAGATATGGTTGACAACTTCATGGGTGGTGAGGAATACGGTGTTCCCGAAACGATTCCGGATGAACGTTTGCGCCTTATTTTTACCTGTTGTCATCCAGCCTTGGAAGAAAAGTCACGTGTCGCTCTAACCTTGCGTACGGTTTGTAATTTGACGACAAAGGAAATTGCTGCTGCTTTTCTTGATAGCGAGCAAACCATGGGGCAACGCTTGTATCGAGCAAAGGCCAAAATTAAAGCTAAAGGAATTGGGTTCACTATTCCAGAAGCAGATAGATGGGATGAGCGACTGGAGACGGTATTAACAACCATTTATTTGATATTCACCACTGGCTATGTCAGGGAGGGTGAATGTCCACGCTTGCTATGCCAAGAGGGGATCTTTTTGGCTAGGCTTCTTGACAAGCTGCGACCCAATGATCCTGAAATTGAAGGTGTACTTGCCTTAATGTTACTTACGGATGCGAGACGTAAAGCTCGAATAAATGCAAGTGGAGTGATGGTACCTGTCGAAGAACAGGACACTAGCCTATGGCAGAAAAACAATATTGATGAAGCTCATCTTCTCCTTTCTAATGCCATCAAAAAAAGACAACCAGGGCCATTTCAGATCAAGGCTGCGATAACAGACTGCCACATGATGAAGCCTAGCCCCGATTGGGAACAAATGTCTTTGCTTTATCAATCGCTATGGCAATTCGAGCCCACTTCGGTTATCGCCTTGAATTGGGCAGTCGTGATTGCGGAGACAGGTCACCCAGAACTGGCGCTTACAAAGTTGGATGAGTTAAAAAAAGACCTTACAGATTACCAACCTTGGTATGCGAGTCGTGCGCATATTCTTAGTCAATTAGGACAAAAAAGAGAGGCTAGCACTTTTTACAAACTGGCCATTGAAAGTGCGCCAAGTGCGGCAACACGTAAGTTCTTGGAGTTGAGATACGAGACGTTACAAGTTGATTAACATGGTTCAAACACCAAAAAAATAAAGCAATCTGCCTAGGCTGACAGATTGCTTTATGACTAATCCCTCTTATGGCTTTAGTTTTAGTACCTTGTCGATGTCATCGGCACTATGGCGCTCTGGTAATTGCTCCCATTCTTCACCCATAGTACGGTTGACGATACGACCACGTTGAACGGCTTCACGAGCTTCAATCTGTTTTGCCCAACGCACAACATTCTCATAGGTATGGACCTGTAAAAACTCAGCGGCATCGTATGCCTTGCCTAACACCAGATTGCCATACCATGGCCAAATCGCCATATCGGCAATTGTATATTCCTCACCCGATACGTAAGTGTTTTTGGCAAGTTGCTTATCCAACACATCTAACTGGCGTTTTACTTCCATAGCAAAGCGGTTAATCGGATATTCTTGTTTTTCATCAGCATAAGCATAGAAATGACCAAACCCGCCGCCTAAAAATGGGGCAGAACCTTGCGCCCAGAATAGCCAGTTAAATGTTTGTGTTCTAGCTGGGCCACTTTCAGGTAAAAACACACCGAACTTCTCAGCAAGGTGAACCAGTATCGATGCCGATTCAAACACGTTAATTGGCTCATCACCCGACTTATCCACTAAAGCAGGAATTTTTGAGTTTGGGTTTACCGAAACAAACCCCGATGAGAATTGGTCAGAGTCACCGATATTAATGATATGAGCATCATATTCTGCTTCTTGAATACCACGTGCTAAAAGCTCTTCAAACATAATGGTAATTTTTTGACCATTTGGCGTGCCTAATGAGTAAAGCTGAAATGGGTGCTCACCAACGGGCAGTTCTCTTTCAAATCTTGCTCCTGCTTCTGGACGGTTTATATTTGCCCATTGATTACCTGAACTTGGTTCATTTTTCCATACTTTAGGCGGTACGTATTCGTGAGTCATTGTTCTTCCTTATCCAAAAATGATATCCGGCACTAGTTTAGATGGTGGTGGTGTGAAGAGATAAAAACCCTCCATTATCAGATTATTAGAACCTTTGGTTATTGCAAATCGGTTAATTGAATAAGGGGTTGCTAATGTAGATAGACTATAGAGGAGCAATCAACTGATATTGCCCCCTCTATCTGTGGTGTGGCTAAGCTTGCTTAAGATGTTCAAGTGCAGAGTGTAGCGAGGGAAGAATATAATGCCCTAACGCCTTTACGTCTGCACAAGGCTCCACCAAGTCGGGAATTTGATAAGTGGTCATGCTGGCAGCGACCGCACTTTTGACTCCATTATTGGAGTCTTCGAATGCAATACAATGCTGAGCTTGGACATTGAGACGGTCGGCGGCGAGTAGGTAAATTTCCGGATCGGGTTTACCAACTGAAACTTCACAGCCACAGGTTAGACCATCGAAATATTGGTCTAAGCTTGCCAAGCGCAATTTAACCTCTGCGATATCACGGTGAGTCGAGGTGGCAACCGCCGTCGGAATTTGGTTCTCTCGTAGCCATTTCAACAGTTCGACTACGCCTTCTTTCACTGGTATTGGTTGGTGTTTGACAATAGCATCATAATTACGACGCCATTCATCATGAAGCTTATCAAGATCGTCTCCATAGGCGGCACGAAAGATCTTTTCTATACCGGCAGCATTACGCCCGATGATTGAGAGATAGACGTCTTCATAAAAAGGTAGGTTGACGTTAACACAAGCTTGTTTGAATACGCGCATGCATACACGTTCTGTGTCTAACAGTAGGCCATCCATATCAAAGATAGCGGCTTGAATTTTCATAGGTACAGCTTAATCCTTAACAGTTAGGAAGCCCATTCTGGCACACATCATAATTATAGTAAAAGTGCTGACCTAGACGTGGGTTTGTTGAATGTGAAGGTTATAGGAAGGAAAATGATGAGTAGGCTGAGGGTGATTAAATAATCAAAGGTCTGGTATTTACCAGACCTTTGTCATTTTAACGGAAATTACAGCATCCACATTCTTGCTGTGCGTGCTGGAATGTTAAACGTATGGTTGCGCGAACTCACGACAGTGGTATCTCCCGTTAGCGTGTCTTTGTACGAAACGTTCCAATTGAACTCGTGTTGGTACGTATCCACAGTAACGGATTTCGCATCGCCACACTTGTTGATGCCGACTACGCCTTCCTTACCACGTTTGAAGACCAGCGTGCACTGGTCGCTGTGTAAGACGGTCATTGATTTACCCTGCATCGAGTTGTGGAACTTGAGCATGTTAATCATAGTGGCGTCTTTCCAGACGTCAGCCCAGCGACCATTATCTCTATCTTCGCTATCTGGTAGCTCATCACTATAGACAAGTGGCGTACCACCGTCTTTACCCAAAACGTATGCGTAAGCTAGCTGTTCATCCTTAGGATCCATGATTTGATAACGGAAGCCATCATTGGTTGGGATGTCATGAGTCACGGTGAAGGTAATGGCGCGTGAGTCCTCTAACGCTTGACCGTAGGCTTGAGGATCATGAAGTTGGTTTAATCCGCCACCGAAAGAGAAAGCGCCACGAATAGAAGCGAACAGAGGGAAATCGTAAGCGGCGTGATTGGTATTATTCAGGTAAGGTGCCAAAAAGGCTTCATAGCCACTGTCGCCCTTACCACCACTGGTAATGACTTCACCGAAAACATGCATTCCAGACGTAATATCTGATGTAAAAATCTGATCGATCTGGTACTGACTCATGTGTTTGACAGCATCGATGCGGAAGCCTTTAATTCCCATCGATTTGAGTGCCTGAAGGTATATCTTCTGTTGTGACACTACCCAGTTGTTTGGATCTAAATCTGGTAATCCGGTATCGCCATTGTCACCACAAAGTCGCCAGTACTGAACGTGACCTGGGTCGTTCCAGTTGGTGATACAACCTGCAGCGTGGAAGTCATTGCCAGAGAACAGGTTTTGGCTCAAGTCGCCAAACAATGTCTGGTTGGCGTAATAACTTGAGCGTGCAGAGTAGTCGTTAAGCACATCGGTGCCAGGGTAATTCAGGTCACCGCGCTTTGACGCTTCGTTGGCCATATGATTCAGAACGACATCGGCATAAACATCTACGCCTTGCGCTTTAAGTGCAGCAATCATCGCTTCTAAATCTTGCTTATTGCCCAGAGGAGAATCGATAACACGAAAATCCTGAGGTTGATAACGTGCCCACCATTGGGTGCCACTTGACTTCATAGCGGGTGAAATCAGAACCTTTTTGAATCCGTTTGCGGCGATTTGCTGGGCGTTATTCGTTACATCCGAATATTTCCAGTTGAATGCATGCAGGATTGCATCGGCATAAGTGACTTGCGGTACGCTGAGCGCAGCGGTGGCAGCGAGTAAAGTTGTTATTTTTTTCATAGGGTGTTTCTCGTTATTGATATTCAGGCTAATGATATTTTTATGGCTTGCTATTAGTAGTGCTCGAAATAGAAGACTGAATTACGGTCACATTCTGTAGGGGTCCAATTTATAAAATTTCTAGTAGAGTAGAACTTTGCAGGGATTGAGGTTGTTTTTTGAACGAAATGTTCGAAAGTTGTACAAAATGTCAGCTCGAGCACTTTTTTATAACGTTGACGAAACCGTCATTTATTATTTGTTGAGTTAAGGTGGCCATTGAACGACGTAAGCTTACGCAGACTCCAGCAACTGCTTATAAAATATGAGGCAGGGAAAACATATCATCTGTCGATCGATGAACTGGAGATAGCATTATCAACTTCGAGAAGAAACACTTCTAATATTCTGAAAAGCTTGTCTGAGATAGGTTGGATCAGTTGGCTTCCCTCTAAGGGAAGAGGAAAACTCAGTCAGTTTAAGATCTTGCATAATCTGCAGGGAGCACTAGAGCAAATCTTTTATAAAGAGCTAGAACAAGGGCGCTTTTCTTGTATTTCTCGTTTAATGGATCTGTATGGACACCTTGCGGTCAAAGCTTTGGCTGAAGCAACGTTAACACAAGCGAGTGTTAACGAGCGTTGTGATAGTTTGCTGATCACTGAATATCCATGGGTAGATACATTAGAACCTGCTAAGACGTATCGAATTGCAGAAATGCAGGTCATTCGTAGCGTCTATAGTACCTTGTTGACGCAAGATGAATCAGGCCGTATTCAAGCGGGGTTAGCACATAGCTGGAAAGTGGAAGGACGATTTATTCATTTATGGTTGCGGCAAGATATTATTTGCCACGATGGTGAAGTGTTAGAGGCCACTGATGTTTCCGAGTGTCTACATCGGCTTAAAGTAACGGATGGACCGGTTAAGTACCTTTTTGAACAGGTGATCGGCATACGCGTTCTCGGCGCAGGGCAAGTAACGATGGAGCTCCAGCAACCTAATCCCTTGTTTTTGCATGTTTTGTGTGTGGTTCATGCTTCAATCTATCGCCTAAAATCTACGTATTTCTCAAGTGGCCTTAGTACGTATATAGGAAGTGGGCCTTTCTATCTGAAGGATTGGGACCGAGAGCGCTTGGTGTTGAAACGGCATCGTAATTACTATGCGCAATCAGCCTTGCTGGATAAGATCACCTTGTCTTCTTCTTCAGAGCTGAGTGACTTTAGCCTCAGTTTCAATAAGGATGGAGATTGTGAGGAAAGTACGATTAATGCTTTGTCTTACCTTGCTATCAATTTAAGGCCTGACGCAGAGGTCAGCCGAAACAACCTTCATCGGCTTGTTGAGTACTTGCGTCGCTGTCGCGCTAATCTGGACTCAGAAACGGTTGTTAATGATGTCAGTTTTACCCCTTGTTTGGAGCGTATTTCTGATGACGCGCCACCGCGTTTAAACGGGCACTTGGTACTGACCATGCCTCGACTGACCATTCCATATCTCAAAAAGATCGCTAAATGGCTAAAGAGCACGATTCTAGAAACCGGGCTGACCCTTGAAATTCTCGAGTTAGAGGATATTAGCAATCCAAGCTCAGTCAGTGACCATGCCGATATTCTCTTTATCGAAGAAGTCATAGAGCAGCCTGAAGAGTTTGGATTGTATGATTGGCTTCTTGCCTGCTCCGGCCTGAAATTCATTTATGATCAAACAGAAATGAATACTCATTATGAACAAGTGAAGCATGCAATGAGTGATATTTTGTACGCTTATTCATTACGTAAAATTGAGCAGGACCTGTATGACAAGAACCTGCTGCTGCCTCTGTTCCATGGTAAAGAAAAAATCACGCGTAGTCTTGAAGTGCATGGCGTTGAAACAAGTAAGTCAGGGTTGAGTGAGTTCTATAAGCTTTGGATTGATAAGGAAAAACAATAAGTTAATCTTATTTTCTGATAGTAGATGGTTAATAAAACATGCATTATTTCTACCTGACCCTTTCATGTTTTATGCCTATTAAAGCCTATACCATCAGCACGTGTTACCAATGATTACACATTAGGATGCATTGCTTTGTGCAGTGCAGTTTTACTCATAGGAAATATGTGTCAGGGCCTATTATCATGACTTCCAAAATTATAGCTATCGCGACTGTTTCTACACTTTTGACTGCTTGCGGTGGAGGTGGTAACGGAGGAGAAACCTCGTCAGCCACATCGCCATCTTCTCTTCAATCTAAATCAATTCAAGGTGTTGCCATTGATGGTTACATATCAGGTGCAACTGCATTTCTTGATCTGAATTACAACGGTGAACTGGATAGCGGTGAACCAAAAAGTATTACCGATGCCAATGGTCGATATGAGCTTTCTCTATCAGGAGAGAATGCGGATTGTATTGATTATGCGCCAATCGTGGTTGATGTACCTGTTGGCGCCATTGATGCTGACAACCCAAACACTCCGATCGAAGAAGCATATCAGCTGTTCTTTCCTCCAGTAAAGATGACGACTTCAGGTTCTGAAATTAAGTCAACGACTCCATTGACTTCCATGCTTTGGAACGAGATGAAGCTAAACCTAGATATAGATGATAATGCTATGGGTAGTTGTGCAGACCTAAAACTTGCGATTCAGTTGCAAGGCATTACAGACAATAGTATCCAGGAATTAGAAAACGATGTAGCGAACCGGAACAACGTTAGTGTAGATCAGCTGTATAGTGACTTCATAAAAGAGGATGACAATGAAGTAAAAGCGCTTACACAGAAACTAATGCCAGTAATCAAGGCCTCTTATCGTGAATCAAAGATGTTAAGACAACAGAATCCGACAGCCGAAGAAGCTTACGTTAGTTACATTGTCCGCAGTGATGAGGATACCAATGACGAGCAGAACGACCAATGGTATAAAGTTCAAGTGACAAAGAGTGGCTCAAAGGTAGAAAGAAGAACATTTGACGTAACGAGCGAGCTTGTTGACCCTCAATTGATTGAGCATGTTGTGACATATACAGCCGAGAATAGTGATCTGTCCTATACAAGAGAGTACAGCCTGCGTAGAGAAACCGAGGGTAATCAAGAGTCTATAGAGAATCTTCCCTTTAAATGTTCAATTAAACAAACCATTGAGGAAACTCATAAGCTCTATGCAAATTCATGGCTTTATTATGTCGTAACTAATCAATCTGCTACTAAACAAGAATCCGAGATGGACGTTTGTCTCAATTATGATGTTGGTGGGGATGATTATGAGCAAACGGTAGAAGTGATGGCGGTTGATAATAGTCAGAATCAAGGGACAGTCATTATTGGACATCGTTTTCATTATGATCAATATAAGGCCAATGCTGCATGGGTAGATGTGGATCCTACGTTGAACAACGTCAATGGAAACTTGCTGGAAAGTTTTGTTCATATAGATCCCGATTTTCGTGAGAACGAGGGTTACGGTTCATTATTCTGGGTGAGATCGAAAGCAGAGTTTAGTTCGAATGAGTCGTCACAAGTTATAACAATCAAGTACTCAGATGATGTCTGGTTTAAGGAAACTGATTACGATGATGGCAGTACAGTCTATGAGTGTTCTGAAAGTGAATTTGGTGAATGGAATGTATGTGGATATCAGCGTGCTTTTGCCAATAAATATAAGGTTCTTAACGATGATAGACTTCCGGTGCTTAAGGCTTTAGCAACGTATTCACAATAATGAGCCACTGAAAATAGTGGGTTAAGTGAGAAGGTCGGCCATTTGAATGAAAAAACATGCACTATTTTGTCCCATTTCTTACGTGTTTTTCTAAATCTACAGCTGTTAGCATTCGCACTGCGTTAACCACTGCTATAACGCCACGCGCCATTACACTCTAATGGCGCGTTTTTGCCTTTCATTATTCATCGGGGATTTTGCAATGAACCTTAAACTTATTGCTGTTGTATCCATCTCAGCAGGCCTAGTCGCATGCGGGGGAGGCGGCGACGGTGGTTCACCTAGCTCTAGTACTTCATCTCAAACACGAAGCCTTCAAGGTGTGGCCATAGATGGATACATCTCTGGCGCGACGGCTTTTCTTGATATCAATTACAACGGTCAGTTAGACTCTGGTGAGCCTAGTGCTGTAACTAATTCTGAGGGTAGCTATCGATTATCTTTGTCAGGTAGTAACTCTGACTGTATTGATTACGCGCCTATTGTTGTAAATGTGCCTGTTGGTGCGGTTGATGCGGATCATCCTAATACGCCGATCAGTGAGCCATACCAGCTTGTCTTTCCTCCAGCAATGACACTCAGTTCAGAGCATGAGATAAAATCTACCACACCTTTAACGACAGTATTGTGGAATCAAATTCAGGAAGACCTAAATGAAAGTGGTATTACCAGTTGTACCGGGTTGAGGTCTGCTGTAAATACGCAAGAGAAAGTGATCCAGAATGTTAAGGAGCACGATCATCGTATTGCGGCACGTTATAACATCGCAGTAGATAAGATTTACGGTGATTTCATTAAGGAACAAAATAAAGAGCTGTATGAATTAGCTCAGAAGATGATGCCCGCAATTAGGAAGTCATACAGTGATACTAAGGCACTTCAGCAGGTAAATCCTGGCGCTCATCAAGCCTATGTAGACTACTATTGGAAATACTGGGACAAAGATACACAGCAAAAAATCGACAAATGGTATAAGGTCAAAACAGTTTTAACTGACACTAAGCTAGTACACACGGAATACGAAGTCTCAGAAGACTTACAGACCGAAGTATTACTGACTCGTCATACAGAGCGAAATACGAAAAAGAAAGCAGGGTTTGACTACACTAAGAATGCATCATTATGGATTAATGAAGATAACGCCAGCTACAGCTGTGATATCACCGAGTCAATTGAGCAACTTATTCAACCCAACTCTCTGAAAACTTATCGTGTGAGTAATAGCTCAAGTACGCAAGAACTGGATTGGGATAGCTGCAAAAACAATAATGTGGGAAGCAATTTCACCCAATATTTAGAAGTGATAGTCGTTAATAATTATCGTGATGGTATGTTACGCGCCCAGCATACTTTTAGTTATTATCCCGATCCTAAATATCCTGAATGGGTAAACGTTGAGCAGAAGATCGATAGTTTTAGCCGTAGCACTTTGGATCAACTAAGTTATATATCTTCAGATTTCAATGACGACTCAGATTACGGGGCCCACACGTGGGTGAGGTCTAAGCACTCCCAAGTGGCAGTGACACCGTTTAAATTTAACGGTATTGCAATTTCAAGAAACGCCATCGGTGATTGGTGGAAGAATACCTATTACTATAATGGTACCTCTTCATTGGAGTGCTCTCCAGATAAAGGAAAGACTTGGTCAAAATGTAAGTAATGTGTTTTGTTAGATTAAGCCCCTGATTGGGGCTTTTTCTTTATCTGGAATCATTTAATGGGTGTTTGTAGTAAACCAAAGAGAAAATGTTTAGTAGACTGTCCACCTAATTATAAAGCTTAAAAGGAAATAGGAATGAGTCAGCAGCAAGTCGCGTTTATTGGTCTAGGTGTGATGGGTTACCCGATGGCGGGTTACTTAAGTAAAGCCGGATATTCCACCAAAGTGTTTAACCGCACTAAAACCAAAGCAGACAAATGGGCTGTGGAATACCAAGGTATTGCGTGTGAGACGCCAAAGCAAGCAGCGCAGGATTGCGATGTCGTGTTCATTTGTGTGGGCAATGATGATGACGTGCGAAGTGTTGTTTACGGTGAAGATGGCGTACTGGCTGGGTTGAAAGCAGGTGCTGTGCTGGTCGACCATACTACAACCTCAGCTGAGCTGGCGGTTGAACTGGCGGCCGCAGCAAAAGAAAACGGTAATCAGTTTATTGATGCGCCAGTTTCTGGTGGTCAAGCGGGCGCGGAAAACGGCGTGTTGACCATTATGTGTGGTGGTGAGCAAGCAGTGTTCGAGCAAGTCTCACCAGTGATGGATGTGTACGCTAAACAAATGACGCTATTGGGGGAAAATGGTCAGGGCCAGCGCTGTAAAATGGTCAACCAAATCTGTATTGGTGGCATTCTGCAAGGGCTTAGTGAAGCGCTACTACTCGCTCAAAAATCTGGTTTGGATGTTGAGCAAGTGGTCGAGACCTTGAAGCATGGTGCGGCTGGCTCATGGCAAATGGAAAATCGAGCCGTGACAATGTCACAAGATAAATTCGATTTTGGCTTTGCCATTGACTGGATGCGCAAAGACCTAGGTTTCTGCCTAAAGGAAGCGGAACGAGTCGGGCTTGATTTACCTTTAACCAAGAAGGTTGATGAGCAATACGCTCAGCTACAACAAGATGGCTATGGGCGTATGGATACTTCTGTTTTGATGAAAGCGGTGGCGAAAACATTAAGCGCTAAATAAAACAATACGCCGATGCGTGCAGGTAGCGATCGGCGTATGGATTTCAGTTCTGATTTAAGCGGGTTGCTCAGCATCAGTAGAAGATAAACAGCTCTTTGGTATCAAACAACTTAAAGAATTCGAATCCTTTCATAGCCAACTTCCTCACTTGTAACATCGAAGGTTAATGGATTAGTGAAGCTCTTATGCGCTTCGTTTCTTAACTATGGTTACCTCTTTAAATTTAGTGCAACTTGTCGTTATTTGCCAAATTGTTGATGAGTTAGTCACTTGCAAGGTCTGGCTTGTTGATACCCCACGACCTATTGTCGGCCGTGGGCTGACAAGCTAACTTACTGTTTTAAATCGAATCGATCAGCGTTCATGACTTTGGTCCAAGCTGCGACAAAGTCGCGAACAAATTTCTCCTTGTTATCGTCTTGAGCGTAAACCTCTGCATAAGCGCGTAGGATTGAGTTGGAACCGAACACAAGGTCGACTCGGGTCGCTGTCCATTTCTCTTTTCCACTACTACGTTCGATAATAGAGTAGGAGTTACGCCCTGTTGGTTTCCATGTGTATCGCATGTCCGTCAGATTGACAAAAAAGTCGTTTGTCAGTGCTCCGACATTGTCTGTGAATACACCGTGCCGAGTACCCGAGTGGTTAGTTCCCAAGACACGCATACCACCAATGAGGACCGTCATCTCTGGTGCGGTTAAGCCCAATAGTTGAGCATGGTCGAGCATCAACTCCTCAGGGCTGACCGCATAATGCTGCTTCTGCCAGTTTCTGAATCCGTCTGCAACAGGCTCTAGCACATCAAATGAATCGATATCTGTTTGTTCAGCACTCGCATCGCCACGTCCCGGAGCAAAGGGAACGGAGATGTTGACTCCAGCAGCTTGCGCTGCTTGCTCGATACCAACGTTGCCTGCAAGGACTATGGTATCGGCGATACTAGCACCTGATTCAGAGGCTATACCTTCTAGTATCGAAAGTACTTTAGCGAGCTCTTCAGGTTCGTTACCTGGCCACTGATTTTGTGGTGCAAGACGAATGCGTGCGCCGTTGGCACCGCCACGTTTGTCTGAGTTGCGGTAGGTACGAGCACTGTCCCAGGCGGTTGAGACCATATCACTGATGCTTAATCCACTTGAAGCGATTTTGGCCTTGACTGCTTCAACATCGAAGTTGTTGTGACCTACAGGTACAGGATCTTGCCAAATCAAATCTTCTGCTGGGACATCTGGACCGTAATAACGGGATTTGGGCCCCATATCGCGGTGAGTTAGCTTAAACCATGCACGAGCAAAGGTGTCTGAGAAGTACTCAGGATCTTGGTAGAAGCGCTCTGAGATTTTGCGATATTCAGGGTCTATTTTCAGCGCCATATCGGCATCTGTCATGATTGGGTTGTGACGGATACTAGGGTCTTCGACATCGACAGGTTTATCTTCTTCTTTGATGTTGTCAGGTTCCCACTGCCACGCGCCAGCCGGACTTTTTTGCAGCGACCAGTCATAGTTTAATAGGAGGTGGAAGAAGCCGTTATCCCATTGCGTTGGGTGGGTTGTCCATGCGCCTTCCAACCCACTGGTCACTGTATCACGACCAACACCACGAGAGGTGTGGTTGTTCCAACCCAAACCTTGTTCATTAAGATCTGCTCGCTCGGGCTCCGCACCCAATTGAGATGCATCTCCGTTACCGTGTGCTTTGCCAACAGTATGACCACCAGCCGTAAGAGCAACGGTTTCTTCGTCGTTCATTCCCATGCGCTCAAAAGTGACGCGCATATCCTGAGCAGTTTTTAGTGGGTCTGGGTTACCATCAACCCCTTCAGGGTTGACGTAGATTAAGCCCATCATGACAGAGGCAAGTGGATTTTCTAAGTCCCGCTCACCTGAGTAGCGGCTGTTTTCACTCCCACTTTCAGCCAGCCATTCGGTTTCTGCGCCCCAGTAGATGTCTTTCTCTGGGTGCCAAATGTCTTCACGGCCAAAAGCAAAGCCGAAAGTCTTCAAGCCCATAGACTCGTATGCCATATTGCCCGCAAGGATCATCAGATCAGCCCAGCTGATTTTGTTACCGTATTTTTGTTTGATAGGCCACAGTAAGCGACGAGCCTTGTCTAAGTTAGCATTATCAGGCCAAGAGTTCAGAGGTGCAAAACGTTGGTTACCGGTATCAGCACCACCGCGACCATCGCCTGTACGATAAGAGCCTGCAGAGTGCCACGCCATGCGGATCATTAAACCACCATAATGACCCCAATCTGCTGGCCACCAATCTTGGCTATCTGTCATCAGTGCTTTAAGATCATTTTTCAGGGCTTCAACGTCGAGCTTTTTAAGTTCTTCACGATAGTTAAAGTCTAGGCCCATTGGATTCGATTTCTGGTCATGCTGGTGCAGGATGTCGAGGTTGAGGGCGTTTGGCCACCAAGCTACGTTGGATGAGCCTGAAGAGGTTGCACCGCCATGCATAACAGGGCATTGACCGTTTGTACTCACGTTTTTATGATCCATGTTTGCTCCTTGAGTGTCGCTTATTCTCGGTTACTGCTTTGGCTGTTGTTTCAGCAGTAATCGAATTATTGGGTATTTTCTTAAAGACAAAGACGTTTCCCCATTGGCAAAGCGCCTGAGTGAATGCCCATCATTGGACTGTTGTTTAGATGTCAGGATAGTTGGTGAGAGAGCTTTTATAAAATTGTTTATGGCTATGCTATCGATAGATATTCTCTATCAGGTGCATATTGAAATGTACAGGTAAGGCAATGAGGAATATGAAAGCGAGTAATAACAAGGGCTGTCCTAGAGCAAGCAGCCCATTATAGAAAAGTTAACCGAATTTAACTTCTAGCTGTTCGGCTTTATTCCAGCTGTCGTGAGTTTTGATCTGAGAAGCGTAGCGAATAATATTGGGGTAGCGTTCCAGTAGCCCAAACTTGGTGAGAATATCGACAATGAAGGACATCATGATATCGGCTCCAGTCAACTTATCTGCAACCAGATAACGCTTATTCTCCAAGCGTTGGTCAACGTAACTCATAACCTTGTGTAGCTCGATCTCCGCATAATCAGGCAGGAAGTTCATCTGAGCGCCATCCTTCGCGATGAACGTCTTTAACAGTAATGGCAGTGCCGCAGAGCTTTCTGCAAAATGCAACCATTGTAAATAATCTAGGTGTTCACTTGAGCCTTTAGGCGGTGCGAGCCTGTCTGCAGCGTATTTGCCGATCAGGTACTCAGTAATGGCTCCAGACTCGGTAATGACATGCCCGTCTTCTTCAATCACCGGAGATTTACCAAGTGGATGAATAGCCTTTAGCTCTGGCGGGGCGAGAAAAGTCACGCTATCGCGATGATAAGGTACGACTTCATAGTTAACTCCCAGTTCTTCCAACAGCCAAATAATGCGTTTAGAGCGTGATTGATTGAGATGATGTAATTTAATCATGTTGGTCTCCGGTTACAGTGGGTTGTTGGTTTTTACCACCAGCTTGCCAAAGTTCTCGCCTTCTAGCAGGCCGATAAAGGCTTGTGGTGCTTTGTCAAAGCCTTCGATTAGATGTTCGCGATAGTGGATTTTTCCTTCTGCTAACCACTGGCTCATGTCAGTGGCGAACTCTTCATAACGATGAGCGTAGTCATCAAAAATGATAAAGCCCTGCATTTTGATACGCTTGATAAGAAGTTGTGACATGAGTAGGGACATTCGGTCAGGCCCCTCAGGCAGTGCCGTCGCATTGTATTGAGAAATCAGACCGCAAAGTGGGATTCGAGCGCTGGTATTGAGTAGTGGCATGACGGCGTCGAAGACTTTACCACCGACGTTTTCAAAGTAGATGTCGATACCTTGGTCACAGACTTTGGCTAATTGCTCGGCAAAATCATCTGCCTTGTGGTCGATACATTCGTCGAAGCCTAATTGTTGTTTGGCATATCGGCATTTTTCTTCACCACCGGCTACACCAATCACACGGCAACCTTTCAGTTTGCCGATTTGACCAACCATCGAACCGACAGCACCTGTCGCTGCGGCAACCACCAAAGTCTCACCTGATTTGGGTTGGCCAATATCCAGTAAACCCATATATGCGGTAAAGCCTGGCATGCCCATCACGCCGAGCGCATAGGAGGGGTGAGTTGGGTTCATGCCCATTTTAATTAGCCCTTCACCGTCTGAAATCGCGTAATCTTGCCAGCCAGCGAAAGCCAGTACCCATTCCCCAACTGAATAATCAGGATGGTTTGAGGCTTTAACTTGGCACACTGTGCCACCGACCATCACGTCATCAATCGCAACAGGGTCGGCATAGGATTTGGCATCACTCATACGCCCACGCATGTATGGGTCGAGAGACAGATACACACTTCGTAGTAGTAGCTCACCTTGAGCAGGGACGGGCTTTTGGGTTTCTTCTAAACGGAAGTTTTCAGCAGTTGGTGCTCCTTTAGGGCGTGAAGCAAGAACGATGCGTCGGTTTACGTTGTTAGTCATTGTGTTTCCTATTATTAGACCAGTCGTCTAGTTGTAATTTCAAAAAATTCCCGTTGGTTTAGCCAAACGGGAATAGGTAACTTAAGTGCTAAGTAGAGACTGAGTGGTCTCTAAGCTACGTTCAAGATGTGATTGATCCTGAACCAGTTTGTTGAGAAGGCTTGCGCCAAGCCATTGTTGGTAAAGCTGAGCCGCAACCAAATGTGCATCCACAGTTTGAATAGACTGATCTTTAATACCAGCCTCTATGCAGCTCGCGATGGAGGCAATGACTGCTCCTGCGCCATTCGCTAGCTTGATACGCATAGGCTCAGATAGATCAGAAACTTCGGCACTGAGCTTGACCACAAGGCATCGATTGGCATTACAGACACCATTTTCTACGTCTAACCAGCGTGAGAAGTACCCCATTAAACGCTGATAACCATTGCCTGTATCAGCAGTAAAAATGTCATTAATACGCGCTAAGTAGCTCGTAAAATAATTTTCAATAAGCGCTTCACCAAATTGCTCTTTGGACTTGAAATAGTGATAGAAGGATCCTTTCGGTACATCTGCGGTCTTGAGCAACTCAGATAAACCCACTGCTGTGAAGCCCTTGTTTACCACTAATTCGTAACCCACATTGAGAATATGTTGGCGAGTGTCGTGTGTTCTTTCATTCATAGCGTGCAATATAGAATAAATTAGACCAGTCGTCTAGTGTTGTAGTGACTTGACTTGACTTGTTTGGTTTGGCCATAAATGCGAACCGTTTAACTGACTCTATCAAAGAGTGGGTTGAACGACTCGCACGCTAAGTGGCTAAAGTTTCAGTGGTAAGACATCTGGGCTGTCTGAATGAGAATCCTTGTTTTGTTGCTTTAGGTAGGATTTTGACTGAGTATGTACGGCCTGGCTTCGGCCATTATTTTTGGCTTGATACAAAGCGGTATCTGCGGCTTTAATGAGCTCAGTAGTCGAAGTGTTAAGCTCAGGGAAAGTCGTCACCCCGATGGAAACACCGAGTTGCCCTAATGATAATCCTTTCATGTCTAAGTGCAGATCTCTAACGGAGTCGACAATGTGATTGGCGAGCTCCATTGACTCATCTACTGAGCTACTTGGGCAGATCACCGCCAGTTCTTCACCGCCAAGGCGGCAGGCGACGTGTTCGTCGCCTATTTCTCGTTTCAATAGATTGGCCACTTCTTTTAATACGTAATCCCCTGCATCATGGCCGAAGTTATCATTAAAGCGTTTGAAATGATCTAAATCCAACATCAGAAGTGATATAGGGCTGTTGTCTTGTGCGGCTTTTGCCCACTCTTTCTCAAAAATTTCTTCAAAATAACGGCGATTGAATAGGCCTGTTAAAGGATCCCGCATCGCTTGTGAACGAAGCTTCTCTTGTAGGCTTAAGTTCGCCAGTGCCAAACCAAGGTGCTCTGCGATGGTAAACGAAAGCTGCTTGATATCTTCAGATATCTCTCCAGTTTGGTCATCAAAATACAAGTGAAACATGCCCACTGTGTTACCATGAGCGGTAAGAGGGATACAAAGAGTGAGCCCATCGGTCGAGGCCTGGTTCATGTGGTTGCATGAGAGGTTATGATGCTTCTCTTTCGATAAATGATATTTCCCTTTTCGCAGTGCCCAGCAGTCGTTAGGGGCGTATAGCTTACTTGCGGGCCATTCGCCTCCCCAGTCGAGTTTGACTTCCAACTGGTTGCGAGAGTCGCGCATGATGGAGACACAGCCATTCACGTTACCTAATACTCTGGGAATGATGTCTGCCACCACAATTTGTGCCTCTTTCACTGTATTGCAGGCCGCTAGCATGTTGGCTAATTGGTGGAGCAGTTCAATTTCCTGAGTGCTTTTCTGAATACGATATTCCTGCTGATCCCTTTCCGCTTGAACCATCCGGAATAATTTACGATGGCTGACCCAAGTTGAAATAACAAGAATTAATACCGAACACGCCATTAAGACGTGTTCGATAAACTTCAAATCAGCCGACATGGCGTAGACTGAAGTCATGGGCATCGCGAGACGAAGAATATATGTTGAGTCGTGACCATGGCCGTCTTCAGGGAGTTCAAGCTTTTTAGCTACATAAAGTAATTCTTGGTTTAAGGATTGGCTAAACCGTTTGGATATGCCTATTTCACCAGATAAGGCGGAAACAAACTCTTGTCGGCGACTGTGATCGTCAAGCCGAGCTATCTCTCGGTTATTCAATTGGGAGTCGCCCAGTACTTCCCCTGAACTGTGTATGATGGTGAATCGTTGCTCAAAGCTAGATTGTGAAAGTGTATCAAGGAAGCTATCTATTTCAGGTTGACTCATATCATAGAGATCAAGGTTCTTGTCTTGAATTTGATGTGAGACGTCATCAATGATGTTTGACATGTAGGTACTGACAATATTTGTGACCCAATTGTCTAGTGTCTTATCGTAATAGTAGCCACCAACAAGTAAAGAAAGGGTCAGTGCCACAACAGGGAAGTATTGAAAGCGATTAAGAGAAGAGCGAATCATAAGGTCCCCATACTAACGGCTATAAAGATGGATTTTTACGTAAAAAGTCAAACGATACTCAACAGAGAGATTACTATTAACAATAAGTAAGTGTAGAAGTTCTCTGACTATATGCAATTGTGTTATTGCTCTTTGGTTTTATAAAACTTTTCCATTAGGTTGTTGATTTATATAAGGGATTCAGGATGAAAGGGTTACGCTTAGGTATAATGATGCTTGCTCTAGCAGCACTGAAACCTTGTGCTGCAAAGTCCATTGACTTAGTGACGCTTGAGTATCCGCCCTATATAGAAATGCAAGGACAGCAAGTCTCAGGCGTTGCTGTAGAGCTCGTAAGATATGTCTTTCATCAGTTAGAAACGCCAGTGAAGATCACGGTGTTACCTTGGGCGAGAGCACTAACCTTGGTTAAACGCGGCCGTGCTGATGGTATCTTTACTGCGTTCAAAAATCCCGAGCGGGAAAAATTTGCAGATTTTTCGGAAAATGTGCTCTTCGTTCAAAATATCAGTCTCATGGCTCTCAAAGGAAGTGATTACAAACCTACAGAAGTTTTAGCTGGGGATGTATCCAAAATTGCTCTTTGTGTCGTCAATGGCGTGAGTTATGGCAAACGTATGGATGAAAAGATCGCGAAGGGGGGCTTTCGGCTTATTTTCCAAAGAAACAGCACGGAAGAGTGCGCTCATCTCGTCCGGACGAAACGCGCAGATATATGGGTAAATAATGAGTTTGGTGCGCGTAGTATTCTTGTTCGTGAAGGTTTAGATAATGATATTGAGATTTTATCGCCTCCTATTGAAGCGACACCCAGCTATATTGCCTTTTCCAAAGGTCGCAACCACGGCGAATTACTGAAGCGTTTTGATCAAGTCTTATTCAATATGAAGCAAGACGGACGCTACGAAGCACTCATTTATGACTATTTCGAAAACATGAGAGTAAAGTAAGTTGGTCTCTTTGTTTGGCTGGTAGAGTCGGATAACGCCCGGTTATGCCGGGCGAGTGCTGCACTGCTTATGCATTCACCAGTTCATAAGTGATCAAAAACAGATCGTCTGTACTTGGGTAGATCTCACGAATCAGTTGTTTAAGCTTGGGCAGTTCAATCGCTTCTTGCTCTGCATGAAATTCGTTAATGTCATTGAACTCAAGCGGCTCGACAGCAAGGATTTTTATCTCGCACACCTTTTCATCTTTCTCCAAAGTGAACACTTCAACCTGAGTGCCTGGCACATAGTGAGACTCCGATTCGTCACGAATGGTAATCGTCTTTTTACCAGAAGTAATCAGCGGAGTTAGAAACTCAAAGAAAGTAATTTTAGTTGGTGCGTTCATTGGGCATCCTTGTCTTGACGCTTGTGCTTAGGTACGTAATTTAGAATAGAAATAGGCACGGGTTTACGAGGCTCAAATCCTTCTACTTCTCGGCGTTCAATCAAGTGACCAAGGCGGCTTTCTATCATGCACAAATTTTTGAAGTTGTCTTTGGAAACAAAAGATATCGCTTCCCCTTTCGCATCTGCACGGCCAGTACGACCAATGCGATGTACATACTCATCCGCTGGGAAGGGCAAGTCATAGTTAATGACTCGAGTTAGACCTTCAATATCAATACCACGTGCGCCCACCCCAGTCGCGATCATGTATTGGATTTTTCCAGCCTTAAAGTCTTCTAGTAGCTTTGATCGCACGGCTTGGCTGCGGCCACTGTGAAAGGCTTCGGCTTCAATACCGCGCTTTTCTAACTGCTGAGCGAGTTTGGCGGCGCCATGTTTCGTTTCGATAAAGATCAATGCTTGATCCCAGTTGTTTTCTTTAATCAAGTGACTCAAAAGCGCGGACTTCTTATCTTTATCAACCGTAATTAACCATTGCTCTATGTTCTTTTTGGATGCTTGGTTAGCGGCAATCGAGATTTCATATGGGTTATGGACGGCTGTTTTCGCTAGGTCGCGAACTTTATTCGAGAGAGTGGCAGAAAACAGCAGATGCTGAATATCTGTCGGCAGGCGATCAAGGATCTTGTTGATATCATCAATGAAGCCCATATCAAGCATTCGGTCAGCTTCATCTAACACCAACATTTCTACTTCTTCAAAATGCACTGCACGTTTACCGTACATGTCAATCAGTCGGCCGGGTGTTGCAACCAGAATATCAACGCCTTCAATCAGATCTTGTTTTTGGCTTTGCTCATCTACACCACCGTACATTGCCAATGATTTCAGAGCAAGGTGTTGTCCGTAGTCACGAACCTTCTTTTCCACCTGAACGGCCAGTTCACGAGTCGGAGTCAAAATCAGGCCACGAATACGTTTCTTACGTTGAGTCTCACCTTGGCTGAGTTTTTCCAGCATTGGCAGTACAAAACTGGCGGTTTTACCTGTACCTGTTTGCGCGGCTGCAATGAGATCGTCACCGCGTAAAATCACAGGAATCGCTTTGGTCTGAATCGACGTTGGTTTGTCGTAACCCAGTTGTTGGATAGCGTGAATAATTGGTTGGCTTAAGCCGAGCTTAGAGAATGGCATCTATACACTCTGAATTTGAATAGTGAAGCAGGGAAATCCTGTGTTTGGCGCGAGTTTAGCATGATTACGCCAATCACGGGATCTCTGCCGGCCTTAATTCTTAGCCCGAACTATTAATGATTTAGGCAGTAAGAATCTCTGTTACGATTTCTGTTTTCACTGAGTTGGCGATGAAACAGTGTTGGTGGGCAAGGTGATGCATCTTCTCTAACTGGGCATAATCAGGTTGCTTGCTACCAGAAAATATGATGTTAGGTCTGAGGGTTACTTTTGTTACCGAAGTTCGACCTTTGTCATCTTCTTCCATAATGCCTATGGCTTCATCAACATAAGAGTCGATGACGTAACGGCGCTTAGCGGCAATCCCTAGAAAAGTCAGCATGTGACAGCTTGAAATAGCGGCAATAAATGCTTCTTCTGGGTCAACGTTTTCCTCGACCGCATAAGGTAATGGAACCACATGAGGGGAAGCCGAAGCAGGGACACTCACGCCGCCGTCAAATTGCCACTGGTGTCCACGACTGTATTGGTTATCGCTGAACGTTTCATGTTCAGCTCGCTGCCAGCGAATGGTGGCGCTGTAATCTGACATGCATTCCTCCGTGAATATGATGCAATGTAATTGAAGTCAACCACCGTAGAGTATCTCATCACAGGGTAGTGACCTAGACGGAAGATGCATAATCTTGATGAGCATATCTGATTGTATTTCTTGCAGCACAAGTTGGCACGAAGGCACGGCTTTTGTTAAATCGGATAATGACCATTCTTCATACATTCCAATGACTTGTTAGGCTGTAAAGTGAGTCTAGCCCTATACTGTGGTGCGTGAGGGATGAATAACAAGGAATCCAAACTAATGAAATGTGCTGTCACTCTGATACTAGTTGCGAGTTTAACTATGACTGCTCGTGTTTGCGTAGCCAGCTCTGCAGATAGGGTGTTAACCAATGCGAGTATTTACGGTTACCCTTCAGCAGACTCGATTGCTATCGCCAATGGGAAAATTCTCTATGTCGGCTCACAAGAAGACATGAATAGTTTACAGAGCTCAGCGACTGAAACCATAGATTTGGACGGCGGCTTTGTTGTACCAGGATTTATCGACAACCATAACCATGTGTTTGAGGCGGCTTCAGAAGCGGGAGGTCAGTGTGAGCTGGGCATGGATGCAGGCCTTGAAGCGCAAATTTCTTACCTCAAAGCGTGTCGTAAAGATGCTCGTCGAGGCGAGTGGGTCATGGGCTATGGTTTTTCTATAGAAGCTTTGCTGGCAGAAGAGAATAAACGTACACCACTAGAGGTGATTGATTCGGTTTTCCCAGATCAACCTGTGATTATTATGGAGCAAACATCCCACTCGATGTGGGTCAATTCCGTCGCCTTGAGCATCGCAGGAATCAATAAGCATTCACCAGATCCACAGGGAGGTAAGATCCTGAAAGATGAAGGCACAGGTGAGCTCAATGGCATCCTGCTTGATAACGCCGGTGATATTGTGATGGAAATAGCTTGGAACAGCCTTGAAGAGCAGTTTGATCAAAGCTATGAAGGTATGATGGCAGGCTTGGATGAGGCCCGAAGACATGGAATCACCACCATAGGTGATGGGCGACTTTACTGGAAACGTGGCTGGTACGAAGTATGGAAGGAAGCCGAAAAGCGGGGTGACCTGACGGCACGTATTTCCCTGAGGCCTTGGATTTACCCGACGGACTCAATGCAGTCGCAACTCGCTTTTTTATCCAAGGTACTGACCACAGACAAATCTCGGCTTCTACTGGTGGATCAGGTTAAAATGTACAGTGATGGCATTCTGGTTAATGGATCAGCCAAGACGCTTGATCCTTATCTGGATACTTACATCCCAGATGAGCCTTATGGCATCAACTACATCCCACCTGAGGCGATGGAAGAGTGGCTCAAAGCATTGGATAAGATTGGCTATGGTGCCCACATCCATGCGATAGGTGATGGTGCGATTCGTGAATCACTCAATGCGATTGAAGCGATGCGTCAGCAAGGCGGTGCAAAGGATTACACACTGACACACGTTGAGTTGGTGAACTCTAAAGATGTAGAACGTTTTGCTAAACTGAATGTGACTGCGGATTTTCAAGTCGGTTCAGATTACGTTGCTTATCATGATCATCAATGGGCAGAAGCGTTTCTTGGAGCCAAGCGTACACGTGCATTGATGAACCTGAAAGCCATTTTCGATACAGGTGCTAACGTCTCCTTAAGCAGTGACTGGAATGTGCATGATATCAACCCGCTTGTAGGGATTGGCAATAGCCTTATCATGGGAAAAACAGGCCTGCCAAGTGTTGAAGATGCCATAGACGCTTATACCATCAATGCAGCAGTGAGCTTAGGTATCGATGATGTGACAGGGTCAATTGAAGTGGGGAAGGCCGCAGATTTTGCCATTTTGTCGCGCGATATTACCAAATTATCTGCGGAGAAAATCAAACAGACCGATATTTGGATGACGATGCTAAACGGTCAAATCGTCTACAGTATTGATGAATAAACCACCATGCCGTGCTGGAAAGAGCACGCGTTTTAGTATGAAGGAGTAGAGTGTTGAAATCCCCGATATTTTTGGCCGAAGTAGCTGTTAAACAAGCATTAATCTTAATGTTTGCTGTGCCTATGTTGTTTGAGATGACGTTTGAAGCAATGCAAGACATGGATAAAAGCAACCAAGCTTCCATTTTGGCGGTAGTGGGGTTATTGATGGCAGCGGCTATTGTGGGGGTATTCGAAGCCACATATCAGAAAACCAATATCCAGCAGAAAGCGCATCGTTTTCTTGCTCATATAACTAAAGCATTGCTTTTCATCGGTATTTCGGAGTTGATGATGTTAGCTGTAACGGCAATTGGTACTACGGAAAACATATACGATGATCCATTACTTTGGGCCTTGGTACCCATTTATCTAGCTTTATACCTCTATGATTGGTGGGACGCATTAGTCTCTGACTAGTGAAGACGTTCAAGTTACCTGTCCAAATGAAAGCTGGCATTGAAGCCAGCTTTCATTCGGGATAGCGGACCTTAATCAATAGAAAATTGGGTGACAACAGCGCCATGATCTGATGGGTGCATCTCGCTGTGACCATCATCTAGGAGGCAGTAACTTTCTTCAGCGTTCAAGCCCTCTCCCTTATACAGAATAAAATCGATCCTTCCTGCGCCTGAATTCCCTTTGAAGAAAGGCGTCCAAGTAATGCATTTCTTATTCAGTACATCTGGGTTAATTTGGCGATAACTGTCAACGTAGTTGTGACTATCCGCGACTCTCAAGGTCGGCAAGTCGATATTACCGCGACCAAAGATATTGGTTTCTTCAGTGGTATCGACATAGGACAAGGTATTAAAGTCACCACCAATAATGACAGGAATAGTCGGCTCAGAGTCAGCTTCTATTTGGGTCAGAATATTGTTGAGTGGCTGTGCTCTGGCTGCATCGTCTTTGGAGATGAGCTCTTCGTTTGTATATGAAGGATCTGGGAGTAAATTGACGATGTCATCACTTGATGTTAGCCAGATAGAATAAGTGTCTACTTGTTTACCATTACCCATATCAATTCGCACGCCACAAATGTGACTAGTACAATCGCCTAACTCTTTCTCTATCGGGTAGCGACTGAAAATGGCCAGATTACCATCTGAAGCGGATGTTCGATATTCAAACCCTAGACGGTTAGCCAGTGCCTCCTGATAGCCATAGGCTTCTTGCATAAAAATAACATCGGCACCGGAGTGGATGATTTGCTCATAAACATATTCTTGGCTACGCAGAGGGTCTGGCGCAGAGCCGGCATGCCATATGTTGTATGCCATAGTTGTGAGCTCATCTGGATTCTGATGCGCAGCTTCCGTGGTGAATTGCCAAGTGTCTCCGGTGATTGTGCTGGAAGATGACTCAACGTCAACACGCCAGAAGTACTGGGTATCTGGTAACAAACCACTCGTCTGGATTTCTTTGTCAGTTGTTGTCTTTTGATAAAGCACATTTGAGAAGTCTGCACGATCAGAAATCAACACAGTATAGGTCATGTCTTGCTCGGCTTTAAACTCGTCAGGATGTGACCACTGCAGGCGAGTATCTGTCGTGGTTACTCCAGTCGTTCCCGTTGACGGAACGGGGTTGTTAGTCGGTAATGTGTGTCTTTCGCCTAAATCATAGTGATAGAGTGCGTTGATATATCGTGCCCCCATACTTTGCGAATACACGCGGATGTTATCCATCGCCATATTAGCAGAAGGTATGTCTTCCAAGTGACTGTCATAGCCCGGGCTCGCTCCGAAAGCGAGATGCATCGATGCGAGTGAAATTGGTGCACCTGTTGCGACGCGGTTCCCATTGAGGTAAAGGTGGGTTGAGTTTTGATTACTCGCCATCGTGATATGAACCCACTCCCCACGAGGCACTTTAACGCCGGAAAGAAGTTGGGTGGGGAGTTGGGTATCTGGAATTTGCGTGCCTTCGTATTTGCGCCATAACTCTAATGTGTCGTTTTGAGTATTCAGTAACAAAACCGGCTCTCGACTTCTTGCTTCGCCATGAGAACCGTTCATTAGAGATAAGACTGCTTGTTCCGGCTGGTCTTCTTCGAGTTTGAACCAAAAGCTGACGGTTCTATGTTCTGATGCTCTCAAATCGGAAAAGCGAAGGCTGTTGAGCTCTGTAAATGACTTAGCCAATGAACCATCGAAGGAAGTGACACTTGGTAGAGATCCTAGTTCCTCAATATTAACAGGGTATTTTTTCCCCACATTTTGAGGGTCTACTTTCGAGCCGGTGGGTGGGTTATCGAAATCCATACCAATCGTCAGGTTGAAGTTGGTTGCTCGTGGGGGAATGTCGAGATCACGAGTTTCTTGTTCAACAATAACGTCTTCATCACAGCCAACAAGGATACCCATGAGTGATAGGGTAACCAAAGATCGTTTATTGAACAGTGAAGTCAAAGGTGTAGGTAATTGCATAGCCTTGTATCCTCAGTAAAAGATGAACCTGAGAATAAGTGCAGAGTGTTAACGTTTTACTTAAATAGTAATAACCAAAAGTAACGACGCTAAATAGATTTTTTATTGGGTGGTTTAATGAATGATTTTGGTGGATTTATTTTATAATTCATATGCTTATGGTTCATACTTTTTTAAGTGAAGCAAAATATAACATTTACAACTAATCTTACTTTTGTTGTCAACACTTGATTGTCCCGCTAGCAACGCCTTGATGAGTTTATTCATCCTTCATTACAAACTTGTTGTCGACCATTTATTTGCCGGCAAGTTTCTTTACGTAAATTAAGCTTGAAATTTTCTCTTGCGCGAAGATAATGAACGTAAAGTTTACGTTTTATGGTGGGAGAGCGCCGTGAGTGCACCAAAAACAGATGCAGAGCTCAAGAAAGCTACGATACATGAAGCGGCGAAAATCGCTGGTGTATCAATAGCTTCTGTTAGTAGAGCCTTGAATAACAAACCCGGAATCAGCGAGAAAACGAGAAAGAAAATACTCGAGATATGTAAAGAGTTGGGTTACGTCCCTAGTACCTCGGCGCGAGAACTTACCGGTAGCCACAAGAATACAATTGCTATTTCTCTGGGACCACATGACTTTTACGCGTCTCGTTACCTTGGAATGCTTTGGCCATCATTGTCGGCTGCTATTCGTAATTCAGGTCGGAATCTATTACCAGTCAGCTTTGGTGAAGTGGAGCTTGAACAGATTGGCGGAGCGGTGCTCCTTGGTATCACCAATGACGATCCGAGAATTGAAGCGTGTAAGAAAATGGAATTACCCTTCGTTTGTATTGGGATGAGTGAAGGTTCGTTTTGGGTTGCACCTGATGACTTCAATGGTGGTCGAGAAGCGACACAACACCTTGTAGATAAAGGTCTGACCGATATTTGCTTCGTCACACCAACCACTTATGGCGATGGTTATCAGTTTAGACATCAAGGTTACATGTCCGTCATGGCAAGCAACGCTTTACCTGTCAGAGAGCTACGGACTGGTGCAGAACCGTTGGGAGAAATCGCGGCGTATCGCTTCTTTACGCAAATGGAACGTAAACAGCTTGAAGGCTATCAAGGTTTTGTATGTGAGTGTGATGAAACCGCTTTGGGCGTGATTGCGGCATTAAAAGACCGTGGTTACTCGATTCCTGAAGATTTTTCCGTAGTTGGTTACGACGGGTTACCGGGGATATCGAAGGAGCTGACAACCGTTGTTCAAGATACGGATAAAATTGCTGAACGCGTAGCGAGCATGCTAGAACAAGCGATTTTGCGAGAGCAACCTGTAGGTTCTATCGTTCCTGTAGGCTTAAAATTGGGTAAAACGACGTAAAAATAGATCAAATAATTAACAGAACACTCAAAAAGCATGACTTAAGTCATGCTTTTTTTATTCTTAAACGTCATGAAAGCGTAATGTGATCAACTTAACGTAAGCGCTTACGTAAAATGCGCATAATACTCTCAGATTTAAAGAAACGAGATTTGAGGGCACGATGAAAAAAACAATATTAGCAGTATCCCTACTTGCTGCTGGCCTTTCTGCAAAAGTAGTCGCAAATACAGAAGTGACCATCGCCGGATGGGGTGGTAACGATGTTGTGGTTCTGAACAAGTTAGTGAACGAAGTTCTGACCGAAGATTTTAAGAAAGCAGGGCTTACTGTTAAGTATCAAGCTGTGGAAGGTGATTTCTCTCAGTTCATCACTAACTCTCTTTCCGCAGGAACCGCGCCAGATGCTTTCTACATCGATGTTGTAATGGCCAACGCGTTAGTTGGCTCGGGTAAGGTTGCTGTTAATGCGCCACAACTGGACAAAGTCAGTACTAACATTATTCCAAGCCTAAACTCCGCGTTTACTCTCGAAGGTAAGCAGTACGGCGTCGCTAAAGATTTCAACACCATTGCACTGCAATACAACAAAGACATCTTTGATGATGCGGAAGTTGCTTATCCAACGAATAAAGATTCATGGGAAGACTTACGTAAAAAACTTCTTGATGTGAAAGATGCTTTAGCGGATGAGGTATCAGGCATTTGTGTCATGCCTGATTATGCCCGTTTTGCGCCTTTTGCACTCTCAACTGGTTGGAAGCCATTCAATGAAGAAGGCAAAACCATTTTGGATGAAAACTTCGAACGTGCATTTAACTTCTACACTGGATTAGTAACAGAAGACAAAGTGGGTATTCTGGCAACGGACCTTGGTCAGGGTTGGGGTGGTGGTTGTTTCGGTACCGAAGAAACGGCTATTGCGTTAGAAGGTAACTGGATCAGTGGCTACTTACGCGATAAGGCACCGAACCTGCCTTACGGCACGACCTTGATGCCAAAAGATCCAGTAAGTGGTGAACGCGGAAACTTATTGTTCACTGTCGCTTGGGGCGTTAACGCAGATGGTAAGAACGTCGAAGCAACGCAAAAAGCGGTAGAAATTTTGACGAGCCAGAAAGCGCAGGAATGGGTATTGGATTCAGGCCTTGCTTTGCCAAGTCGTGAAGCTCTTGGTAAATCAGAGTTCTTCGCACAGCAGAAAGCAGAAAATGAACTTGCAAAACAAGTGTTTGATGGTGCTCTTGAAGGAAATGTAGAGCCATTCGCATTTGGAAATTACGGCACGGCATGGATGACTCCAATTAACGAAGCATTGAATTCAGTGTTGCTTGGTCAGATGACACAAAAAGAAGCGATCAAAATGGCACAAGCGAAATACGATACACTGACAGCGAAGTAACGGGGCGAGTGATGAACTCTTTACGTTTACGCCAACAAGTTTATGGATGGCTCCTTGCTGGGCCATTTGTACTGACTTTGGTGGTGTTCTTTCTTTATGCGTTGGTTAGAACGGTTTACTTCAGTTTTACTGAGTACGACTTGTTCAGCGATGCAATCTGGGTCGGTCTGGCAAACTTCAAAGCACTGCTTACCGATGATCTGTTTTTACTTTCTTTGGCTAACACCGTTTGGTTTTCTCTGATTGTAACGTGTGTGCAAACTGTTTTGGCACTCGGCTTAGCAATTTTAGTCAACTCAAAAATTCGTGCCAAAAGCTTCTTTAGAACGGCATTTTACTTACCGAGTATTTTGTCGAGTGCCGCTGTCACCTTGATCTTCATTTGGTTCTACCAAAAGAACGGTTACTTAAATGGCTTTGTGACGGATGTTGTCAATCACTACCCGCACCTGAGCTGCTTTGCGCTTGTGGCCATTGTGACTCAGTTTGTCTTGGTGACGAAAGACCGGATGAAAGGTCTGCCTGTCGGTTGGTTTGATCCAGCATGGGCGATACTTTCCTTCATCATTGCGGGCGTAGCGACTTTTGTGGCGAGTGCAGTGGGTTGGATTGAAGTGACGAAAGACGTGGTTGAGGTCAACTGGCTCAACACTCGTGATAACGTCGGTCCAATGCCTTTGACTCTGTGGGCAATTGTCATTCAGAACATTTACACCACGATTCCAACTTTCATGTTGTTGTTCTTAGCCGGTTTACAAGGCATTCCGGGTGAGCTTTATGAAGCGGCTCATATTGATGGTGCAAACAAATGGCAGCAGCACTGGAACATTACGATTCCTCAGCTTGCACCAGTGACATTTGTTGTCGTGACTTTCTCAATCATTGGTACGTTGCAGATGTTTGACCAAGTGGCACTGCTTGGCTCGGCAGCACCATTAGAGTCTCGCATTACTCTGGCGTACTACGTATATCACAATGCGTTCCCACCAGGTGGCACTCCGCAAATTGGTATGGCAAGCGCAGCGGCATTGGTATTGGCGTTTATCACGCTGGCAGTGGTTTATCTGCAGAAAATCTTTGGAGTGAAGGAGAAAGCAGATGGCTAACCAAATGTCAGCAATCAACCATGAGGATGCAAAACCTATGGCATCTATGGAAGAGATTTCAAAGTTTCAAGCGCGTCGTCGCTGGGCGAAAGTAGCTTGGGTTTACAGTGCCTTACTACTCGTGGCTACAGTGATGTTAGGGACCTTCGTGGTGGCGTTCTTGGCGAGTCTGAAAGATGACCCGTTGGAGCAGCCATTTAAGTTCAACTTTGCTCAGGTTCAGCCTAGTAACTGGGGCGCGGCTTACCAGCTCGGTAAAGAAGGTAACGATGCGCCAATGTTCGGTGGTTTCGCTCCGGGCGCAGAAGTGAACTTCACCGTGACTTACGCGGTGGAAGACGGCAAGGAACTGAAAATACCTGAAATTGAAGTGCCACGTCGTCGCCCTGGTACAGGTATGGCTGCGGCTATCGTGACCGACTTTGCTGCTGATTACGCAAAAGTCAGCGAGCCAGTGTTGGTAGACACTAACGACAACGTGACGTTTGTAGAGAAGCGTGGTCGTCGTGAACTGACTAAGCAAGGCCACAGCCAAACGTGGGCATTTTCCATCAAGTATCAAGGTCAAGGTCCTGAGATTGCAACGCTACCACTAACCGTAGAAGCGCCGCGCGGGCAGGTTCTGATTGATAGCACACTAGCACCAAGCAAGATGGAACGTCGTGGTCGTGTAGCGGCTTGGGATAACGCAGCACCGGGTGTGATTGGTTACGTGTTTAAGTCTTACGTTCGCGTGTACACCGAGTCAGTCAGTTTAGAGACCGGTAAGAGCCTGTTCATGAGCTGGACCATCAACTCGTTCTTCATAGCGATTGGTAAGGTCATTCTGACCTTGTTCTTTGCATGTACTGCTGGTTATGCCTTAGCTCGATTGAAGTTCACTGGTGCCCGTGCTGTGTTTGCCTTCATGTTGTTCAGCATGATGATTCCGGGACAAGTAACCTTCATCTCTAACTACCTAATTTATAAAGATATCGGCTTATTGAATACGCCATGGGCGGTCATTACGGCGGTCGTTGCTTCGGGTCAGGTCCTGATCATGAAACAGTTCTTCGAGAACATTCCGAAAGAACTGGAAGAAGCGGCAATCGTAGATGGCGCAAGCCCTGCTGTGATTCTTTGGAAGGTATTTATGCCACTGGCGAAGCCAGCCATCTTGTCGGTGACCATCCTTGGATTCCAAGGGGCATGGAACGACTTCTTCTGGCCTCTGGTGGTGATCAACAGCCCAGCTGATGCATTCACGCTTCCTGTTGGCCTATTGAGTTTACGTAACGCCTATGGCGTAGCAGGTGACTGGAACCTGATCTTGGCGGGGGCTTTCCTGTCAACAATCCCAGTACTGATTGTATTTATGGTTTTCCAACGTTACTTCGTGGGTAACGATATTTCTTCCGCTGTTAAAGGTTAAATTTCGGGGATATTTAAGATGTTTATGAACTACAACGCTGGTCAAGGCGAACTAAAAAACTGGATCGTTGAAGAGACGGCTTTTGACTCAGCTTTCCAAGGTAAATGTGAAGTAGTAATGAGCCAAGGAAATGGCTACATGGGCGCGCGTAGTGCAACGGAAGAAAAATACGTGGGACAGGTTCGCAACCTTTTTGTTGCGGGTACTTACAACAAGTTTGACGCAGACGAAGTGACCGAGCTGCCAAACTCTGCAGACATGAGTGCGATTGAAATCTTCATTGATGGCCGTCGTTTTCACCTAGAAACAGGCGAGGTAAGCAACTACTCTCGTCGTCTGAACGTGAAAAACGGTGAACTCATCCGTGAATTCACTTGGACAAACACAGAAGGCAAGAGCTTCGAGATGCGCTTCCGCCGTTTCTTCTCGCAAGCAAACCTTCATCTAATGGCATTCGACGTTCAAGTTAAAGCTTTAAACAGCGATGCGAAAATCGAAATCCGCTCTGGTGTGGACGCGCAGCTTTCTAACTCAGGCGCACAGCACTTCCACGAAGGTGAAAAGCGTATTTACGACAAGCGTTTTATCGAGCTTCTGCAGCACACCACAGAAAGCAAAGTAGACTTTGTATTCCTAACATCTCACCGCTACCTTGTGGATGGTCAGGAAATTGAGATTGACCCAGGTCTGCAAATGGACCGCCGTAAAGTATGGCTAAACATCCACCACGATCTGAAAGCGGGCGAAACGTTCGGTACAGAGAAAGTTGGTGTGGTGCACACCTCTCGCGATAAGCAGTTCGACGTTGAAGGATACGAACTTCAGGCTTTGCGTGACCATGCGTTGACTAACCTTAAAAACAATGCAGACCGCAGCTTTGATGAGCTTTTAGAAGAGAGTGCAGCAGAGTGGGACAAGCGTTGGGCAGGCATGAACATCACCATCGGTGGTAATGACTTTGACCAACTGGCGATTCGTTTTGCGCAGTACCAACTGAACATCTTCACGCCAATGCACGATTCTCGTTTCGGTATCGGTGCGAAAGGTCTGTCTGGCGAAGGCTACAAAGGCCACTCGTTCTGGGATACAGAAGTTTTCATGCTTCCGTTCTTCATCTACACAATGCCAGAAGTGGCTCGCAGCCTACTAGAGTACCGCTTCCGCACGCTAGGAGGCGCACGTAAGAAAGCAGCAGACAACGGTTACCTAGGTGCACAGTTCCCATGGGAATCAGCGCTAACAGGTGAAGAAGTAACGCCAGTATGGGGCGCGGTAGATATCATTACAGGTAAGTCGACTAAGATCTGGTCTGGCTTTATCGAGCAGCACATCACATGTGACATCACTTACGCATTGTGGCAGTACTACCAAATCACAGGTGACCAGAAGTTCATGGACGACATGGGCTACGAGATCATGTTCGACACAGCAACGTTCTGGACTAGCCGTCTAGAGTGGCTAGAAGATCGAGAGATGTGGGGCATCTGCAATGTTATCGGTCCTGATGAGTACAAAGAGCACATCGACAATAATGCGTTCACTAACTACATGGCAGTAGAGAACATCAAGCTGGCGATTCGTTACTACGAAGATCTAGAAACGTCTAACCCAGAACTACTGGCTAAGCTTTCTGACAAGCTAAACCTAATTGAAGCTCGCAAGATGTGGCTAGAGCGCGTAGACAACATCTACCTGCCACAGCCACGTGAAGAAGATAAGGTTATTCCACAGGATGACACTTACCTGCAGAAAGAAATCATTGACCTGACTAAGTACAAAGAGCAGCCATTCGTCGGTGGTCTGTTCCAGGACTACAACCTAGAGCAGGTTAACGAGATGCAGGTTTCTAAGCAGGCGGACATCATGGTGCTGTTCCTTCAGCAAGAAGATAAGTTCGACCTTGAAACTAAGCTAGCAAACTGGAACTACTACGAGCCGAAGACGCTACACGATTCATCGCTGAGCTTATCTACGCACTCGGTATTGGCGTCAGATGTGGGTAACCCAGAGCTGTCTTACGATCTGTTCCAACAGGCTGCATCTATCGACATCGGCCAGAACATGAAGAGTTCGGATCACGGTATTCACGCGGCGTCTATCGGCGGCATGTGGCAGTGTGTAGTTTACGGTTTTGGTGGCGTACGTATGCTAGGTGGCAACCTGCGTATTAACCCTAACCTTCCAAAAGAGTGGGACAGCCTGAACTTCCCAATCTACTGGAAAGGTGAGCGTTTGGAAGTAACGGTAGATCAAGAGCAAGTTCGTATTGAACGCCCTGAATTCAACGGCCAAGCGCTAAACATCGAAGTTGCAGGCGAGCCACGTGTTATCGATTCAACAGAGGTGACTTTCAATGTGTAAGGCATTCATTTTCGACCTAGATGGCGTCATTACCGATACCGCAGAGCTGCACTACCAAGCGTGGCAACGTATGGCGAACGAAGAAGGTTACTACTTCGACCGCGAAATCAACGAACAGCTGCGTGGTGTGTCTCGTCAGGCGTCTTTGAACATCATCCTGAACGGGAAAGAGATCAGCGAAGAGAAGTTTGCAGAGTTGATGAAGCGCAAGAACGATTATTACGTGGATCTGCTGAATACGATTTCTGCAAAAGACGTTCTACCAGGTATTGAGCAATTTCTACTTGAGTTAAATGCACGTGGCATCAAAGTCGCGTTGGCGTCAGCAAGTAAGAATGCTCGTCCTATTCTTCACCGCCTTGGCCTAACGCCACTGTTTGATGCGATTGGTGACGGCTGGTCAGTGCAGCGCTCTAAACCAGCGCCGGACGTGTTCATCCATGCGGCGGGCCAAGTTGGTGTAAACGCTGACGAGTGCATCGTGGTTGAAGATGCAGAAGCAGGTGTAGACGCGGCAAAAGAAGCGGGAATGCGTGTTGTCGGTATTGGTCCTAACGACCGAGTTGGTCACGCGACATGGCGCTTCGATGATACTGCCAAGCTGACTTTGGCTGAAATCCTGTAGCAACAATAACAATGGGCGAGCTTGCTCGCCCTCATTAAAGACGTAGGTAGAACAATGGCACGTTTAGAACTGAAGAACATCAATAAAATCTATCCTGATGGTGCACACATCATCAAGGATGCCAACCTGACCATTGAAGACGGAGAGTTCACGGTATTCGTTGGCCCATCAGGGTGTGGTAAGTCAACCATGCTACGTATGGTGGCTGGCTTGGAGGAGATTTCATCAGGAGAGATGTGCTTAGATGGTGAAGTGGTGAACAACCTTTCGCCTACAGACCGTGGCATCGGCATGGTGTTCCAATCTTATGCGCTTTATCCGCATATGACGGTCTACGAAAATATTGCTTTCGGCCTGAAACTGGCAAAGAAAAGCAAAGAAGACATTGATTCAGCAGTTCGTCAGGTAGCGGAAATGCTGGAACTGACTAACCTGCTGAAGCAGAAACCTAGCCAGCTATCAGGTGGTCAACGTCAACGCGTGGCAATTGGCCGAGCGATTGTACGCAACCCTAAGCTTTTCCTACTCGATGAACCGCTATCAAACTTAGATGCTTCGCTGCGTGTTCGCATGCGTCTACAGTTGGCGGAATATCACCAGAAACTGAAGTCGACGGTTATTTATGTCACGCATGATCAAGTAGAAGCGATGACGTTGGCGGATAAAATAGTTGTCCTTCGTGCCGGTGTGGTAGAGCAAGTCGGCTCGCCTCTGGAGCTGTACTACTTCCCACAAACTCTGTTTGTCGCCGGTTTCATCGGATCGCCGAAAATGAACTTGCTGCCAGCAACATTGGTTGAGGCGACTGGCGATCAGGCAAGGGTAGAAGTGGGTGATTACACATTTGAAGCCGATGTTGACGCGACTGCTGCAACACAGGGCGCGCTAATGACTTTGGGCATCAGACCAGAAGATATCCACCTCGATGAGCAGGGAGTGGGCGTTATTGTTGAAGGTCTAGAGCGTCTGGGAACGGAATCGCTGCTTTACACTACACTGGTTCGTGGCGGTCAGGAAGTCTTGGTGCGTGTGCCGGGGACTGTCCACGTTGAAATCGGTCAAAGGCTAAATATCCGAATTCCTGCTGAGAAGTGTCATCTTTTCGATAGCAAAGGGCTGGCGTTTAAGCGTGGTAAAACCATTGATGACCTGATAACGCTTCCACCGCAAATTCAGCAAGCCAGCTAGTTACCCCTAAATCATAACAACGATAAAAAAGCCCGCTTGGCGGCGGGCTCTGGATTACTGCATTCAAAATTCAGCTTTCGACTGATTTGAATGTGCACTTAATGCCTGTTGGCGCAGGCATCAAAAAACTATCCCGTTGGCGCGGGACAGACAGTAACACTGAGATAATAAGGTATACCTCATGAAAAAGACAGTAGTGGCATCCTCTGTACTTCTTGCACTCACAATTTCCGGCGTGGCAATCGCCAACGAAAAAGTTAACCCTGAAGAAGCTGAGCTGAAAGCCAAGCTGAGCGCGCTAGAAAACGAGTATTCGAAAGCTGAGTTGTTAACAGCATTGAATGCTGAGCCTCGTGAAGACAGCAAACTGCACGGTACGATTGGCACCAACGTTGAAATCGAGCAGTGGAAAGAAGTCAAAAACGGCGAAGTGCTGAACAATGGCGGTAAAGTCAAATACTCACTGGCGAACGGCAACTTCCGCCATGAAGACTGGGCAGGTGTGGATTTTGGCTTCTACATGGCTCGAGAGTTTAACTACTCAGGAGAGCTGTTTAGTGCCGATCATGATGGAGTGAATGACATTACAGAGATATACCTGAATAAACCTTACGCCATTGATAATGGCAGCATCGGTTGGGGTGTGAAATACGCTCAGGAAAGCGCGGATAAGCGAAGCACGCCTGAAGGTAAAGTATTTGGCTCATACCAGATTAACGATTGGCTAGATTTTCACGGCTACGCTCTGTATCACGTCGAGATTAAGCAAAACCTCGGAAACTTTGACTACTACGAGCTAGAACCTGGCTTTGGCTTCAAGATCGCAGAAAACATGGGAGCGTGGATTAACTTCCGCTACCAGCAAGGTGTTTGGGACGCTAAAGGTGACGCCGATAAAGAAGTTGAAACGGAAACCATCATTAAACCGGGGATGTGGTACAGCTTCGGTCACTGGAGCGCGGCTCTCTTCGCTGAAATCGGCAAGTTCGACAAAGAAAATGACCGTACTGGGGCCAGCCTGCACTCTGAGGATTACGTCAAGCTAGGTGCGTCGGCTAACTATCCTATTTCGAAAAACTGGAGCGTATTTGGCGAGTTCAGCTACAAAACAGTTGATGTAGTCTTCGACGATGGTCAAGACGGTGAAAACACCCTGCCATTTGGTCTGATTGGCGTGAACTACAGCTTCTAAAATGACCTCTCCTCCTGATGCTCAGGAGGAGAGTTTCCACTGCATTTAATATTTCTGGTTTTGGACTGACATTGGCAGCTTTGAGTCCGTTTGGAGCCTGTCCGGCTCCTTTTTTTGAACCAAACCCAGACGTATTCAACGACTTTACAGGTTGGAAAATGACAGAAAAATACCGCCCATACCTTCACATGACACCGGATTCGGGTTGGATGAATGATCCAAACGGATTAGTGTTCTTCAATGGTCATTATCACCAGTTCTACCAGTATTACCCAAACGACACCGTTTGGGGGCCAATGCACTGGGGGCACAAAATCAGTACCAACCTGATTGATTGGCAAGAGCTTGAGCCTGCGCTTTATCCCGATGAATCTGGCATGTGTTTCTCGGGAAGTGCGATTGTTGATTGGCATAACACTTCAGGCTTATTCGAGAAGGGTAAACCAGGCTTATTGGCGTTCTACACGTCGTTCATTCAACCTAAAGTGACATTGGCCAATGGCACTGAAGTGGAAGACCCTATTCAGCAGCAGTCACTTGCTTATAGCCAAGATGGTTTAACGTGGAAAAAATACGCTGATGGAGCACCGATCATCACAGCACGTGGTAACCCAGATTTCCGTGATCCTAAGGTGATTTGGCATGAGCAAAGCCAAGCGTGGGTGATGGCGGTGTCTTGCGGTCAACATATTGAGTTCTACCGTTCAACTAACTTATTGGACTGGCGTTTGGTGAGCGAGTTTGGTTACCGCCACGGTGCCCACAGCAAAGGCCCTTGGGAATGCCCAGACTTGTTTGAACTGCCGATCGAAGGCTCACAAGAAACGCGTTGGGTGTTGGTGGTTGGCATTGGTGAGGGCGCACACTGTGGTGGTGCAGGAACGCAGTACTTCGTTGGTGACTTTGATGGCGAAACCTTTGTGAATCATAATCACCCAGAGACTATATTGTGGCTCGATTTCGGTCGTGATTACTACGCGACTCAGTCATTTTCTGACATCCCCAAAGCAGAAGGTCGCCGAATTGTCAGCACATGGATGAGCAACCATCAGTACTCACTTGAGCTGCCAACTCAACAGTTCCGCAGTTCGATGGCCATGCCTCGTGAACTCTTCCTGTTTGACGGTAAAGCAGGGCTACGCGTAGGACAACGTTTTGTTAAAGAGCTTAATCAGGCGTTAAGCCTTGATGTACAAACGCCAGAGCCAAGTGATGAACAAGCGATTAGCCTCTATAGCCAACAAGAAGTCATGAAGTTCAGCGCGGATGTGGCTCTACAAGATACACAAACGTTGCACTTGAATGCTTACCAAGATAATCCGGTTTACTTTGAGTTTGTTCTTGTAGAGCAAGGGGTTGAGGTGCGTTCAGTGCGCCGTGGTCAGTTTGGCACTGAACGGATTGATGAGCACTTCCCACATGACTATCGGGTGACTTTACCGATTGATAACAAATTCCAAGTCGAAGTGTTGATAGACAAAGGCTCGGTCGAGCTACTGATCAACGCTGGCCAATTCAGCTTTACCAACCTTGTTTATGCCAAAGAGACGCAAGCAAGTGTCGCCCTAAGCGTGGATAGCGGCTCGCTAGCACTTCGCAACGTTCAAGTATCTAGCTTGGCAGGAGAGAAAACATGTTAAACGAATTACAAACTAAGCAAGCACTCCAACAAGTGCTTGATTCAGTAGAGCTACCTAAACTCACCAAAAAAGACGAAAAGGTGTTTCTTGAACGCCTAGCACAGCATTTCCCATCTTTGGTTGGGCAACTACACACGCTTTACGGCGAGCGTTATGATTTTTTCTTGCACCTACAAAATCTGGTGGTAGTGCTTGCCAAGGCCTTTTCTGGTCGTAAACGTAAGTGGAAGAACCTTGATGAGAAACGACTTAAAGATCCAACTTGGTATCGCAGTGAAAAGATGCTCGGCATGGCTGTATATGTGGATCTGTTTGCTGGAGATTTACAGAAGCTGAAGCAGAAAATTCCTTACCTAAAATCACTGGGTGTTAACTATCTGCACCTCATGCCGCTTTACAAAGCGCCAGAAGGCGACAGCGATGGTGGATATGCAGTATCGGACTATCGCAAGGTTGATCCCAAACTGGGTACGGAGAAAGATCTGGCGCAGCTCGCTGAGGCGTTGAGTGATGAAGGCATCAGTTTGGTGCTGGATTTTGTATTCAATCATACCTCTGATGAGCACAAATGGGCGGTTGAGGCACGCAGAGGTAACCCCGAGTTTGAAGATTTTTATTACTTCTTCACCGATAAAAAGGAAGTGGATGAGTACAACCAAACCTGCCGAGAGATCTTCCCAACCGTTCGTCGTGGCAGCTTTACATTCTTAGAGGATGTAGAGAAGTACGTTTGGACCACATTCAACAGCTTCCAATGGGATCTCAACTACTCAAATCCAGCGGTGTTTAACGCCATTACCGATGAAATGTTGTTCCTCGCCAATATTGGTTGTGAAGGGTTACGTCTTGATGCGCTCGCGTTCATTTGGAAAGAGAAATGGACCCAATGTGAAAGCTTGCCGAAAGCACACACGCTGATTCAGTGTTTCAACACCTGTTTACAGATCGCAGCGCCTGCTGTGTTGTTCAAATCAGAAGCGATTGTGCACCCAGACGAAGTGGCACAGTATATCGACAAGCAAGAGTGTCAGTTATCCTACAACCCATTAATGATGGCGCTGATGTGGGAAAGTTTGGCAACACGTGAAACCAAGCTACTGACAGCGTCTCTAAAGAAAAGCTTCGAGATCTCAGACCAATGCTCATGGGTCAACTACATTCGTTGTCACGATGATATTGGTTGGACATTTGATGATGCGGTAGCTGAGCAGCTTGGCATTAACGGCTATGATCACCGCCGCTTCCTAAATCAGTTTTATACCGGCAAGTTTGAGGGTTCATTCTCTCAGGGCGTGCCGTTCCAAGAAAACCCGACTACGGGCGATTGTAGAGTGTGCGGCTCGTTAGCATCTCTAGCGGGCGTAGAAAAAGCGATTGAAGCTGACGATTCACAAGCAATTGAGTTTGCACTTAAACGTATTCGCCTATTGAACAGCATCAACCTTAGCATTGGCGGTATTCCGTTGATTTATCAGGGAGACGAGCTCGGTATTTTAAATGACCACAGCTACCTAGGTGATGAATTCAAACGCGATGACGCACGCTGGGTTAATCGTCCAGAAATAACGCCAGATTCGATCGAGTTGGCTAATACTCTTGGCACTTATCAAAATCGTGTTTATTCTGATCTTAACCATATGATCAAACTACGCAAAACCAACGAAGTGTTTGGTTCAGCGAAAACGCAAATTTTGGACACCTATCGCCCGCATCTGTTTGCGTACTGCCGCGAACATGAAAATGGCAGTAAGCTTCTGGCAATTTGTAATTTCAGCGAGCATACGCAAACTTTGCCGGTTTCGATTTGCGACATCTTACATGCTGATAAGAACCAAGGCTGCAAACAAACACAAGTTGTCGATAAGCTGACAGGTAATCGTATGACTGGCGACCTGTTAGAGCTAGCGGCTTACGATGTGCTTTGGTTAGAGCTAAATGAAGGTATGAATGAGGTGACTTCAAACCGAGTTTGAGTGATTGGTGACGCCGCAGAAAGGGGCTATGACGGTTTTGCCAACGTTACATTCGCTACAACAAAAGCTGGCCTAAACAAAGTGTTATAGAATACAAAAAACGCGATACCGATTGGTATCGCGTTTTAGTTTGTACATGGTATTTCGAGCCTATAGTGAGCAAAATTTATCACTAACCCGTTAGACGGGAAATCACCTCGACAGGGCTTATAACGCCAAAAGGCTCTTGTCCGGTTTTTGCTAAGTCGAGGCATTCAACGGCTTTGCTGGCAATATGAGCCAAATCTTGACGAACGGTTGTCAGATCGGTTGATACCACTGGTAGATCGTCAAAACCTGTAATGGCGATGTCATCTGGGATAGCTCGATTCTGAGTACTTATTGATTCTGCGACACCAAGAGCAATTTCATCAGAATGACAAACAAACGCATCAAATTGATCCAATAACTCAGGATTGCGGAAAAAATAGGAGCAAGCATGCATTCCTTGGAAATGCCTACCTTCAAATATAATCGCTTTGCTCGGTAGACCAACACTATCCAAAGCACTCTTATATCCTTGAAAACGCAAGCTTTCTTCTACAGGGTTATTATCTCTTGCAATAACAAAGGCAATGCGTTTTTTACCTTTATTTACCAAGTTAAGGGTGATTTGTCTGATCCCCATGTATTCATCTGGCGCGACCCACCACCCATCGACTTTTTTGCCGACGTTAACATAAGGCACTTGTTGTTGTTTTAATGAAGCAAGGCGCTCATCTCCTTCCGTCGCATCAATGACAATGCACCCACAAGCACGCTGTTTAATGGTATCGACTTCTTCGTGATAGACGATTTCTGGAGCTAAACCTCGTTTGTTTAATTCATCCAGTAGATTGCTATACATCAATGTCATGTATGGAGAAAGTTGTGTGTCGTTACGACTTAGAAGGATGGCGATACTGATATCTTTTCCGCTCGACAACTTACGAGCAGTTAGACTTGGGTTGTAATTAAGAGCTTTACAGGTATCCAGCACTTTCTGTCGTGTGGACTCACTGATACCACCTTTGCCATTGAGTGATCGACTAACAGATGCGACGGACACGCCGGCAATTTCGGCCACTTTTTTTATATTGAGTTTGGGTTCTTGAGTCATAACCGCTTTTTAAGGCTCTGAATTTGTGGTCACTATAACATGAGTAATCGGTTTCACAATCATGAGAAACCGATTACTTGATTTTGAGCACAATAAATTTAAATGAGCGTATTTATTGTCTTTTTCCTGTGTTGATATCAAATATTCGCCTAAAATTTGAACTTTTGTCACATTATTTACTTATTTGTAAGTAACCGGTTACGTTGTGTGTTCATCATCACAGATCAGACTTTAGTGGTTCTGATAACTTAAAAATGCAAACTGGATTGATTAGGACGCTCTAATGCAAACATAGTTCGGTGGATTTATACACTCCCTGAAGGTTTATATTGTCTTAAAGGTAATATTAAAATCATATATTACTTAATTCCTAAATTGTAACTCGTGATATTTAAATATTAACAAATTAAACTTATATTTATAGGCTCATAAATTAACTATGAATAATGTGAATAAAAAAACTCTAGCAAAATTATTTTCAGTGGGAGCATTACTTACTTCTTCTTCGACCTTTTCTGCAACCTTGAACTTTGATGGAGTAACAGAAGCTGCAACCATATATAACTTTTCCGGTCTGGAATTCGAGTACTTCGACAATGATGACGGAACTACAGAGTTATTCAGTAAGCAAGTATTTATTGATGGTGCTGTCACCATTCCAAATACAAACTGGAGAATGGGTATACTGGCAGCAACTTTTCAAAATAATCCTTCTGATTCAGAAACCACTCACGCGACGGAATTGGAAATAAAACCCACCTATGAGATTTCGATAAGTGACTCATTGAATATTGGTAGCGAGTTTGCTTATGGCTCAGTCGGAGAGGATGGTAGCTCATATTGGTTTAAGCCATTCTTATTTAAGAAGTTTGATAATGATGTAAGTGTTTATAGTGAAGTGCTCTTAAAGCATTGGGATGGAGGTAAAGAAGGAGTAAATGAAAATATTGTTCATCCAATGTATGAAATAAGCGAGAATGTTACTATAGGTGCTGAGCTATTTTATGCACATGGATTACAAGAAGCAACTTATACAGAGTTTGCCGTTAGACCCAATATTGCTTATACCTTTGATGGTGAAAAAATGCTTTGGGCTAAAGTCGAAATTGGTCAGCAAGGGGACCACGAAGATAGCAATGTCGATGGCGATTATATGAAATATATTATTGGATATAATATGAAGCTTAATGATACTTTTGCACTAATATCAGAGTTTTCAGTATATAACTGGGATAAGTCATATAATAATACTAGTGGAAACAACTACTTTGCAAAATTTGGGTTAGCTTACTAATATCCGAACCCTATTAATCCTTCCGTTGTGATATATACAACGGAAGGAATATAATCACTTATTACCTAGGGTAGGATTGTTTTTTATAACTATGCCTTTATTGGCAAAGCACCAGTAGTGTTTATGTTGAACAAGTTTTTGGCAGTAAGCGAATTGAGGGAGTTGAGCATTTTTTATATCCTTGATCTCCGTGGATATGCTACTGCCCGCATAAATGGTGAAAAGTATCGCCACTGTGAGTGCTTTCATTTTATTACTCCGTTCTATTTTCTATCCTAAGGCTAGAAGCCTGTCTCTTTTAAGTCAAATATACAGTGACATTAAATCAATTGAAATATTATTTATCCTATTGATTTACTTATATTAAGTATGGGTTGTCGTTTGGTGGTAGCTCTAGTTATAGCACGCTTTGAACTAGGCGTTCGCAGTGGTTGTAAGCTGGGTGCTTATTTGAGTGTGTGATCATTGTCACGTCCATGATTTGTTTTTACGTAACCGGTTACGTAATTTGTTGGAGATCACAGAATGGCATCGGAATATGGTTATACTCGTCAGTGTGAAGAAAGATTAAAACGATAAAAATCGAGACTAACGGAGCAAAACTATGAAACAGGCACTTGTCCTACTCGTTCCTACTCTTTTACTGGCCGGATGTGGGGGAGAAAATACTTCTTCGTCATCGGATAGAACACAAGTGACCATCTTGGGCACTATTAAAGCTGAGATTGGCCCTCATTTCGAACAGGCATTGGAGACTTATAATGCCTCGCAAAGTGAGTATGAGATTGTTTCTCTACCGATTGATGGTAATACTTATGAAAAAATGACGGCTTTGTACGCATCAAATAATGCACCAACTATTATGGTAATGGGGCAAGAAGCCCAAGAGTTGAAAGATAGGCTTATGGATTTTAGCCAATCAGAACTGATTAAAAATGCGTATCCAGGCACCTATGATGTAGTAAAAGATGGTGAGCGTGTATTGGGTGTGCCAATCACTGTTGAGTCGTTTGGTTTTTTATATAACAAAGCGGTTCTGGACCAAGCGGTTGGAGGAGAGTTTAACCCTTCAACCATTAATACTCAGGAGAAGCTAGCTAAACTTTTTGAACAAATCTCGGCTTTAGATAATGTTGATGCCGTGAGTGTTTCACCTATGGATTGGTCGCTTGGGGCGCATTTCTCCAATGTACTGTTTGCTAACCAAGGCAATGGGCTTGCTGCTAATCTTGAAGCACTTGAAGCCATTAAAGCTGGTGAAATCTCTCTGCAAAAAAATGATGTCTACAACGGTTGGGTGGACACTTTTGACCTGATGAAAGAATACAACCGTTCGAAGCGTTCGCCATTAGCACCAACCTATGATGAGAGTGCCATGGCTTTGGCACAAGGCCAAGTCGGTATGTGGTTCCAAGGCAACTGGGCTTACGCAATTTTGAATGAATTAAATGCCGATGGAGAGTTTGGCATTTTACCTGTTCCAGTTAACAATGACGAAGACTTCAAAGGTAATAACGCCCTTTCTGTTGGTGTTCCTATGTATTTCACGATTGATGCTGCTCAATCAACAGAAGCAGAGCGTGAGGGAGCACAAGACTTTTTGAATTGGTTGTTTACATCAGAAGCGGGAATTGACGCTTATGTGAACAAGATGAATTTCATTCCTGTATATGAAAATATCACAATCGAGCCTGCTGATGAGTTGTCACGGACAATATTAGCTAAAATGCAAGCGGGCGAAACGCTTAACTGGATTAACATGTATTATCCAGGTGATGCTTTCCCGTCTATGGGGGCATCTATGCAGAAATATTTAGGAGACGTGATTGACCGGCCCGCTCTGGCTGGAGAATTAGAGAAGTACTGGACTTCTAAATAATCTTGTTAAAACAGGCAGGGCTCCTGCCTGTCATTACCGTCAAGCGGTTTCTACGCTTTATTTAGGACATTTATTATGCTGTTTAGCACCATACGCAAAGATGGTGTGAAGGACTTCTTTACCTTCGCATTTATCCCTTTATTTGCTTTCACTACAGTGCTGTTTATCCCGTTTATCATGGGTATTGTGCTGACTTTTACCAACTGGAATGGCTTTAGTTTTGGTGAGTTTGTTGGCCTACAAAATTACGTGGATGCATTTAGTGATGAAAACTTTCTCAAGATCTTTACCACAACACTTAAATATGTTCTCTACTGCTTGGTGTTTACTAACATTATTGGTTTTGGCTTAGCATTACTGATTACATCAGGAATCAAAGGCCAAAATGGACTGCGTTCAGTATTCTTTATGCCAAACTTGATTGGCGGTATTTTGCTGGGCTTTATCTGGCAGTTTATCTTTAATCGAATTTTTGTCACGGTGGGTGATATTACAGGCTTTGAGCTGTTGCTAGAACCATGGTTATCTGAGCCAGATAAAGCATTCTGGGCATTAGTGATTGTCAGTGTATGGCAGCAGTCAGGTTATATGATGTTGATCTACATTGCTGGCATTATGGGTGTTCAAAAGTCTTTGCTTGAAGCGGCCAGCATTGATGGAGCAAGTAAAGGTCAAATCCTTCGTGCTATCAAGATCCCAATGATGATGCAGTCGTTCACTATCTGTCTGTTTTTAACCCTTAAGAACGCATTTATGATGTTTGATGTCAACTTGGCTCTGACCAATGGTGGACCATATCGCTCTACAGAATTACTGACATTAAATATCTACAACGAAGCATTTCTATACCAAAACTACGGAACAGCACAGGCAAAAGCGATCTTGCTATTTGTTGTGGTCGTGATTGTGGCGTTGGCACAAGTCTACTTCACCAAGAAGAAAGAGGTTTAAAGTGATGAAAAGCAAATCTCGAGGCGTGTTTGTTGTCACGTTAGTTTTGGCATTAATTTATGTTTTTCCTTTTGCCATCCTTATTATTAACTCATTAAAAACCAAGTTCGAAATCTTAAAGAATCCACTCGCACTACCGACAGAGTTTAATTTCGATAACTTTGTTGAAGCCTTTGTCCGTATGGACTTTCTGAGTGCCGTTAGTAACTCGCTCTATATCACGCTACTGGGCTTAGTGGTGTTAACTGTTTTCCCTGCGATGCTGGCGTATTATCTAGAACGTGAGCCAAGCAAATTTAAGAACATCATTTTCTACGTGTTGGTAGGTTCTATGATTATTCCTTTTCAGGCGGTCATGATCCCGTTTGTTAGTTTATTTGGAAAGATAGGCTTTTTGAACGGAAAGGTACCATTGGTTTACTTCTATCTCGGTTTCGGCGTCGCACTGTCTACTTTCATGTATCGCAGTTTCATCGCGAAGATCCCTAAGTCTCTTGACGAATCAGGTGCGATCGAAGGAGCCAGTAAGTTTACGGTATTTTGGAAAATTATCTTCCCGCAGCTCAAGCCAATTACGGCCACTATGTTAGTGCTGAATGCGCTGTGGTTATGGAATGATTACCTATTGCCTTCATTAACGCTACACCAAGATGATCGTACGTTGCCCCTGATGACTTATAGCTTCTTTGGTAAGTACACCAGTAACTATGGTTTAGCGATGGCTGGTCTTGTGCTTTCTATCGTGCCGATCATCATTTTCTATTTGATCATGCAACGTCAGATTGTTAGCGGCATTACCGATGGTGCTGTGAAGTAACCAGTACTAACTACTTTTTATACAAATTGATGCGTGAGGCGAGTTGGCGGCACGCTTAGAAAAATTGATAGGTAAAACTATGGCAGCAGTAACCCTTAAGGGCATTGAAAAACAGTATGACAACGGTTTTAAGGCCGTGCATGGCATTGATCTCGATATCAAAGAAGGTGAGTTCATGGTCTTTGTCGGCCCATCAGGCTGTGCAAAATCCACTACACTTCGCATGATCGCTGGGTTGGAGAGTATTTCGGGAGGTGAGCTACACATTGGTGGTCGGTGCATGAATGATGTGCCATCGAAAGACCGTGGTATTGCTATGGTGTTCCAAGATTACGCTCTGTATCCACATATGACAGTGTATGACAACATGTCATTTGGTCTTAAAGTGGCGAAGTTACCTAAAAACGAGATCGATCAACGGGTGCGCGAAGCGGCAGAAAAACTTCAAATCACAGACCTCCTTGATCGCAAACCTTCAGAAATGTCGGGAGGGCAACGTCAGCGTGTTGCGGTCGGACGAGCCATTGTGCGTAAGCCCGATGTGTTTTTATTCGATGAACCATTATCAAATTTAGACGCTAAGCTACGTGTCTCGATGCGTGTACGTATTACCAGTTTACATAGAGAGTTAAAGAAATCAGGTCAGCCAGCCACCATGATATACGTGACTCATGACCAGGTCGAATCGATGACGATGGGTGACCGTATCTGTGTGCTTAACCAAGGGCGCATCATGCAGGTGGATACTCCAATGAATTTATATAACTACCCAGCCAACAAGTTTGTAGCGGGTTTCATTGGCTCCCCTGCGATGAATCTAATGAAAGCCAAACTGGTCCAAGAGGGAGGTGATATCGCAGTTGAACTTGGTAAACATCGTTTCACCCTGCCAGCCGAAAAAGCTACGAAAGTACAAACTCACGTAGGAAAAGAGATATGGTTTGGCTCTCGCCCTGAATACATAGGTAATGCGGAAACGCACCCTGAATGTGTAGAAAACAGTTTTACAGAAGAGATCTTAACCCTTGAGAGAATGGGCTTTGAAGAAAATATTTACTTCGAAGTTGATGGACAGCCGTGTAGTGCACGGATCCCACATGAAAAAGCAGGGGAAAGTGATGTGGGTAATCAATACACATTCTGCATCGACATGAATAAATGCCATATCTTCGATATGGAAACTGAACAAAATATTTCACTGTAAGGGCGAGAAGTAGCATGAGTATTACGCCACGAGAAATCGACATACAACAGCAAGTTGAATTATGGATGCAAGAACTTACGGTCAGTGAGAAATGTTCGCTGCTTTCAGGCTCGGGCTTTTGGCATTCGCAAAACGTTGATCGACTAAATATTCCTAAGTTAATGCTAACGGATGGCCCACATGGTTTACGTAAACAAGGTGAAAAAGAAGATCACCTAGGTCAAAACGAGAGTGTACCGGCCACTTGTTTTCCTTCGGAAGCTGGTTTAGCGGCGTCATGGAGCCGAGAACTTGCTTATGCCCAAGGTCGTGCGATTGGCGTAGAGTGCCGTGCGGAAAATGTCAATGTCATCCTTGGTCCTGGCCTGAATATCAAACGCTCACCATTATGCGGACGCAATTTTGAGTATTTGTCTGAAGACCCGTATCTGTCATCACACATAGGTGCAGCTTACATTCAAGGTGCGCAGTCTGTAGGCGTTGGTACATCAGCGAAGCATTTTGCTTGTAATAACCAAGAGACCAAACGTTTAACAATTAATGCAAAAATTGACCAGCGCACATTGAACGAAATTTATTTGGCAAGCTTTGAAACAGCAGTTAAAGAAGCTAACCCTTATACCATCATGTGTGCCTACAATCAGGTTAATGGAGAGTACGGCGCAGAGAGTCAGTTCCTGCTTAATGAGGTACTACGCAAGCAGTGGAACTGGGATGGTGTGGTAGTAACTGATTGGGGCGCAACCAACAGCCGCATTAAGGGCTTGCTAGCAAGCATGGATCTTGAGATGCCTTCATGTGGCGGTGTCAACGATAAAAAGGTAGAAGCGGCTTTAGAGGGTAATGCAGAGCTAATGTTAGCGCTTGATGAGTCAGTTCGTCGTATTTTGATGCTAATACTGCGTACCACATACAATCTGCCAGAAGTCGAAGGATTTGATGCCCAGCGTCATCATGAAATTGCTCGGGAAATTGCCCATGAGAGTATGGTCCTGCTTAAGAATGAACAGCAAGTTCTCCCATTGAAAGTAAGTGATTCAATCGCGGTATTGGGCGAGTTTGCACAAACACCTCGTTATCAAGGGGGAGGTAGTTCGCACACTAATCCAACGAAGGTCACGAGCACTTGGGATTCAATGCAGCAGTACTCGCAATCTCTCGAGTTCATGCAAGGTTTTGGGATCTATGATGAAAAGTGTGATGCTGCTAAGTTAGAGCAAGCTAAAGCCCTAGCTGCAAGCAAAGACAAGGTAGTTATTTGTGGCGGCTTACCTGAGCGTTATGAGACGGAAGGTATTGATCGTACACACCTTAGCTTGCCGAAAGCGCAGCTAGAGTTCATCGCAGAAATCACTAAAGTAAACCCTAATGTTGTCGTGGTACTAAACAATGGGGCTCCGGTAGAGATGCCTTTCGCCAACGAAGTTAAAGCCATTTTGGAAGCTTACCTGCCGGGGCAGGCAGGGGGAGATGCCATTGCTGATGTATTGTTTGGAGTGGTATCCCCAAGTGGCAAATTAGCAGAAACTTTCCCACTTAAACTCGAGCACACTTCAAGTTATGAGTATTTTCCAGGTGAGGGCTATGAAGTCACGTATCGTGAAGGGATTTACGTTGGTTATCGTTTCTTTGAAACCAAGAAGTTGCCTGTGCTATTTCCGTTCGGCCATGGTTTAAGCTACAGCCACTTCAAATACCACAACCTGCGCCTTTCGCAACGTCATATTCGTGATGATCAGACGCTACAAGTGTCGGTTGATGTCACGAATAGTGGTGACATTGACGCGAAAGAAGTGGTACAGCTTTATATCTCAGATCATCAATCGGAAGTATTACGGCCAGAGATTGAATTAAAAGGGTTTGAGAAGCTCAGCCTACGTGCTGGCGAGACTCAAACGGCGCATTTCGTACTAGACAAACGTAGTTTTGCCTTCTTTGATGAAAAGTTAGCAGACTGGCGTGTTCAAAGTGGTCAGTTTGATATTCGTATTGGAGCCTCATGCCAGGATATTAGACTAACGGAAACCGTCAGTGTTGAGTCGACAACAAAAATTCCGTTTATTGTTCATCCCAATACCACCTTTGGTGAGCTGCGTGCTCATCCGGCAACGAAAGCGTATGCTGATGAGCTGATAGAGTATTTTATTGAGCATTCAGGGATCGATTTCAATCTTGGTGATAATGACGAGAACTTCGCAGAAACGGTGATTTCATTCTTCCCAATCAAAAATATGGTGTTGTTCTGTAAATCGAAGTTCACTGAATCAGAGCTTGAGCAAGCGTTAGATACGTTAACTATGCAAGTAGCTGACTTTGAAGAGGTAGTGTAATGGGCTGGATGGACGAAGCAGAAAAAGGCATTGCCATTGTTCATGAGCAGAAACAGACCAATTTCGTGGAGCTGTATGTTGACTCTGAAGTACGCGGTGACAATGTTTTTATTGGCAAGGAAGCAGAGGGCAGACCTCTGCCAAGTTTTGAGCAGATACAAGATAAATTACCAGTCATTGAGTGGGGTTCTAGCCCTGATGTGGTCGCAGGATATTGGAAAACTTGGCAAATTGCGTTCAGTAACCTGCGTCAACCTACGCGAGAGAATGGGTTTGTCTCTAACTTTATTGACACGGCATTTAATGGTCATTTGTTCATGTGGGACAGTGCGTTCATTACCATGTTTGGTAAATATGCTCACCATTTATTCCCTTTTATTGGGACGTTAGACAATCTGTATGCTAAGCAGATGCTTGATGGTTTTATCGGACGTGAGCTGTCAATTGAAACAGGTCAGAACCATTTTCACCGTCATGACCCGAGCTCTACAGGGCCGAATATCTTGCCATGGGCGGAGTGGCAACATTATCAACAAATGGGTGATAAACAGCGATTAAGTGATGTTTTTGTTCCTATTTTGGCGCTTCATCGGTGGATCGCAGACAACCGTACTTGGAAAGATGGGACGTATTGGGGATGTGGCTGGTCATGTGGTATGGACAACCAACTGAGGGTCGATAAGAAAAAGTACGATTATTCACATCATAGCCACTCATCGTGGATTGATGTGACTTTGCATCAATATTTGTCCGCTACTTTACTGCTTAAAATGCAGGAAGAGTTAAATACTGATGAGAATCTGTCTGATATTGAAGCAGAAGTGGAAAACCTCAAGCAGGTTGTTAACGAGAAAATGTGGGATGAATCTCGCCAGTTTTATTTTGATACTTTGCGTGATGATTCTTTCTCATCGATTAAATCGATTGCTCCTTATTGGGCGCTATTGACGGATATGGTTCCCGATGAGCGATTAGCACCGTTTGTTGCTCATCTTAATGACGAGAACAGTTTCAAAAGACCGCATCGAATACCCACGATGTCTGCAGATTGCGAACACTATACACAAACTGGCGATTATTGGCGTGGTGGTGTATGGGCACCAACTAACTATATGGTGCTCAAAGGACTTGAAGAGAAGGGGTTCCACGATCTTGCATTTGATATCGCCACCAATCATGTTGCCCATGTAGCTAAGGTTTTTTCTCAGACAGGAACGTTATGGGAAAACTATGCTCCAGAGATTATTCAACAAGGAACACCTGCGAAAAGTGATTTTGTTGGTTGGACAGGGTTAAGTTTAGTCAGCATTCTGATCGAGTTTGTGTTTGGCATTAAGATCGATGTTCCGAATAACAAGCTTGTTATTCGTCCCAAACTTGCTGATGAGTATGCGATAACTCAATTGCAGTTTGGTCCATTAGGTCAAGTCGACATTCATGTTGCCGCGAAAGCAAAGAGCATTGGCTCTCGCGTTACGGTTACCACAGACCTTGATATTGAAATTGAAGTGATCGAATAAAAGTAGGTGGGTTTCCCACCTACTCCTGTTAAGTAGTCCATTTAAGTATTAAAAATGCCATGTTAAATGAAAAGCAAACCCAACAAGCTCTCCAACAAGTGCTTGATTCAGTAGAGCTACCTAAATTCACCAAAAAAGACGAAAAGGTGTTTCTTGAACGCCTAGCACAGCATTTCCCATCTTTGGTTGGGCAACTGCACACGCTTTACGGCGAACGTTATGATTTTTTCTTGCACCTACAAAATCTGGTGGTGGTGCTTGCCAAGGCCTTTTCTAGTCGTAAGCGTAAATGGAAAAACCTGGATGAGAAGCGACTTAAAGATCCAGCTTGGTATCGTAGTGAAAAGATGCTCGGCATGGCCGTGTATGTGGATCTGTTTGCTGGAGACTTGCAGAAGCTGAAGCAGAAAATTCCTTACCTAAAATCACTGGGTGTTAACTATCTGCATCTGATGCCGCTCTACAAAGCGCCCGAAGGGGATAGCGATGGTGGCTATGCGGTATCGGACTACCGCAAAGTGGATCCCAAACTGGGTACGGAGAAAGATCTGGCGCAGCTCGCTGAGGCGTTGAGTGATGAAGGCATCAGTTTGGTGCTGGATTTTGTATTCAATCATACCTCTGATGAGCATAAATGGGCGGTTGAGGCACGCAGAGGTAACCCCGAGTTTGAAGATTTTTATTACTTCTTCACCGATAAAAAGGAAGTGGATGAGTACAACCAAACCTGCCGAGAGATCTTCCCAACCGTTCGTCGTGGCAGCTTTACATTCTTAGAGGATGTAGAGAAGTACGTTTGGACCACATTCAACAGCTTCCAATGGGATCTCAATTACTCAAATCCAGCGGTGTTTAACGCCATTACCGATGAAATGTTGTTCCTCGCCAATATTGGTTGTGAAGGGTTACGTCTTGATGCGCTCGCATTCATTTGGAAAGAGAAATGGACCCAATGTGAAAGCTTGCCGAAAGCACACACGCTGATTCAGTGTTTCAACACCTGTTTACAGATCGCAGCGCCTGCTGTGTTGTTCAAATCAGAAGCGATTGTTCACCCTGACGAAGTGGCACAGTACATCGACAAGCAAGAGTGTCAGTTATCCTACAACCCACTGATGATGGCATTGATGTGGGAGAGCTTGGCAACACGTGAAACCAAGCTACTGACAGCATCTCTAAAGAAAAGCTTCGAGATTTCAGACCAATGTTCATGGGTCAACTACATTCGTTGTCATGATGATATTGGCTGGACGTTTGATGATGCGGTGGCAGAGCAGCAAGGTATTAACGGCTATGATCACCGTCGCTTTTTGAATCAGTTCTATACCGGCAAGTTTGAAGGCTCATTCTCACAAGGTGTGCCATTCCAAGAAAACCCGACGACGGGTGATTGCCGCGTGTGTGGCTCATTAGCATCTCTAGCGGGTTTAGAAAAAGCGATAGACACAGATGATGCACAAGCGATTGAACATGCTTTGAAGCGTATCCGCTTGCTTAACAGCATCAACCTTAGCATCGGTGGTATTCCGTTGATTTACCAAGGAGACGAACTGGGTATTTTAAATGACCACAGCTACTTGAATGATAAGTTCAAACGCGATGATGCACGTTGGGTAAATCGTCCTGCTATTTCGCCAGCGGCAGTTGAACTTGCTGAGCAAAAAGGGAGTTATCAACACCGTATTAATCAAGAACTAAAACAGATGATAGCTTTACGCCAAAATCACCCAGAGTTAGGGAATGCCAAAACAGAAATTCTAGAAACTTATCGTTCGCAACTTTTTGCTTACTGCCGTACTAACGCAAAGGGTGAGCAACTTCTCGCTCTGTGTAATTTTGGTGAAATGGAGCAAACAATCCCTGCATCAATATGCGATATTTTGGGCACTCGACAGACGAAGGATCTGCTTTCTGGCAAGTATTTCCTCGGCGATGAGATTGTTTTATCAGCCTACGATGTGCTGTGGTTAAAGGTAAATGCGTAATGAGAAGTGAAAAAGAAAAAATGCTCGCTGGTGAGCCCTATGATGCATGGGACAAGCAACTTTATGGTGAGCGTATTGAATGTCGCAAAGTGTTGCAAAAGCTCAATAATAGCATTCCTGATACGGCTGAATGGCGAGACGCAATAGACACCCTAATTCCTGGCTCTGAAGGTGCCTTTTTAGAACCACCATTTCGCTGTGATTATGGCTCCAATATTAAGTTGGGTAAAAACTTCTACGCCAACTTTAACTGTGTTGTGCTAGACGTTGCAGAAGTTCGTATCGGTGACAACGTATTGTTTGCACCGAATGTACAAATCTATACCGCTGGTCACCCATTAGATGTTAAAGGTCGAGTGGAGGAGGGGGTGGAGTTTGGCACGCCTATTACCATTGGCGACAATGTATGGCTGGGTGGCGGTGTTATCGTCTGTCCGGGCGTATCCATTGGTGAGAACAGTGTGATCGGTGCAGGCAGTGTGGTGACGAAAGAGATTCCACCTAATGTCGTTGCGGCAGGAAACCCTTGCAAAGTAATAAAACCAATTGAGCAATAAAAATAAGTAATATTAATATTGCTTATCTATATTTAAACGGCTGAGTAAATATAGGAGGTAGTATGAAAAGGATATTTATTTCATTGGGTTTGCTGCTAAGCTCTGTTGCTTACCTGCCACACGCCAATGCTTCCCTAGATGGCATCTATAAGGGGTGTGGCTTGGGGCACTGGATTGCCAATGGTTTTGCAAATGGCTGGTTGGCTGTCACTACTAACGTGACATGGGACTTAGGTACTACGGCATCGATCTCTTACTATTCCACCCCAGCCTCTTGTTCGGGGCCATTTTATGCTGCCGCTCAATTTATCGACAGAACCTACCCAGAACTGGAACGAGAAACGGTACAGGGGGAAGGTGAACATATGATGGCGATGTTGAACATTCTTGGGTGCGGACAAACAGAGCAACAACTGGTACGTCAAGGAGTACGGAGCGATTTCGCAAAAGTATTGGCCAAGGATAACTATGCTGAAATGCCCCATCACGAAAAGGCTGATAGTTATTACCGTATAGTGGCCAAACATGCTTCACAACAGTGCTCGGCATCTTAAACCACACTAACAAACGGGTGGTGCGTTATGGTGTATCGCCCGTTTTGTGTTTGTTACTCTTTGCAGGGTCAATGTATCCTTGGCCAGCCTCTGGCTCTGTTTCACTTAGTGAAACACAGATGAATCAGTGGACCAAACTGCTGCATTTTAAAAATGGCAGCAGTACCATCTCCAGCCCTGATTTCTTCCTTTCCGAAAATGGTCGTTTTGATGCTGAAGTAGAACTGAGCGCTACTGTGAACGCTTTTACCAGAACATCAGAAATGGTTCATTGCCGCTACCCTGCGCGCTATATCTGGCTTAAAGACAACTTCGGCTCTGATTTTGGGCTGTCTTTGCAAGATTGTGACGATTATCAGCAATGGATTCAACATAGTAAAACTGAGTCGGTCAGTGTGGTTTATGTCACGGGCTATCTTGGAAATCCGGCCTCATTTTTTGGTCACCTGATGATGAAATTCAACCGACAGGGTGACAGTAAAACGGATATTGAACTGCTGGATACCGGTATTAACTTCGGGGCGAATGCTCACCCTGATGACAATCCGGTTAAGTATGTGTTGTATGGTATATTCGGTGGCTACAGTGCTAGTTACACGACAGCCACATACTATCTTCATACTGCAAGCTATGCTGAGAATGAGCAGCGGGAGTTATGGGAATATGAACTTAGCCTAACCAGGCAAGAAGTTGCGCTGGTACAAGCGCACCTGTTTGAGCTGCAGGAGGTTGATTTCAGCTATTACTTCCTGAGCGACAACTGCTCCACTGCGTTTAAAGATATTTTGAATATCGTACTGGAACAGCCTCTCAATACAGGATCTCAGCCATGGGATATGCCCGTTGATATATTCCATGCTCTTCCAAATGTTATGCATCATGGACAACCTTTGGTCAAAGCGGTTAGCCAGCGTCAGTCTAAGTACAGCCGTATTCAAAATAAGTACCTTGCCCTTAGTGATAAAGAAAAGCAGCAAACAATTACGATCGCTAAAGATCTTTCAGAGCTGACCCCCTTTATGCAGTCCGATGATTTTTCTGATTATGAAAAAGCTAAAGTCCTAGATGTTTTAACTGAGTACACAGAACTGTTATTGGTCACAGAGGATGAGTCTGAGCGCAACTACAAGGAGCAAAAGCGTCAGTTGCTCCTGACAAGGCTACAGTTAGACAGCTTTAGTGTCGATTGGCCGGAGAGTAAAGCCAAACCGCCCCATTTAGCTCAGTTACCTATTAATCTTGGTCTAGGGACAGGCTATAGCGACAACTATGGTGGATATCTCAGCTTACGGGGTTTTGCTGCTTATTATGATTTTCTGTCAATCGATGTTGCTCGATTAAAAGATTCAGCTCTTACTGTTTTGGATACTGAGCTTCATATAACCGATGATAAGGTGCGCCTTAAAAAACTGGATTTTCTCAATGTTGCTTCACTCAATACCAATGATGTGAATTTGTTTGAAAATGATCGCTTAGCATGGCAATTGGCTCTTTCACTTGAGCAGAGTGAGTGCCATGATGATGAATGTTACCGCCCGTATTTTAAAGGCTATTTAGGCTTGGCTGAACATCGGTTTAATCGCCTTTCAGCCTACACTATGTTCGGTGGACAGGTCGATTTCGTTGACTTCGATGACTCAGAACTTCAGCTTCCAGCAGGCGTGCTTTATCGCTGGTCCGATAGTTGGAAAACACACCTGAGAGTGGTCCCTTCTCTGGGTTTGAATGGTAATGGCTGGGACTTTGCCCTGTATGGGGACACATGCTTTAGTATCAGTAATAAAGCTGACATTCGTGTACGCTTCGAGAAAAGCTACGACAAGCTGGTAGGGATTTACTTCAACCGATACTTTTAAAGGGCCATAGTCTGTGGAGCATAATACACGGCCAAGCTTAAATAGAACTCGATACTCTTTGACAAACTCTCCTAGTCTTATTTAAATCTGCTCTATTTCACACTTCAATATGCAACTTAATGCTTTTTTCTGATAGGTTGATTTTTGAAAGGTGCACACTCATTTATGTCTGTTATAGTCATGCTTTTCATGGGGTTACAAACATATCTGTACCTATTGCTATAAATTAGAGGAATTCGATGGATATCATTTTTGGGGATGTGCTGCTTTTAAATGGGGTAGGTAAGCTATCAAAGCCTAATAAAATTTTTCAGACTAAACGTAGAAAAAACGAAGCGGCTTATAGCCATGTTGCACTGTGTTTAGGGCCAAATATCGTGGCTCATGCGATGCCTAAGCAAGGCGTCCACATCGTGACATTCGAATCCATCTTAGAAGAGTTTGGTGAAGACTGGATGGTAATACGGAACAAGACATTAGCTGCAACTGCAAAAGATTCAGTGGTTGGAGCAGAATATGCCATGGATGCACTTTACCACTTAGGGAAAAGATATGATTTATTGACGATTTTCTCTGGTAAAAAAGCGGATGAGTCGTTTGTTTGTTCTAACTTTGTTGCTGCTTGCCTAAATACTCACAACATTAAAGTAGGCAGAACCGCCAATGATGTACTGCCTGTTGATTTCCAATTATGTCTAGAGAGTGATGAGTGGGCTGATGTTACTTCAGAGCACAAAGGTTTCTACAAATATAGCTGCAACGATTATGCGGAACAACAAATCGAAACGTATTATCAGATTTGGAATAACGCTAAGTCACTCGCCAAATTGTACGAGTTAGCTCGAAAGTTTGATGAAGCACATAAGCGCCTAGACAAAATCGTAGGCTATCAGCCAGTTGAGCTTGAACAGCCAGATCTTGGGTTTTGGGATACCGATCTTCGAAAGTAATTGATGACGAATAGAGTGTGTTAGCCGGTCACTCTATTCGGTAGAAACGTACTATCTAATGAGTTGATCCTCTGCAGTTAATGACTCTTTATGAAGGAAAACAGAATGAAAGAAGTGGCTTTAATCACACTTCACGGCATGGGGAAAATAAAGCCTGATTACTATGATGTGCTTGAGGAACATTTGAAGGAAGAGCTAGGTTCAGAGTGGGCTAAGGTATCATTTCAAAACGTTCAGTATGCACCTATTTTACAACAGCCAGAAGATGAGCTTTGGCAAGCGATGACCTCAGAACCGAGTAATGAGCTCGATGCCATTCGATTAAGACAGTTCTTTCTATATGGATTCGGAGATGCTGGATCACTTGAGCACAGTGCCAGCAGGCAAAACGAAAAATATCTTGCAGTTCAGGAGGCTATTTTTAATACACTTGAACATGCGTATATAGATATAGGGCACAAGGCGAGTAGACCGGTGATCATCATTGCTCAATCTTTAGGTTGTCAGGTGATTTCGAATTATATATGGGATGCTCAACACGATCTTAATAAGTTCGAGAACTATAATGATGATGACCACAAGAAATCCTTCATGAAGTTAGAAACTTGTGAAAACCTCATTACCACGGGTTGTAATATTCCTCTGTTTAATGCAGGACTGCAGAATAGAGTATGTTTTGCAAAGCCGACAACCTCATTCCGTTGGGATAATTATTATGATCCCGATGATGTACTTGGCTGGCCTTTGAGGCAATTAGGTAACACTTATGACTTGATAGTTAAAGATCACCCGATAAATTCAGGTGGTTTGATGTCGTCTTGGAATTTATTCAGCCATGCACGGTATTGGAGCGACAAAGACGTAATTAAGCCATTGGTGAGGATCATTAGGTCAAAACTCAGCTAACCACTGACACCTTGTGTTACTTATTCAGAGCAATATGTCGGTAATTATGAAAGAAACTTTGTCTGAGGAATGAACAATAATGAGCGCTATGTTATCGAGCTAATTGACTCGTTGTGCTTGGCATTTATTTAGAGAGCAGCATCCTTATTAAATTGGAATTAACCTCTCGTTGCTCTTTGTTGTTAAATTTGTTGAAAGTGAGGTTTATATTAAACTTTCTTGAATTGTTATTAGTGCTATTGCTTAAAATTGCGACACAGGTTTTAGTAATTCAATGGATAAAATCTAATCTATATTTCGGACTTATAAAATAAAAAGGAAACAAGATGAGTTCTCCGTTGAATAAAAGCGTCTTACTGGCGTCTCTATTTCTTACCCCTACGCTTGCTCTGGCTGAAATGACCAATGGTGATTTCGAACAATGGAGCAGTTCCTCTCCAACAGGGTGGAACACAATTGACAGTGGCATTTCGGTGTCACAGGAAACCAGCATTGTAAAAAGTGGTAGCAATGCAGCAAAGGTGACGGTCAAAACTGGTACGCAAAGCAATACAGACTTTCAGCAGTCTGTAAGTGTGGTGTCGGGGCAGACGTATAACTTTTCTGTGTCTGTTTATCACACTGAAGGCAATGTTAAAGCACGCCTGTATGTGGATGGATACCAAAATTACAGCGTACCTAGCCAAACCGGTCAATGGCAGGATATTGCTTATTCGTACACGGCCAGCAGTACCAAGAGCATAAACGTTGGGTTGCGCTTCTATGACGAGTCTGGATTTGATGGTTCCGAAGTCGTCTACATAGATAACTTCCAGCCATCTGATGGTGCTGTAACACCACCTCCGACAACTTGTAGCAATCATGAAGTCACACTCAACCTGACGACTGACAGTTATGGCTCTGAAACAAGTTGGACGCTGAAAAACAGCAGCAATCAGACTCTATTCTCTGGCTCTGACTACGGCAATAACACCAGCTATGAAAAGGCGATGTGTGTTGAATCAGGCTCGTATATGTTTGAAGTCGTTGATTCCTATGGCGATGGCATTTGTTGTAGCTCTGGAAATGGGTCTTACACGCTAACCTCCAACGGGCAAACTCTTGCGTCTGGCGGAGACTTTACCAATTCTTCCCAGCACTCTTTTACGCTTGGTGGTAGCGACCCTGAACCAGAACCACCAGTGCTCGGTGACTACTACAAATCAGCCGAAGGCAAAACAGGCTATACGCTGAAGACTGCGCTGTACAACATCATCAATAACCACAACTCGCAAGGCTACTCTGCCGTTTGGGATTTGGTCAAAACCGCTGATATCGACAACTACTATGAGAAGGATGGGACGATTCTCGATATCTACTCAGAGAAGGTGTCCGGCAGTGATTCGATTAACTTTACTAAAGTGACAGACCAATGCGGTCAGTACAGTAAAGAAGGCGATTGTTACAACCGCGAACACTCTTTCCCTAAGAGTTGGTTTGGTGGAAAAGTGGAACCAATGAACTCGGATGGTCACCACTTGTATGCGACAGATGGCTACGTGAATGCGAAACGCAGCAACTGGCCATTCGGTGAAGTGGGTAGTGCGACATACACATCTTCCAATGGCTCAAAGGTCGGGTCTGCGGCGTCTAGTCTAGGCTACTCTGGTACCGTGTTTGAGCCTATTGATGAGTTCAAAGGTGATTTGGCCCGTGCGTATTTCTACATGGCGACACGTTATGAAAACGAGATCGCTAATTGGGAAGGGAACAGCGACAACTCTAACGCTGTGCTCAACGGTAGCAATACAACAGTATTTGAACCTTGGGTTTTGGCTATGTTAAAACGCTGGCATGCCAACGACCCAGTTGACCAGAAGGAAATTGATCGCAACAACGCGGTGTACAATTTCCAAGGTAACCGCAACCCGTATGTTGACCATCCAGAGTTTGTCAACATGGTGTGGGGTGACTAACTTAAGCAATCCAAGGCCTAACATATGTTAGGCCTTTTGGTTTGCGTGAAAGTACTAGTCCATAAAGGCTAATTCAAATGTGGTTCCGCCTTGAGTAACGTACTCGACTTTTACGTTTTCTCCCGAGAGATCAGCAGAGTAGATTTCTGGCTTTCCGATTTGTACCCAGTAAAGCTTTCCTGCATCGAAATCGACTTCCATATCTACAACGCCTTCAAATCCGTTACTTTCGTCAATTGAAAGGATTTTTTCGACCTTTCTCGATTCTCCTTTGATGTTTGCGCGATAAATGCCATGTTCATTAGCAAAGTAAAGGAACTTGTCTTTCGGATCCAAATGCATTGCGATGATTTTGTGCCAATCCTCGTCGTGGTCGATACCGTCTTCAACCGATAATTCTTGGCGTCTGTCTACAGTTGAGTGTTCACCTAATGGAAAGCTGATGACTTCCGTTTCTTGGTTAACGCCCAGTGCCATATACATTCGTTCGTTAGCGTTATCGATAGCCAATGCAGTGTTGTTCGCACAGTAGGCAATACCACACTCTTCCATCGTATCTCCGAATATAAACCGGAAATCTTCTCCCTCAATTGGCGCTCCTGGTGAGTCTGTGTAGTCGGGATAAACCTCAACCACAGTGTCTTGAGTGATACTGGAGGTATATACTTGTCCCGTTTCTTTATCGACCACAACCGGAATATCACCAGCCATAGGAATTCGGTTCACCATCCGGTATTTTTGACCGTCCAAAGTGACACGTGATAAGGCTTGAGTACTTGGAGAGCTTGTCGTCACGTAGATTGAATTCTCTGTCACTGCCAAACGACCACCGTAATTAATATCCGCTAACTTAGTTGTTGTTTTGGTATCAAGGTCGAGAACTTGAAGCTCATTATACTGCTTATCATCGTAGTTAGTGACTAAGTAAAGATCTTTCGCAACAGTGTTGTAGCTTACAGTAATAAGCGCTATAGCGGAGAGAGTTCGTAGTGTAGGTTTCATTGGTTCCTCGTTTGAATAGGTTGGTTAAAATTAGATGGAGGTTCATGACGCGTCGAACATGAGTTTAAATCTAGTTGCATATAAATTGTTTTCTAGGTGATTAATAATCATTAAGTGGGCTTGAGATTGTTTTTGGATATTTGAGGTGAGGGCGTTAGGAGTGCTGAGGTTTATCGTGATTGTCTAAGCTTGATACATCAAAGCAATGGGAGATAGTGCTAGTTGAATTTTGGAGTGAAAGGTAAAGAAAACTAAAAGAGATGGTGTTAGCCATCTCTTTTAAAAACTATCGATTCTTACTGTAGTCAATAAGCGCTATTTATACTCACCTCGGATTGACGCTTCACGATACGCATCTAACTTGCCTTCTGCTTTGAGTTTTGCCAGACCACGGTTAAAGGCATCGACTAACTCTTGAGCGCGAGGAGATTTTTTCGAAATGATCACGAAGTAATCTCTTGCTGATAATGTCTTGGCATTAGGTTCAATTTTGTCGGTTAAATTGAGTTTGGTGATGGTTTCCATACCAACGTCCATATCCTCCAATACGATATCTAGGCGGCCTGCACTGAGCTTTTTGTAATTGTTTTCTGCACTAGCAATACGCTGTATATTGATTAGCCCAGCTTTTTCCATATCTTCGACTCCATAGGCGTAACCAGTTACACCGCCGATTTTGAAGTTCTTAAGATCTTCTTTGCTGCTCCAGTTTACAGGTTTACTTTTTTGTTGGAATAATCCAGTGCTTAACGTAATAACAGAGTCGGTATAATGGAAAAACTGCTCCCTATCTGAATTCTTACTCCAAATAAGAGAACCATCAAAATTACCGGCTTTGGCTTCTTCAAAGCCACGCTTCCATGGCATGTAAGTAAATTCCACCTGGTAGCCTTCTGCTTCGAATGCTTCTTTAACAATTTGAGTCATGAAGCCGCCATTTTTAAGCGATTTGGATTGATAGGGTGCCCATTCGCCATTAGCGAGTTTAACGGTGTTAGCTTGAGCAAAGTTGATAAAAAGTAGAGATAAGGTCAGATATAAAAAGGTTTTAACTAAGCTGCGCATTTTTTCTTCCTTAAACATGCAAATAGATTCAATAAAAGAATAGTTGCTGATAAGGATATCACCAGAAAGTTTGAGGTTATCTGTGACAATAAGCCCGAGCGCTGGAAGTTCAAGCTAATAAAAGAGCACCGATTCACGGTGCTCTGGGAGTTCAAAATTCACTCTCAACTTCAAAAACCATGGGTTGCTTACTGTAGGGATGTTCTATCTCTAGGCGTTGTGCATGAAGATGTAATCGATCGGCGCGTTGACCATAGAGACCATCGCCGACCATAGGTAAGTTGAGCCCAAGGTGGTGAGCACAGTGAACTCGAAGCTGATGGGTTCGACCGGTTTTGGGGTACAGGTACAGCTTGGAGTGGCCATCTCGTGTTTCAATCAACTCCCAATAGGTTTCGGCAGGTTTTCCATGCTCAAAGCAGACGAGCTGCCGGGGGCGATCATCAGGATCGCCTCGCATTGGTAAATCTATCTGACCACTGGTTTGGCTTACCTTACCTTCTAGTAGCGCGACGTAGCGCTTTTGCACTGAGCGGGAAATGAATTGCTTCTGTAGGTTCTTGTTCGCACGCTTTGTTAGAGCGAAAACCAGTAACCCTGATGTCGCCATATCCAGTCGATGAATCACGAAAGGGCCTTCCACATCTGGATAGCGTTGCTGCAAGCGTGTGTATGCTGAATCCTTGATGGTTTTGCCGGGGACAGACAGTAGCCCTGAAGGTTTATTGACGACAACCATAGCTTCATCTTCAAATAAGATCTCAAGCTCTTTGCCTTCTGCCCAGTTTTCTTCCAGCGGATTATCATCAACGGTCATTCCTTCCAGCATGTGGCCCAAAATAGGGAAGCACTTACTATGGCAAGAAGGGTAGAACTTTCCGTGTTGGCGAACTTCTGATTTTGGCGAGGCCCCCCACCAGAACTCGGCTAATGCCAGCGGCTTAAATCCATGCTTAAAGGCAAAGTGCAGCAGTTTTGGCGCGGCACATTCGCCAGCGCCTGCTGGTGGTACGGGCGCACTGGTCGGTTTGAATATCGCATTGAGGGACTTCTCCTCCCCTCTGATATTTAGAAAGCGGTAGTTATCAAACAGCTTATTTTGCAACGTATTAGACAGGGTTTTACGCTGCTCTTTCAATGCATTCAAGCTGGTATTTAATTCATCTAGCTCGTGTTGTAAGACGGCGATTTTTTCATCCCACTCCAGCTTGAGATATTTAAGCACGTTTTTTTCAGCGATGCTTTGCTTCGCCAATTCATCAAGCCTGTTTTGCAGCGCTTCTCCGGCTAGTGAGGATTCAGCCAGTTTGCGTTGTGCTTTGCGCTCAGCTCGGCCTGTAATCATTGCGTCGCGCTGTAATTGTTCCTGCTGTTGATACTCAGAAGTTAGCAAGTTTATCTGTTCAGTCAGCTCGGCAATACGAGGGTTGCTTTTTAGTTGATTGAACTTTTGATTCGCCGCCATGATTTCAGCGGTTTCCGCCCGAAAGAAGCTTTCTTCTGTCAGCATATCGAAAACGGGTGGGACAAAGCCGGGTAGCAAGTTTTGGTCGGCTATTTTTCCTGAAAAGGCTGAAAGGTAACCAATCTTGCCATCTGGTGACTGAACAAGCAGCACACCGAACATTTTGCCTGTGCCCTTTGAGTTTCCATCGACACCGAAATTATGTTGCCAATCCGTTTGCGCAACTAAGTGCTCTTGCAGTTCCTGAGCCGCAAGCTCACATAGTGGATGTGGTTGATAGAAAAAGGGAAAGGTGAACTTGTCAGGCAAGCTGTAACCATCAATGGGTGCTTTGAAAAGAGTAAACAAATGTTCAGGTTGATGCATTTTAACTTGCCGTTGCGACGAAAAACTGAAGGCGAGATTCTACCTGTTTGAGGCGTGATTTCCAGTTTCGTCATGTGAAGGTGCGCTGCAATGTTCACCATGAGATAAGAAATGTTATGAAAGGCAAGAGGTACTTTTGATTACGTCCATGGTTAACTCTAAGAGAATAATGATTAATTCGGTGTGATTTTATAAATGTTTAATTCATGTGGCGATATATAGTAAGCACCTCTCATATTATTTATTAATAATATTATGATGATTTTTGTCTTTATTTATTTCGTGTGGTTATTAATGTTTTGGCTTTGATTTGTTGTATTTGTTCCAAATTGTAATATTTATTGTTTTGTCTTTTTATTTAAACAAAGCTTTAACAATTTATGTTTATTAATATTTGTCTATAGAGAGTTTGCTCTATTTTTTGATGGAAATAAAGGCAGTATTATGAGTCGTTGTACAACTACAGATAAAATATTCAATAAAAGTAAACAGACGCCGCTTTCTGAAGTGATGTCGAAAGCATTATCAAGACGTACTATGTTAAAAGGTACAGGAGGTGTTGCTGCTTTTGGTGCTATGAGTTCTTTTGGCCTGACTGGTTGTGATACTGATGAAACTACAGTGGAGGTATCTGAGCGAGTCAACTCATTGGGCTTTGAGTCAGTGAGTGCAAAATCGAAAGATGCCTTTACTGTGCCTGAAGGGTATTTTGCGCAGGTATTAGCTCCTTGGGGGACTCGATTATTCTCGGTTTCTTCTCATAATGATTTCATTCAACCATTTAAACAAGATGGAACAAATAGCGATATAGACCAGTTGCATTCTGTTGGGCAAATGCATGATGGTATGCATTATTTCCCACTGGATGATACTCAGGGTATTTTGTGTATGAACCATGAGTTTATAAACCAAAATACTTTACATGAAGATGATTTTGAATCTAACGATAGGGATTATTTGGGCCGTCGGCTTCCAAACTATGTCCGTAAAGAATATTACGCTCATGGCGTATCCGTGGTGCATATTAAGTTGGAGCAAAGTGTTTGGCAGGTAGTGATTGATAGCCCTTACAATCGTCGAATTCATTTATCCACCGAAATGGACGTCACTGGCGCGATTACTGAGGGTGACTTACTGACGACCAAATTCACTGTTGAAAACAATAAGTCGAACGTAACTCATGGGACTTACAATAATTGTGGTAATGGTTTTACTCCATGGGGTACTTATTTGACTTGTGAAGAAAACTGGCCTGGTCATTTTAAAATTACCTCTGAGCCAGACGATGTTCAAAAACGCTATGGCACGACAAGCGACAAAGCTTACGGAGACTGGGATTCCCCACCGCAGCAAGATGAGAATTTTACAGGTGAATTTAAGCGCTGGGATATTTCAGTTTTAGGAGCGAGCCCTGAAGAGGATTTTCGTAACTACGATAACGGCTTTGGTTATATTGTTGAAATTGATCCCTATTCTCCAAACGCTAAGCCAGCTAAGCGTTCCTCTCTAGGCCGATTCCGCCATGAAGATTGTACCTATGGTGTGCTTGAACCGGGTAAACCTGTCGTCTTCTACAGTGGGCATGATGGCCGATATGAGTACGTTTATAAGTTTGTATCGGATGCATTATGGGATGAGAGTGACGCGAGTGAAAACTTATCCGCTGGCGCAGATCGTATGGCGATTGGTGCCAAATATATGGATCATGGCACATTGTATGTTGCACGTTTTGATGAGCAGGGCAAAGGTGAGTGGTTGCCGTTGACCGAAAACGCTATCGACCTTGATGGTAACCGCCTTGGAGATACCATTGGTAGCCAAGCAGCTATTATTCGCAATACGATTGGCGCAGCTGATGCGATGGGAGCTACGCCAATGGACCGCCCAGAATGGACTGCAGTGGATTACAAAACGGGGCTGGTTTATCTCGCGTTGACAAACAACACTGATCGTCACGATGGAGATGTGGATGCTGCTAACCCTCGTCCGTATAACGAATATGGTCATATTATTCGTTGGAAAGAAGGTGAAGTTGCGACAGAGTTTGAGTGGGAAATCTTTGCTTTTGGTTCTTCAGCTGAAGCTGATGCATCGAGTGTTAACTTGTCCGGCCTAACCGAGGAGAATGAGTTCTCCTCCGTTGATGGAATTAGCTTCGATCAGCGCGGGATTTTATGGCTTCAAACCGACTCTGGTGCCAAAGAGGAGATTGATGTCGATAATCAGATCTTAGCTGTGGCACCTGATGCTCTTTCTCATTCTGCTAATGGTGAGCCTGTCGTCAATGTAGGTAACCAAGAACACCTCAAACGCTTTGCAGTGGCACCAAAAGGGGCGGAATCAACAGGTATTACTTTCACACCGGATTTTCGTCATATGTTTACTAACGTTCAGCATCCATCGAACTGGCCACATGATGCATTGAATGCATCGGCGGAAACTCCTGATGACGGGCGAGCTTGGCGGCCTCGTTCAAGTACCGTTGTGATTTCACGTTACGATGGTGGGAAATTAGGAGTTTAGCTTCACTTATGGGGCAAGCGTGTGAGCTAGAGCATATTTAGCCCATGATAATTCTGTGATACCACAGAACAAATGGAAAATCCCCTTAGTCTGGGTGACTGAGGGGATTTTTATTTGGCTTTGTATGTTTATTTGAACATGTGTTTCGCGTGGAACATTAAGTGTTCATCAATAAAACTCGAAATAAAGTAATAGCTGTGATCATAGCCCGTTTGCATGCGCAGTTCTAAATCTGAACCGTGGATTTCTGCCGCGGCGATCAGAGCTTCAGGCTTTAGCTGTTCGATAAGAAAGTTATCGGCATCGCCTTGGTCGACCAGAATAGGTATCGGAGACGGTGCTCGCCTGAGAAGCTCGCTAGCGTCGTAATCCTTCCAGCTTTCAACGTTGTTCCCCAGATAAGCGCTAAAAGCCTTTTGACCCCATGGACATTGCATTGGGTTACTGATTGGACTAAAAGCTGAGATGGAGCTGAAGTGAGAAGCATTTTTCAAACCAATCGTTAGGGCACCATGCCCTCCCATACTATGACCAGAGATCGCTTTCACGCCTGAAACGGGGAAGCTTGATTCGATAAGGTCAGGCAGCTCTTGTGTGACGTAATCATACATATGATAGTGTTCAGACCAAGGTGCCTGAGTCGCGTTAAGGTAGAAACCTGCACCTTTACCTAAATCGTAACCTTCGTCATCAGAGACGCCTTCACCACGTGGGCTGGTGTCGGGAGCGACGATGGCAATTCCTAGTTCAGCGGCTTTTTTGAAGGCTCCAGCTTTCTGCATGAAGTTTTCGTCGGTGCAAGTGAGGCCTGAAAGCCAGTATAAAACAGGAACAGGGGAGGTTTTGCTTGCGTTAGGCGGCAAAAAAATGGCGAAACGCATAGTGCAGTTTAGGACTATGGAATCATGGATGTATTGCTTGTGCCAGCCACCTGCGACTTTGTTTTGGCTTATGTTGGATAAACTCATTGTTAGTCTCTCAGATAAAGCCGTCACACGATAAGATGCAGCGGCTTATTAACGGGTTAAACGGGCATTATTGATCCATATGTATCACAGTACGGATACTCTTACCTTCATGCATTAAATCAAACGCTTCGTTGACGGAGTTAAGGTCCATAGTGTGAGTGATGAACTCCTGAAGCCCAAACTCTCCTGCCATGTAGCGTTCAACAATTTCTGGGAGTTCAGAACGGCCTTTAACGCCACCAAAAGCACTGCCACGCCATACTCGACCAGTGACCAGTTGGAACGGACGTGTAGAAATTTCCTGACCGGCACCGGCCACGCCAATGATGACCGATTCCCCCCAGCCTTTGTGGCAACACTCCAATGCTTGACGCATGACATTAACGTTACCGATACACTCGAATGAGTAGTCGACGCCACCATCGGTCATCTCGATGATCACATCCTGAATGGGCTTATCGAGATTTTGCGGGTTGAGCACATCCGTTGCGCCTAGCTGCTGTGCCAGTTCAAACTTACTTTCGTTGATATCAATGCCGATGATGCGGCTTGCACCTGCCATACGAGCACCAATAATTGCGGAAAGTCCAATCCCACCTAAGCCAAAGATTGCGACGGTATCCCCTTTTTCGACTTTTGCTGTGTTCAGTACTGCGCCCATCCCGGTCGTGACCCCACAACCAAGGAGACACACTTCCTCAAGAGGCGCTTGTTTGTTGACTTTCGCCAGTGAAATTTCCGGCAAAACCGTATACTCAGAGAAAGTTGAACACCCCATATAGTGAAAAATAGTTTCCCCGTTGATGGAGAATCGGCTGGTACCATCTGGCATCAGACCTTTACCTTGAGTTTCACGGACTGCCTGACATAGATTGGTTTTGCCTGAAGTACAGAATTTACATTCGCCACATTCCGCTGTGTATAGTGGAATAACATGGTCACCAACTTCTACGCTTGTGACACCTTCGCCAACCATCTCGACGATGCCGCCACCTTCATGACCAAGAATAGCTGGGAAGATACCTTCAGGGTCTTCACCAGAAAGAGTAAAAGCGTCCGTATGACAAACCCCTGTCGCCACGATGCGAACCAGTACCTCGCCTTTCTTAGGCAGTTGTACATCAACTTCTTCCATTTTCAGAGGCTCGCCAGCAGCCCAAGCCACAGCGGCTTTTGACTTGATAAACTCTTGACCTGGTTTGATATCTAATGCCATTGGATTTTCCTTTCTATGTAATTGTTTTTTGACGTTCTAAGCGTAGACGAGGAAGGTGTTTCTCGCTGTTCTACTTTGTTGGTCACCATTCTAGGTATTTCCTATGTAAAGATAATCCCTTTAAACTGAAAATGATTTTTACATTATTGTAATAATGGTAGGGTGTTATTTTAGGGTTAACAGGAGTGCGTAATGGCTAATTGGGATGGGGTGAGTGAGTTTGTTGCAGTTGCAGAAATGCAGTCCTTTACGGCAGCAGCTAAGAAGCTGGATACCTCTGTGGCTCAGATCAGTAGGCGGGTTGCTGCCTTGGAAGAAAGGTTAGCAGTCAAGTTACTTAACCGGACAACGAGAAAAGTCTCTGCCACTGAAGCAGGGCAAGTATACTACCAGCAGTGTAAACACTTAGTTGAAGGGCTAGAGTTGGCAGAATTGGCCGTGACTCAAATGCAGTCAACCCCCAAAGGGTTACTCAAAATCACAGCTCCGGTGACCTATGGTGAAACACATTTAGCCCCGCTTTTACTCGACTTTCTTGAGTCTTACCCTTTGGTTGATTTAGACCTTAACCTGACGAATCAAAGGATTGATCTCATTGAAATGGGTGTCGATGTCGCGATTCGATTAGGTCGCCTCGAGGATTCTAGCTTAGTGGCCAAGCGGTTATCTAGCCGTCAGCTTTATGTGTGCGGTAGCTCAGGCTATTTAGCCCGCTATGGAGAGCCACATACGCTATCTGAGCTGGATAATCACCACTGCTTAGTTGGAACTATTGATTATTGGCGCTTCAAAGAAAATAAACGAGAAAAGTCACTGCGTGTCTCAGGTCGTATTCACTGCAATTCTGGGGCGGCATTATTGGATGCGGCAAAGCGCGGCTTAGGTTTAGTTCAGCTCCCCGATTATTACGTCAAGGAAGGGCTAGATTCTGGGGAAATAGTAGAAGTATTGTCTGACTATCGGGGTGACAGAGAAGGGATTTGGGCTTTATATCCTCAAAACCGAAACTTGTCACCCAAAGTACGTCTGTTGATTGATTTTCTGGCCGATAAATTAGGTGGGAGTACTAGGTTCTAAGTCAGCATCCTGAATCGACTGCTCAACCATTTCTGCGATCTCTTCGGCTTGTTCAGGAGCCGTTTCTGAAATGGCGTTGACCCACTCTTCAACCGATTCCGTGAGATTACTGTCTTCACGGTCGGCGGGTCTCAAGTTGCTGTTGTTCTCTACCATATTTGCCACTAACTCCTGGCTGACTTCAACAAGCATATCTGGATCGTGTTCAGCCAGTGTTTCAATCACTTTGGTTGGTGTATCGTCCATGGATTCGGTAATCGCAGCTAATATAGACATTGCATTTTCCGGCTCTTTTTCAACCAGCCACTCTACGAGTGCTTCTATCTGATTATCGTCAGACTCAGCCAGACGTTTCGCAATGTCCACAGAGAGCTCAGGGTTGGTTAGCGTCATCGCTCTGAAAAGCAGAACGGTATCGATGCTCTCGATTTGCGCAGCACGCTCTGCGATCGACACTGCCCATTCAGGCTGCTTGTTAGCCAAACTGCGAATAAAGGTAATGGCATTTGAAGGGTGTGATGCCGCCAGTTCTTCGACTTGTTCCAAAGCTTCTTCTACATACAGAGAATATTCTTGATACTCAGTTCGAGGGTCCAGCTCACTGTGAATCGATGTCGGTGTATGCATCACGAAGCTTTCTTGGTCTTCGACTGGAAGAGCTTCACGCACTGACATGCGATAAATAGTAAAGATGATAAGGCCTAAGTCCACCATGATAAGGAAAGTGAACAAAGCACTATTCTCAAATTGAGCCATTAATACTGACACAGTGTAGGGGCCGACAATCGAACCAATCGCGTAAATGCAAAGTAAACCTGATAATACGGGGACTAGCTGGGCTTTCATTGCGCGGTCAAAGGTCTCGGAAATACTCAGCGGATACAAACAGGCGACAAGCCCCATCGTCATCGCAACCAAAAGCAATTGTGTTGTTGACCACTGCCAGTCAATGGATACGGGAAGTAGGAAACTGACGATAGCAAGTACAAAGCAGCTTCCAAGTATGACTTTGCGTCGTTCAAATCGATCAGATAAATAGCCCATTGGCAGTTGTAATAAGATACCGCCAGCGGTAGCCGCTCCCATGAAAACAGAAAGCTGAAAGCCAGTAATACCTACGCCATCAGCGTATATGGGTAACATGTTGGCAATGGTGGAATACAAAACGCCACAAGTGAAACACGTAACAAACCCCAAGGGAGAGAGAACGTAAATCGACTTGAGTGGGATGGAATCGGATTGTTCGATCTGAGGCTCGAATTGAGAAATGAAAACCACAGGCGTTACCGAGATACTGAATAAAACGCCACACAAAATAAACAAGGTGGTTTCACTGGGTGGTGCAATGGCAAGGCCAAACTGACCTAAAGTGATAGCACTGAGAATGACAACCTGATTAACGGCAAGGATTTTCCCTCGATTGGACTCAGTTGAAACGCTGTTAAACCAAGTGTCAAGAGTAGTCATCGCGCAGGCGATACAAAAGCCCATAATGGAACGCATAATCACCCATATCCAGACTTCGTAATTAAGCCCCATAATCAGAATGGCGCTGGCTCCTAAGCTACCACACATGGCGAACGTTCTTACCAAACCAATGTTGCGTAGAATACGTTTGCCAAGAATTGCCCCCAAAAGAAAACCAACGGAGTACATGGAAAGAACGAAACCCATCGATTGAACACTGATGTTACTTTCGGAAAGGGAGACAGGAAGTAAGATGCCACTCAGGCCATGACTGCTCATCAATAGGAACGAGCTGATGAAGAGAAGGGTTAGTGGTCGTAGTGCTGCTGTAATAGTCATAACCTTTGATTTAAAAGCAAAAGAGCGTCACTTTCAAGGGGGGCCAAAGGATTCGTTTCTGTTTGGTTGATCAAATATTCATAGACTGCACTTGAGTTTTCTTATATCACCCAGCTTAATTATCATGCCCAATAACATTGACAATCGCCTGTCTCGCTTCTGACATTGAGACACGATTGCCTCATTATCTTATTGCGCAATCAGATGGTTTCCTACTAAACGAAAAGGTGCAGATGAAACTCAAAATTTTGGCTTTTTTTATTGCCACTGTTATTTGCCAACCTAGCGTATTTGCAGCAGAAGAAAATGCGCAAGAGATAAATAGCCAGACAGTTTATATCGATAAAAGTGATGACTGGGTAAAGCTAAAATCGGGTGAGGTGCTAAAAGGTGAGCTGACTGGAACAGTAAAGAAGGAATCGAACTCATACGATCAGGAAATTGAGTTTGACAGCGATGACCTTGGCGATCAAGAAATTGAGCTTGAAGATGTTTCGGTTTTGGAGACGGCAAGCTTTTTCACTATTCGAACCGCTAGTGGGGATATCTATGATGGTTACCTCTCAATTCGTGATAATAAACTGTATTTGAAAAAGGGCGATCAGGAGTTTTCTTTTCCTGTTAATCAGGTTGTTTCTATCTATCGTGGTGCAGAGAAGGATTCAGATTATTGGACGGCAGATCTGTTTCTTGGATTGGACATTAGCAAAGGTAATACGGAAGAGTTCTCTCTGCTAGGCGAGGTTGAAGCAGAGCGCAATACGGTTGAGTCAAGAACGAAACTCAGTGCTCGCCATGAGGTGTCAGAGTCAAATAATGAGAAGACGGCACAGAAGAGCCAATTTAATGGATCTTACGATATTTACCTCAACAACAGATTGTTTTTCAGGCCAGTAAAACTGTCCGTTCTCAGCGATGAATTTCAGAACTTGGATTATCAGGTGAATGCTTCAATGCAGGTTGGTTACTTTTTCGTGGCAGATTCAGATGCTGAGTGGGATGTGTCAATTGGTCCCGGTATGCAGTACAGCGAATTTTCGACGGTAGAAGCCGGTGAGGAAGACAGTGCCAGCAGTACGATTTTAACCTTGGAATCCAACTTTGAGTACGAGCTGACAAAGGATATCGACTTTAGTCATACTTACAATCTTGACTGGGCGAGTGATGACGCCGGTGGAATGCGACATAAGAACGACCTTGGTTTTGACATTGATCTTGTTGGGGATTTGGAGTTCAGTATTAAAGCTATCTGGGAACATGTTTCACAAACTAAAGCTGACTCGGACGGTGTCGTACCCGAGAAAGATGACTACAAAATTAACTTCGGTTTGAGTTACGAGCTTTGAACAAACCAAAAAGCGAAGCACAAAGGCTTCGCTTTTTGATTACTGGTTTTCGTCAGCATCTTGTCGTTTTATCACCTTGTGGCCGTCTTCTGAAACGCCTTGTTTCCAATAACTACTGATATAGATATTTTCTCGTCCGACTTCCTTTTCATTGCGGAAATACTGTCTCAGTTGACGCATTGAATCAAACTCACAAGCAGACCAAATAGACGCCATCCCCTCTAACCAAGTTAGCTTTCGAACCTGATCTACTAAAGATTGTGATGCATTAAGCCAGATGACTTCAACGTTTTTGGGAGCGTCAACGGGTTGAATATCCTCTTCAGATTCTACTTGAATAACGGCATAACCTTTCGCTTGTTCAGGTAGGCTTCTCACTTTAACGCTTAAAGCGGGCAGCGCCGTCATATCTGCCACCATAAAGAACCAATCAGCTTGTAAATTCATCGTCGAAATAGAACCCGGTCCTGCGATGGAAATGGTGTCGCCAACCTTAGCACCCATTGCCCAGCGAGCGGCAAAGCCACATTGTAAATCCTGTGTGATATGGCGCACAAAGTCGACTTCAATTGCACATGCTTTTGGATCAAACTGACGAATCGTGTAAGTGCGCATGACAGGACGTTCCGTCTCAGTCAGTTGGCTTAAATCCGTACTGCCTTCTTGATTAAACAAAAGCTTGATATAGCCGCCTTCACATTCGTTTGGAAAATCGGCAAGCCCAGAGCCTTGTAGTGTAATTCGCTGCATGTTAGGGGTAACGGACTCTGTCGATTGAACAATGAGTGATCTTGCTGATGGCTTTTTCATATTTCTACTCGATAATTATTCTCTTTCGCATTTAGAGTAGCAGTTATTCCATCAGTGAGACAGCAAATTTACAGTGTTAAAGCATTGGTACCGTTGAGCCAACCAGCAGTAAAGCCATGAGCAGGTTGAAGCTCCTCACTCTGATGTTGTTTGTTAACCATCGCTGCAGCTCGCGTCCAGCAAGAATCCAGAAACTGCCAGAAGGAAAGTTTGCAAATAGAAACGTACACGCGATGATCGAGAGTTCAAGCCAGCCACCGCCATTGCTGTATAAGGTCACAGAGCTCAGGGCCATTGACCATCCTTTGGGGTTTACCCATTGGAAGCTCGCGGCACCGAGAAATGTCATTGGTTTGAAATCTTCGACATCTTTTGCTTTACCACTACAGGCAATTTTTATCGCGAGATAGCCCAAGTAAGCCAGACTGATATATTTTAGTACTGTATGAGTAACAGGATAGGTTTCAAACATACCTGTTAGGCCAATGCCAACCAGCATGACCATAAAAGCAAAGCCAAAAGCGACCCCTGTCATATGAGGTAGGGTTCGTTTGTAGCCGACGTTAGCTCCTGACGTCATCAGCATGATGTTGTTTGGTCCAGGGGTGAAGGTCGAGACAAAGGCAAAAAGCACCAGTGCGCCAAGTTGTTCCATTTCCATGATGGGCTCCTGTAATTGTTAGAAAGCAAGATTGTTGCGTTGGATGTGTTGTCTGACCGGTCAACTTCTATATTATGTGGATTAAGGCGCAATTTTGTGTTTTTATTCGAATGTTAAGGCGATATTGCACAATTTGGGGGCGTTATGGATAAGTTTGACGAAAGAATATTGCATGAGCTCAAAATGGACGGACGAATCTCTAATGTTGAGCTCTCTGAGCGCATTGGTTTGTCTCCCTCTGCAACTTTACGCCGGGTTCAGGAATTAGAAAAGCAAGGTGTGATAAAAGGTTATCGCGCAGTACTGGATAGCAGCCAGTTAGGTGTTGGCTTTGCCGCTTATGTGTCTATCGGTCTGTCGAGTCACAGCAAGCAAGCACAACTTGAATTTGAAGAACACGTCAGATTTGTTGATGAAGTCGTTGAATGCCACAACATCACAGGTGCAAATGAGTATCTACTTAGAGTGGAAACAAAAGATCTTCCAAGCTACAAAAAGATTCATGCAGATGTACTTGGGGAGTGCCGTCAAGTCAACTCTATCACCACTATGGTGGTCATGGACTCACCTAAGGATGAACGGTAAAGCCTTCCGTCAGTAACAAGTTCATAAAGGGTATAGCAAGATAAATCAGACTAATGGATGAAAAGATGCCTCTGTGAGTGTCTTTTTTCTTTAGAATACATTAGAATCCGCTCTTGGTTCATTGAGAGGTTCATCTGTATTTGTTCCTAAAAGTGTACCGAGCTGAATAAATCTTCACTTTTTCTTCATGTAACTATCTGCTACATAAAGAAAACAAAACAAATCAAGTGTTGCTTGGTGTGCAACACCACTGTAAAGGACAGTTAAATGCCTATTATTACTCTTCCTGACGGCAGTCAGCGTCAATTTGACAACCCAGTTTCTACTCTAGACGTCGCTCAATCTATCGGTCCGGGTCTTGCGAAAGCGACCATTGCTGGTCGTGTTAACGGCAACCGAGTTGATGCGTGTGATTTGATTGAAGACGATGCAAGTCTTGAGATCATTACAGTAAAAGATGAAGTAGATGGTCTTGAAATCGTTCGTCACTCATGTGCACACCTATTGGGTCATGCGATTAAACAGTTATACCCAGAAGCAAAAATGGCGATTGGACCGACCATCGACAACGGCTTCTACTACGATATCGACCTAGAGTACTCTTTGACGCAAGAAGATCTTGAAAAGATCGAAAAGCGCATGAAAGAGCTGGCGAAGACCAAATACCAAGTTATCAAGAAAAAGGTAAGCTGGCAGGAAGCACGCGATGCGTTTGAAGCTCGCGGTGAAACGTACAAGATTGAAATCCTTGACGAAAATGTATCTCGTGACGATCGTCCAGGCTTGTACCATCATGAAGAATATATCGATATGTGTCGTGGTCCTCACGTACCACATATGGGTTTCTGTCAGCACTTCACGCTACTGAACGTAGCGGGTGCTTACTGGCGTGGTAACAGCGATAACAAGATGCTTCAGCGTATCTACGGTACTGCATTCCACGACAAAAAAGCGTTGAAGGCGCATCTAACTCGTTTAGAAGAAGCGGCGAAGCGTGACCACCGTAAGATCGGTAAACAGCTAGACCTATTCCACATGCAGCAAGAAGCACCGGGGATGGTGTTCTGGCATCATAATGGTTGGTCTATTTTCCGTGATCTTGAAGTATTCGTCCGTGAGAAACTGACCGAATACGGTTACCAAGAAGTTAAAGGTCCGCTTATCATGGATCGCGTTCTATGGGAGCGTTCAGGTCACTGGGACAAATACGCAGAAGCGATGTTCACAACATCTTCGGAGAACCGTGAGTACGCATTGAAACCAATGAACTGTCCGGGCCACGTACAGATCTTCAACCAAGGTCTGAAGTCTTACCGCGATTTGCCGTTACGTATGGCGGAGTTTGGTTCTTGTCACCGTAACGAACCTTCTGGTGCACTACACGGCATTATGCGTGTGCGTGGTTTCACTCAGGATGATGCACACATCTTCTGTACTGAAAGCCAAATTCAGGACGAAGTTACGGGTTGTATCAAAATGGTCTATGATACATACCAAACTTTTGGTTTCGACAACATCGTCGTGAAACTGTCGACGCGTCCTGAAAAGCGTGTAGGTTCAGATGAGATCTGGGATCAGTCAGAAGAAGCGCTAAAGCAGTCTCTGGAGTCGATGGATATTCCATACGAAATCCAAGAGGGCGAAGGGGCATTCTACGGGCCTAAGATTGAATTTACACTGCACGACTGTTTAGACCGTGCATGGCAGTGCGGTACGGTTCAGCTAGACTTCAACCTACCAGGCCGTTTAGGTGCGACTTACGTGGATGAAAACAACGAACGTCAAGTTCCTGTTATGATTCACCGTGCGATCCTAGGTTCACTAGAACGATTCATCGGTATTCTGATTGAAGAATACTTCGGTTTCTTCCCGACTTGGCTATCTCCGGAGCAAGCAGTAATTATGAATATTACTGATAAGCAATCGGATTATGCTCAGGAAGTGGCCCAAAAACTACAAAAATGTGGAATTAGAGCTAAAGCAGACTTGAGAAATGAGAAGATTGGCTTTAAAATCCGCGAACATACTTTGAAGCGTGTGCCGTATATGCTGGTTTGTGGCGACCAAGAAATGGAAGCTGGAGAGATTGCAGTACGTACTCGTAAAGGCAAGGATCTCGGTAAGTTTAAAGTGGATGACTTTATCTCATACATCCAAGACGAGATTTCAAGCCGTAAGCTCAATCTGGAGGAATAAACTATTAAAGGCGGAAGACGCGGCCAAGTACCGGCCAAACAAAATGCTCATCGTTTAAACGGTGAAATTCGTGGCGTTCGTGAAGTTCGTTTAACTGGCGCTGATGGTGAATCAGTTGGCGTTGTTTCAATTCAAGAAGCAGTTGCAGCAGCTGAAGAAGCGGGTATGGATCTGGTAGAAATCAGTCCAAACGCTGAGCCACCAGTATGTCGTGTAATGGACTACGGTAAATTCCTCTTTGAGAAGAGCAAGTCTGCTAAAGAGCAGAAGAAGAAGCAAAAACAGGTTCAGATTAAGGAAGTAAAATTCCGTCCTGGAACTGATATTGGAGACTATCAGGTAAAACTACGCAACCTGACGCGTTTCCTTGAAGAAGGCAACAAAGTGAAGGTAACAATTCGCTTCCGTGGCCGAGAAATGGCACACCAAGAGATCGGTGTTGACGTTCTAAATCGTCTTAAGGAAGACACTGTTGATTTAGCAGTAGTGGAATCTTTCCCTAAGAAGATCGAAGGTCGTCAGATGATCATGGTGCTTGCCCCTAAGAAGAAGTAATTAACGGCTTACAAGTAATTAAACCCTGCCGTTTTTAAACGGCGGGGTTTTATTCGCCCTAATTACATGTTTATTAAACTACTACAATGCGGAGTTATTCATCATGCCTAAGATGAAAACCAACAAAGGTGCTGCTAAGCGTTTCAAGAAAACTGCTGGTGGTATTAAGTTCAAGCACGCTACTAAACGTCACATCCTGACTAAGCGTACTACTAAGAACAAGCGTCAACTACGTCCAAACGCAATCCTTCCTAAGTGTGAAGTGGCTGCAGTTGTTCGTATGATGCCATACGCTTAATTCTTTTTAGTTTATTTATCGTTTAGTTTAGGAGAAGCATAATGCCTCGCGTAAAACGTGGTGTACAAGCTCGTGCACGTCATAAGAAAGTTCTAAAACAAGCTAAAGGTTACTACGGTGCACGTTCACGTGTTTACCGCGTAGCTTTCCAAGCAGTTACTAAAGCTGGTCAATACGCTTACCGTGACCGTCGCAACAAGAAACGTCAATTCCGTCAACTATGGATTGCACGTATCAACGCGGCATCTCGTCAGAATGGTCTATCTTACAGCCGTTTCATCAACGGTCTTAAGAAAGCATCTATCGAGATCGACCGTAAGATCCTTGCTGATATCGCGGTATTCGACAAATCTGCATTCGCAGTTTTAGTTGAAAAAGCGAAAGCTGCTCTTTAATTAGAGTTAGTTATTAGGATTAAGAAAAGGAGAGCTTCGGCTCTCCTTTTTTGTTTCTGCCACTCCCACATTTCATTCAAGACGACCAACTCCTTCGGTATTGGTCAAATGTTTCAATCCGTTCAGTACTTTTCTGCTGCCAATATATTGGATAGCAAGTCACAAATCGCACGATTAATCTGACTTAACGATTAGATATTGCTGTGACTGTGCTCCACCTATGCGTAATCGAGCATAATTGAGATTAAAATACACTCTAGATATGGGTTAAGAGCAAGGGACGTCGTGCACGATTATATTATTGTTGGTGGGGGCATAGTGGGGGCGTCTACTGCATGGCAACTAAAACAAAAATACCCAGCTAAACGAATACTTCTGCTAGAGAAAGAAGCCGACTTTGCGCAGCATCAGACGGGCCACAATAGCGGTGTGATTCATGCTGGCGTTTACTATCAGCCAGGAAGTCTTAAAGCGGATTTTTGTAAGCGTGGCGTGCAGGCCACCATCAACTTCTGTCAGCGTTACGGTATCGACGTAGAAAACTGCGGGAAGCTCATTGTCGCAACGACAGACGATGAATTAGAGAGAATGCAGGCGCTTTTCGAACGTTGCCAGCAAAACGAAATTGACGTTGAATTGCTTGACCAAGCTCAACTGAAATTGGCAGAGCCGAACATTACGGGCTTAGGAGCTATCTACGTTAAACAGACAAGCATTGTCGATTACAAAAAAGTTGCTAAATGCATGGTTGAAGAATTCACGGCCTCTGGTGGTTTGATTGGGTTGAGAACGAGAGTCGTAGCTGCGCAAGAGCTTGAAGAAGAGATTCAGCTTATTTGCGTCGCAGATGGGCAAACAATGCAGCTTAATACCCGACATTTGATCACTTGCAGTGGTTTAATGGCAGATAGAATGACGAGAATGTTGGGGATTAAAACTGATTTTCAAATCATTCCTTATCGGGGCGAGTACTATCAATTGCCTGAGAAGCACAATCAAATCGTGAATCATCTGATTTACCCTGTTCCTGACCCTGAGTTACCGTTTCTCGGCGTACATCTTACTCGAATGATCGATGGTAGCGTGACAGTTGGTCCCAATGCGGTTCAAGGCTGGAAGAGAGAAGGGTATTCGAGGTTTAACTTCAGCTTACGTGATACATTACAAATGCTGCTGTTTAAAGGCTTTTGGCGTGTCTCAGCGAAGCATTTAAAAACTGGGCTGGAAGAGTTAAAAAACTCATGGTGGAAGCCGGGCTATCTCAAATTAGTCAATAAATACTGCCCTGTAGTGGCATTGGAAGATTTACAGCCCTATCCTGCGGGTGTACGTGCCCAAGCAGTGCTAGAGGATGGTACGCTTGTTCATGACTTCTTGTTTTCTGAGAGTGCTCGAAGCCTTCATGTGTGTAATGCTCCTAGCCCAGCAGCGACCTCAGCGATTCCTATTGGAGAATACATCTGTAAGAAGATAGAAGAAAAATTTGAATGACTTCTGCTGTGAAGCCTTAATGTGAGTCTTTGAAAAGCTTTCGGGTCACACAATACTGTTTCATCTGATCCAATTTTCTAGCGAGTCTTTCTTTATAGATATGGCATGTTGTTGCCGCTTTTGACCATACCTACGTGATGAGCCATTGACGCTTCATGAGCATTTAACTTTTGTTATTTAAAGGAATTTCAGGGCTCCATTGTTCAAATACAAATTCTGGTATTTAATTTGCTGGTAATGTAACCAGCTCACACTCTGTTCACGTGAGAGCTACAATTATAATGTTCTCAGCAGTGTAGGGCAGAGGAATGGACAATGAAACAATGGGGATTACTGATAGCAATCTGTTTTGCCTTAACGGGTTGTAGTACCAAGTTTATTTATAACAACATGGATTGGTTATTGGTTGAGTATCTGGAAGACTTCGTAGAGCTCAATGACGAGCAGGAAGAATTGGTGAGTGAGAAAATCGAGTTGCTCAGTGATTGGCACAGAAGAGAGGAAATCCCGAATTATATAGAGCATCTCGACCAGTTGATCGCGCTTGATCCTAAATCCTTTACAGAGGAAGACCTCAAAACCCAAGAGAAGCTATTTCAAGAGCACACGAAAAGACTCGTTGGCCAAATCGCTCCGGAAGTATTTGCTTTAGCTCGAGAGCTATCAGATGAACAGGCTGAGGAGTTAATGGATAATATACGTGTTCGTCATACCCGTTATAAAAAGAAATATCAGACGCTATCTGAAGATGAAATCCGAGCAAACTATCAAGACAAGATCACGGAGAACTTTGATGATTGGTTAGGCTCGCTGACATCTGAACAAGAACATATGATTGAAGAATGGGCAGATCAGCTTGTGGTTACTTCTTATGATTGGATTGATCACCAAACGAAAATGCGTATAGAAATGAATACGCTGCTGACTAATCGTATGCAGACGGGATATTTTCAACCACACTTCCAGCAATTGATGTTTAATCCTGCGAGCTTTTATTCAGCCGAGTTAGAAGAAAAAATAGACTACAACAAAGCAATAGCGGATAAGTATTTGGTTAAAATCATTAACTCTGTCACCAACAGGCAAACCGCGCATTACCGTCAAGAATTACGTGATTGGCGAAATATCGCAATGGATATTCAGTAGTAGAAAGTTTGTTTTTAAGGGCATCAAAGGGGCAAAATATTTGCCCCTTTAAGTTTACCTTGATGCTGAATATCGCTACATTGGATTAATAATTCTCAACTTAATCAAAAAGATGGAATGGATTCTATTGTTTGTTGCCGGGGTGCTTGGCGGCATTCTAAACAGTGTCGCGGGCGGAGGGAGTTTCATCACTTTTCCGAGTTTGTTGTTTGTGGGCGTTTCCCCTATTGTCGCCAATGCAACGAACACATTCGCTGTTTGTGCCGGGTATGTGAGTGGGGCTTATGGGTTTAGGCAGGACATAGGTAAAGACCCTAAAATCATATCCTTTACAGTGATCCTGAGTCTAATTGGTGGAGCGTTAGGCGCTTATCTTCTATTGAGCATTTCGGAGTCTTTGTTTCTTGAAGCCATTCCTTGGTTATTATTGGTTGCCACATTGCTCTTTCTATTTGGTTATAAGGTTAGTGAGTGGTCAGGAAAAATCGCTCAAGGTGTTTGTTTGCATCCAATGTGGTCAATTGTGGCGCTGGCGGCATGCCTAATCTTGGTCTCAGCTTATGGTGGATTTTTTAATGCTGGTTTAGGGGTGATCGTGTTGAGTTATCTGGTATTAGCGGGATACAAAGACATCAATCAGATGAACGGCCTTAAGCTTCTTATCTCTTCCTGTGTGTCTCTGACGGCCATTTTAGTTTTTGTTATTGATGATTCCATTGACTGGTCGCGTGGGGGTACCGTTATGCTCGGGACGCTTTTAGGTGGATATATTGCTGCTCGGGTATCGCGTAATGTACCTCAACACTACATTAAAGGTTTCATAGCGTTATCGAGTATCGTGATGACCGTGTATTTCTTCTGTGACATTTACCTAATATGAGTAATGTTCAGCTTATATTTGTGCAGATTCCCGTTGATGTATGTTGCCCTAAATGAGGATGTTGTAAATCACATAGTGAGAGTCTTTGATAACTATTTAGGTTAATTTTTGTCCGTTAATGCCACAATGACTGTGTAGAAAAAGCGCGCTCTACCTACCTCACCTTTTCCCTTCCCTTTCTTTTCTCTTGGTAGGAGGAGTTATGGACAGAAAACTAGGTCGTGTGATGTCAGGCAGCAGAATGGTAACATTTATTGCTTTTCTGGCGGCAACCTTTGCCTGGATTTTGAAGATGCCAGCTTTGTTCACCGTTTCAGTGGTAGCGTTGATCGCCAGTGGCATGTTGTATTGGAATGACAAACGTAAAGAAAGCGACAAACACGAAGAAGCCTGACAGTAAAAGAGCGCCCTAGGGCGCTCTTTATGTTTAGAAGAAACCGAGTGGGTTAACGTCGTAGCTAATAAGTAAGTTTTTAGTGTTCTGGTAGTGATCCAGCATCATCTTATGCGTTTCACGGCCAATACCTGACTTCTTATAACCACCGAAGGCAGCGTGCGCTGGGTAGGCATGGTAACAGTTCACCCAAATACGACCCGCTTCGATGTTGCGACCCATGCGGTAGGCTAGATTGGCATCTCGCGTCCAGACACCTGCGCCTAAGCCATATTCGGTATCGTTCGCAATGGCCAGTGCTTCGGCTTCGTCTTTAAACTTAGTAATGGCGATGACTGGGCCAAAGATCTCTTCCTGGAAGACACGCATCTTATTGTTACCTTCAAGAAGCGTTGGCTGAATGTAGTAACCCGATTCGATATCGTCTTTTTGCTGAGCGACTTCACCACCGAACACAACTTTCGCACCTTCTTGGCGGCCTATCTCTAAGTAGCTCAGGATCTTGTCAAATTGTTCCTGAGAAGCTTGTGCACCTACCTGAGTGTTTGTATCCAGCGGGTTACCTTGCTGGATGCTCTTTGCACGTTCGGCCACTTTGGCGATGAACTTGTCGTACACGGACTCATGCACCAATACACGTGAAGGGCAGGTACAGACTTCGCCTTGGTTGAAGAAGGCCAATAGCGTACCTTCGATACACTTCTCCAAGTATTCGTCTTCATGGTCGAAGATGTCCGGGAAATAGATGTTAGGTGACTTACCGCCCAGTTCCACAGTTGAAGGAATTAGGCTATCGGCTGCACATTTAAGAATGTGGTTACCGACTTGAGTCGAGCCTGTGAAAGCGATTTTGGCAATACGGTTACTGGTGGCTAGTGCTTGACCCGCTTCACTACCAAATCCATTGACGACATTTACCACGCCTGCTGGAATGAGATCGCCGATCTTTTCCATCAAAAGCAAGATAGAAGTTGGGGTTTGCTCAGCCGGTTTCAAAATCACACAACAACCTGCCGCGAGCGCTGGAGCCAGTTTCCAAGCTGCCATCAGCATAGGGAAGTTCCATGGAATGATCTGGCCGACAACACCAATAGGTTCCGGGAAATGGTAGCTCGCGGTATTCACATCAAGCTCGGCTGCGCTGCCTTCTTGAGCGCGGATACAGCCCGCAAAATAGCGGAAATGGTCGACTACAAGAGGAAGATCCGCCGCAAGAGTTTCGCGCACTGGTTTGCCGTTTTCCCATGTTTCTGCCACGGCAAGCTCTTCAAGGTGCTGCTCAATGCGATCAGCAATCTTGAGGAGAATATTGGAACGCTCTGTGACGCTCGTGGCTGCCCAGCTCGCTCTGACATTATGAGCCGCATCAAGTGCCAGGTTGATGTCTGCCTCACCTGAACGAGCCACCTTACAGTAAGCTTGCCCATTGACTGGTGAAGTGTTGTCAAAGTATTCGCCAGATACGGGTTTCACCCATTCTCCACCAATATAGTTGTCGTAATGGGTTTTGAAGTTAACCACCGAATCCTGACTGCCTGGTTGTGCGTAAATCATAGAAATATCCTTATTATTTTCTCGTTCAAGTTATGTTTGAAGCCGTCACCAACAGGTGAACACTTCAGTTACCATTCATCTAACTAACGCAAATCACAGACCAATTGTTAAAAACTTGTTGTGACTTTGTTCTGGCGCTAGAGTGTTCAAGGCTTAGACTGTGTTGTTTTAAACGCATGGCGATGGAATGGGGTGTTAACAAAATGTTCACCTGTTCCAAAATGGCACACCCCAAATGCTCAAGAGTGGAACAGGTATGGAACTACAAGCCCATCAACCAGACAGCTGGCTCATGTCCTCATGGCAGAGAAGTACTAATGCGGGCCTCAAACAGATAAAGAAACCTGAAGACATTAATGTGTCCAACGCATTGCTCAAAGAGCGACGTTATAAAGCTCAAGGCGTGATTGAGGCTGTGGAGCAGTGTGCTTTGCCTTTGTTTAATCAAGTTCTTTCTCGAACAGATAGCCGATTGATTTTGACGGATGATGAAGGGGTCATTCTTGCGAGTTGGGGGCAGGAAAGATTCCGAGAAAAGTTGATGTCGATAGCGCTGGATTCAGGCAGTTGCTGGCAGGAAAGGCTGAAAGGGACGAATGCGATTGGAACGGCACTGTTCGAAAAGAAAGCAGTGTCTATTATTGGTGAGCAGCACTTTATCAAACAGCATCGTTTCATTAGTTGCTCAGCGAGCCCGCTCTTTAACCATCATGGTGAACTGGTTGGCATTCTCGATATTACTAGTGAACAAAGCAAACATGATGTGACTACGCAGCTGTTGGTCCAGAACATGGTGCAGCTGATTGAAAACTACCTGTTGACGCAAATCCCTGAGGGAGTATTGCAAATCAACCTTGCGCACAATGAGTCAGTTTTGAAGAGTGGTTGGCAAGGCATAGTGATTGCTGATGAAAATGGTCAGGTGGTGGCACACAATCAGGTTGCCACTCAACTTATCCCTAAGGCAGCACTTGTCGGAGAGCATGTCGAGAGCCTTCTCAAGCAGCCAGAGCGGAGCGCGCAGTTCGTCTTTGAAAAACGGACCTTAGGCCATAAGCCGGTCCAGAAAAAATGGCTCAGCGTATCGAGTGAGCTTCACTATGGTGATCACCAAGTTGAACAGGCGTGGCAACAGGCAAATAAAGTACTGGGTTGTGATATTAGTTTGTTAATTCTCGGAGAAACAGGGGTAGGTAAAGGCGAATTCGTCAAAGCGCTACACAAACACAGTGCCCGATGTAAGCAGCCGCTTGTCACCGTTAATTGTGGGGCACTACCTAAAGATTTGATTGAATCTGAGCTATTTGGTCATGCGTCTGGAGCGTTCACCGGGGCGAGTAAGCACGGCTATTCAGGGCGGGTGAGACAAGCGGATAAAGGTATCTTATTTCTGGATGAAATCGGAGAAATGCCGCTTGATGCGCAGTGCCGTTTGCTATCTGTCCTGCAAGACAAAGTGGTTATGCCTGTGGGTTCGGCTCAATCTTATCAAGTGGACATTCAGGTGATTGCCGCAACGCATCAGGATTTAAACCAACTGGTCGCTCAGGGGCGCTTTAGGCAGGATCTCTATTATCGATTGAATGGCTTAGTGATTACTTTACCTTCACTGTATCAGCGCGAGGACAAAGCCGCCTTGATTCGGACAATTCACGCAAAACACCAACAAAACTCCCAGCAAATCTCGGCATCACTAATGCGGTTATTGCTCAATTATCGTTGGCCAGGCAATCTGAGAGAGTTGGATAACCTTCTCAAAGTCACCAGCTTGATTGCTAGCGATGTAGAAGAAATCAGTATTGAGCATGTGCCTACTCACTTTGCCCAGCCATTGTTAGAAAACACTCTGGTAGAAAGTGAGATAGTAGAACAGGATTTGAAATCAACGCTTAATAGCACATTGATCGATACCTACCGTGCGCACAATGGTAATGTCAGCAAGGTGTCCCGAGTGCTGGGAATCAGCCGGAACACCGTTTATCGAAAGCTCAAAGCATTGGGGTTGAACAAAACTAAATGATGGTCTGGTGTGAAATCTCGGGATGATAAAGAGGCTGGATGACGTGACCTTCCGGATCGCGGCAATGGAAGCTTCTCGCACCATCGCTGTGATCATGAGGCGCGTCGAGCAGTGTGACTCCTTTCTCTTGCATGAACTCATACCAATGATGGAGCTCATTTTTACTTCTAACAATAAAGCCAAAGTGATCGACGCTGATGGGCGAGCATACCCGTTGTGAGTGGGCGCGGCCAAGTGAGAGGTTGTCGCAGCCGTTAGTCAGGTAAACCAGATTGTCGCTTGCTCTTCTCAACACTGTCATACCCATGATGTCAGTGTAAAAAGCCTCACACTCTTCGAATTTCTGAACCACTAAAGCAATATGTCTCATACCATTAAATGGAGCAGGTCTATCCATAATCACACTTCCTTGTATTTTATTTTTAATTAAATTGTATACAATGTGGTGGTTGTTTTGCAATGATGATGAACATTATCAAGGAAGGTAACTAATTATGTACTGCATAATCGTCTCCAATCGAGTAAAGAAAGGTAGGGAAGAAAACTACATCACTATCATGAATGAAAACGCCAAAGCGTCCTGTCAGAATGAATTGGGTTGTGTACAATTTGACGTAATCAGAGATCTCAACGACCCGCAGCTCTTCCATCTGTACGAGATTTATCAAAGCCAAGAAGCTTTGACTGAACATAAACAAACTGAGCACTATCTGGCAAGTCGAGTTCAGTTAGCTGATATAGTGGTTGAACAGTCAGTCATTCGTGCGGATGTCGTAGCAACAAACTCAAAATAACAATCAAAAGGAAACAATGTGATGATTTGGAAAGTCTATCTTAGCGGTGAAATTCATACCGATTGGCGCGAGCGTATTGTGGAAGGTGCTCAGAAGTTAGATCTGAATATTGAATTCTATTCTGCGAATACCGATCACGACTCCAGCGATGCAGCAGGTGACGTACTTAGAGAGAATGAATCAGGCTTTTGGCGTGACCACCAATCGTCCAAAGTCAACGCCATTCGAACGTCTACTCTTATCAAACAGTGTGACATTGGCGTGGTGCGCTTTGGTGATAAATATCGCCAGTGGAATGCCGCATTTGATGCAGGCATGTTAGCGGCACTTGATAAGCCGTATATAACGCTTCACGATGAGTCTTTGATTCACCCGCTTAAAGAGGTTGATGCTGCGGCAATGGCGTGGGCGGAATCACCAGAGCATGTCGTTGAGCTCCTAAAATACGTTACGAGTCAGAATTAAAAAAAGAGCGCCACAACGGCGCTCTTTTTACTGAAACCTAGCCTTTACAGTCCGCCCTGTTGCTGCGCCTGTTTTACTAATGCCTGACGTTGAGCTTCCTTAGTTTTTACCACTTCACTTTCCTTTTTCGCTTTAATTTCTTCAATAGAAGGAACAAAGACAAAGTACTTATTAATAGTCATTTCAAGAACCTCAATTTAGATTGTTATAAACCATCCAGGTTAAGCAATTCACCAGTGTCGTTGTGTAAACTCACACGACTCCTTGTTGTAGGTTTCAAAAAATAGAGGATGCGAGCTAGGCTAACATCCTCCATAACGTCTTAATTGTAGTAGGAGTTTCGGGTATTACAAAATACCGTACTAAGCCCCTTTAAGCAGATTTATACGTCGTAAGTAGTAGACGCTGTGTCGCCGCCTGTACCAGTCCAGTTCGTGTGGAAGAACTCACCACGTGGACGATCAGTACGCTCATAAGTGTGAGCACCGAAGTAGTCACGTTGAGCTTGAAGTAGGTTCGCTGGCAGACGTGCTGTTGTGTAGCCGTCTAGGAACGAAAGTGCAGAGATAGTACAAGGCATTGGGATGCCTGCTTCTAGCGACTTAGCTGCAACCTTACGCCATGCGCTTAGGCTGTTTTGTAGGATGCCTTTGAAGTAGTCATCTGAACCTAGGAATGCGATGTCTGGGTTCGCTTCGTACGCATCACGGATGTTACCTAGGAATGCACTGCGGATGATACAACCACCACGCCACATAAGCGCTACGTTACCGTAGTTAAGATCCCAACCGTTCTCGTTAGATGCTTCGCGCATTAGCATGAAGCCTTGAGCGTAAGAGATGATCTTAGAAGCCAGGAGAGCTTGGCGAAGAGCGTCAACCCACTCTTGCTTGTCGCCTTCAACTGGAGTGATTGTCTTACCGAATAGCGATTCAGCTTCAACACGTTGATCTTTAAGAGCAGACAGACAACGAGAGAAGACAGACTCAGAGATAAGCGTTAGAGGAATACCAAGGTCTAGTGCGTTGATACCCGTCCATTTACCTGTACCTTTTTGGCCAGCAGTGTCTAGGATCTTTTCAACTAGAGGCTCACCGTCTTCATCTTTGTAACCAAGGATGTCAGCCGTGATTTCAACAAGGTAGCTGTCTAGTTCAGTCTTGTTCCAATCTGCGAATACTGCCTGCATTTCGTCTGCAGACATACCTAGGCCATCTTTCATGAACTGGTACGCTTCAGTGATCAGCTGCATGTCGCCGTATTCGATACCGTTGTGAACCATTTTAACGAAGTGGCCAGCACCGTCGTTACCAACCCAGTCACAGCAAGGCTCGCCAGCGTCAGTTTTTGCTGAGATACCTTGGAAGATAGGCTTAACTGCTTCCCAAGCTTCCGCAGAGCCGCCAGGCATGATTGAAGGACCGAAACGAGCACCTTCTTCACCACCAGATACACCAGTACCGATGAAGTGAATGCCTTTTTCACGACAATGTGCCACGCGACGGTTTGTGTCTGGGTAGTTAGTGTTACCACCATCGATGATGATGTCGCCTTCGTCTAGAAGCGGGATTAGGTTGTCAATGAACGCATCTACAACAGCACCAGCACGAACCATAAGCATCACTTTACGTGGCGCTTCTAGTTTCTCTACTAGCTCTTCCAGAGAGTAAGCACCAACGATGTTAGTTCCTTTTGCTGGGCCTTCTAGGAATTCGTCTACTTTCGCAGCAGTACGGTTGTGAGCAACCACTTTAAAGCCGTGATCGTTCATGTTCAGGATAAGGTTTTGACCCATTACCGCTAGGCCAATTACACCGATATCACCTTTCATTATTTCTCTCCAATTTCTCTAAAAATGGACGCTCGCATTACGCGATTTTTGCTGCTGCGTCTGAATCTAAGTACCACTCGGTCTCACCAGCTTTAGACTGGATTTTCGCAGCTGGATATGGCAGCTCGCTTGCCGGAGTAGTATGAATTTCGTTTACGATCTCAACTTTGCCTGCACCAAGTACAAGATAGCTGATACGTTTAGCGGCTTCTAAAACTCTTGCCGTCTTAGAAACACGAATCTGGCCTGATTCAGGATGAGAAGCCAATACCGCTAGGTTCTCGTCTTGATAATCAGTTTGACCTGGGAACAGTGATGCTGTGTGTCCATCTGCACCGACGCCTAGCAGAATCCAATCGAAAACAGGTGTGCCGTTCTCAGTTGGAATCACATCTGCCATTTCTTTCGCGAAGCGCTCTGCTTCTGCTTTTGGCTCTTCTTCACCACGGATGCGGTGAATGTTGTCTGCTGGCAGTTCGACTTTGCTGAAAAGCAAAGTATTTGCTTCACCGAAGTTACTTTCAGCGTCGTCAGGTGCGACACAGCGCTCGTCACCCCACCAGAAGTGTAGGTTGTTCCACTCGATTGAGGTTGCGTATGTTTCTGTCGCTAGTAGCTTGAACAGCATCTTAGGTGTGCTGCCGCCAGACAGTGAAATATGAACAGGGCGACCTAGTTCGCTGAACGCTTTCATGTCGTTCGCTAAGCTCTCTACCACCTGTTCTGCTGTTGGGAAGATCTTATGGTTGATCATAGTTCGCAGTAGTCCGTATCTGTTAGGTTCTTACATGGGAAACGCCAAGCTCGGTTAGCGCGCTGAAGTAGATCATCCGCTTCTTTAGGGCCCCATGTACCACAGGCATAGCCAAATAGTGCCTGTGGATCTTGTTTAAAGTCGAGAATTGGCTGAACGTATTGCCAGCAGGCTTCAACCGCATCAGTACGTGCAAATAGGGTAGCATCGCCATTCAAAGCATCAAGTAGTAAACGCTCATACGCGGTTAGCATCTGAGTCTCTTCCAAATCATTGTAAGAGAAGTTCATTTTCACTTCTTTGGCTTTAAAGCCAGCGCCTGGCTCCTTAAGGCCAAAGCTCATCTGGATGCCTTCGTCCGGTTGGATACGAATGATGAGCTTGTTTTCAGGTGCATTTTGACCAAACACTGGATGCGGTGTGTTCTTAAAGTGGATAACCACTTCTGTTACGCGTGTTGGCAATCGTTTACCAGTACGTACATAGAATGGTACGCCGTTCCAGCGCCAATTGTTAATGTACGCTTTCAAGCCGATGTAGGTTTCAGTACGTGAATCATCAGCGACGCCATTCTCTTCACGGTAACCAATAAGATGCTCCCCACGAACGTCAGAAGCAGTGTATTGACCAAGCACTAGGTCATTACGCAGTGCTTCTTCATCTAAGGGCTTAAGACATTGCAGTACTTTGACGACTTCATCACGCATAGAGTCAGCATTGATCTGTGCTGGTGGCTCCATCCCTACCATGGCGAGGACTTGCAGTAAGTGATTCTGGAACATATCACGCACCGCACCAGAGCCATCGTAGTAGCCGCCACGTTCTTCAACGCCTAAGAATTCCGCCCCTGTGATTTCAACGTAATCAATGAAGTTGCGGTTCCAGAGCGGCTCAAACATTGCGTTAGAAAAGCGGAAAACCAATAAATTTTGAACCGTTTCTTTACCTAAGTAGTGGTCGATACGGTAGATTTGATGCTCTTGGAAGTGTTCGTGAATTTCTTTATCGAGCTTTTGTGCTGATTCAAGATCATAGCCAAATGGTTTTTCGATGATTAGACGTTTCCAACCTTCATCTTCATTATTTAAACCATGGGCTGCGAGACTGGCTGGAATCACACTATATAAACTCGGTGGTGTTGCTAAATAGAATAGAGTGTTGCGCTGTTCGAAGTTGTATTGCTCCGACAATTGGTCAAGACGGGTAACCAGTTTGCTGTAGTCTGCGGTATCAGAGGTATTGATCGCTTGGTAGTGCAGGTGATTAATGAATGCATCTAGCGTTGCAGGCTCAGTTTTTTCCATTTCCTGAAGTGAGTGCTTCAGTTTCTCGCGGTAAGACTCGTCGCTGTATTCTGTGCGGCTGACGCCCAGAATGGCGAAGTTTTGTGGAAGCTGCTTACTCGCATAAAGGTGGTATAGAGCAGGGATTAACTTACGATACGTTAAGTCTCCCGAAGCACCAAAAATAACGATGCTGCTGTTTTCTGGTATTACCATCATCTTTCCCTTAGAAACGAGGTAGTTATCATGTGCCGTCAATGCTGGCCTTTGGAAGAGCCAACCCTATCAACGGGACTTCAAAATTGATAATTGGTGATGTCTATTAGTTTGATAGCCAAAACCTTAACCTTCTTGAGCTATAGAGATAAATCTCAATTCGGCAGCGTATTGTCTATGAGTCTTTGATATACATCAACCTTTGTGAAGGCAATCGATTAAATATTGATTAATAATAATGCTAGGTCATTGATTATATATAACTTATTGGGAATGGTGAGAAGAACTCCTGCATGGAGTTAAAACTCTAATTTTAAGACGTTATTGCAAGGTTTCTTGCTGCGTTAGAACAAGGTTTTCAGATGCGCTTTGACGGTTTGGATGTGTTCTTCACGCTCAACGGGAACGATCTGCTCTGGCGCTAAGAACTTCTCAGCGTAACTTTGATCGATTTCATGCTCTAAGAATAATAAATAGAGCTTAGGATCAATATGGCCTGAGGTTGCCATGTGCGTCATGATATTGAGTGACTCAGCGAGGCTTTTGGCTTTTTTGTAAGGTCTATCGCTGGATGTGAGGGCCTCAAAAACATCGGCAATAGCCATAACTCGAGCGGGGATAGAGAGTTGTTCTTCACTGAGACCTCTGGGGTAGCCTTTGCCATCCATACGTTCATGGTGTCCGCCTGCAATTTCTGGGATGTTTTTGAGGTGTTCTGGGTAAGGCAGACGGCCAAGCATGGTAATGGTTTGAATGATGTGATCGTTGACGATAAATCGTTCTTCATCGTTTAGAGTGCCATAGCGAATAGAAAGGTTATATAGCTCACCGCGGTTGTATTTAAGTTTTCCTGGTTGAAGGACAAAGTTCTCTTTCCAAATATCTTGCGGGTTTTCGCCCTGAGTCCATGGGATTTGATGAACTGGCTTATCACCTAATAAGGGCTCCATAACGGGTAATACAGCGGGTTCGCCCGCTCGTTGTTTTTCGACCCAAGAAACACCGGCTTGATCGTCTAAGGTGCGTTTCCATTGTCTTTGAGCGATAGTCTTAAGACGCTCAATGGCCGATTCTTCCATCTGCTCACTGCCGACATTGCAGTTAGCGATAAACTGAAACTCTTCGTCTAAGGTTCTATGTGTTTCCTTCAACGTATGCTTTAGTTCGGTCGCACTGCCGCCATTATACAGCCCTTGCCAGTAGTCAACTTCAGCTTGTGTTTTAAGGAGCTCAAAGCGCATTCGAATTTCATGGATACGGTCATAAATGGTTTCTAGCTTGGTCGCTTTATCGATGACATATTCTGGTGTTGTCACTTTGCCACAGTCATGCAGCCATGCGGCTAAATGTAGCTCTTCCCATTGCTTTTTATCCATTTCAAACTGGGGGAAATAATGGTCATCACCCTGAGCAACCTGAGTGAGCATTTTAGTCAGCTCTGGGACGCGCTGACAGTGGCTACCTGTATATGGAGACTTGGTATCTATTGATGAGGCAATCAGCTCGATAAACGCATTCAGCATATCTTTTTGCTGTTGCATTTGATCAATGTTTTCCTTGGCGATTTCTGCAAAGCTTAACAGCTCTTTGAGGAAAGCGTGTTTATCACTCTGTTCCTTGGTGATGGCTCTTTCGTAACCGAGTAGCAGAATACCCACTAGTTGTTTGTCCCGATTAAGTAGCGGGAAGAAGTAAATATCAGAGTTGTAGAAAATATCCTTATGTGGGCTGAGAGCGTTATCACTTCGGTTGAGGTGCACGATTTCACCTCGGCGTAAATCTGTTTCTAACCAAGCGGTTTCAGTCAGAAACTCATTCAGCTCAATTTTAAAAGGAATAATGGCGTGGTTTGCGGCCATGTCGAAGGTATTTTTCTTATCAGAGTGCGTGTACAGAATGATGGTTTCGGCTCGTGTGACAAGGTAACTTTGGTGAGTAATGGTTTTTGCTAAGAGAGAGAAATCCTGATTACTTGCTGTCTCTCTGAGTAATCTCAGCAGATCATGCAGAGTATGCTCCATCAGTTCGATGGATTCCGTAAGATTTGCGACCTCATTGATAACACTCTTAGGATAGCGAGTTTTTTTGAAATCGAAGCGTGCAATGTTATCTGTCAGCAGCACCAAGTTTTGTAATGGTGTCGCCAATCTGTTGGCAACAATCCAGACCACAATAAAACTCAGTGCGAGCATCGCCATTGCGACCGTGATTTGCCTGTCGCGCATGGAAAGAAGATTCATTAGTAAATCTTCCTGTGGTGTAGCTTCTGCCAATAAAAGACGCACGTGTTCGTTGAGCACAACAGGGGTGAGTGTCACTGACCAGTTTTTACCGTCATGGACGACGGGCTCGTAGAGAGTTTGACTACTATGGCGGTCTAAGATAGGGGCAAACAAGCTGTCTTCAAGCTGTGTCTGTATTTGGTCCTTCTCTTGAGTTAGGTCGACATTCGTCTGGTGTTGGGCGAGTACTCGGAACTGGTTGTCAAACAGGATCAGTTTCGTTTTGTCGGAAAAGCCTATCTCACTAAGTTGTTGTGATAGAGAAGAAAGTGTGAAGTCCGCCGCTACGACTTTTCCTCCATCCGCAGAGCGGCGCGATAAAGTCACGCCGTTGGTTTTGAGAAAGTAAAAAAAATATGGCTCAGTGAGGCGAATATCGCCATCTGGGTCTGCATTAACGAACCACGGTCTCACTCTAGGATCAAATTCATTATCATGGGTCTTTTTATAGCCGACCTTCCTATGCTTACTATCTAAAAAGTGAAGCTCATTTAAACCATTTGGCTTAGTAAAGTTAATCATCATGCTGGTTGTCGGTGGCGCCCCAAATCGTTCTCGTGTTTTATCATCACGAAGAGAACGAAGCATGGTGAATTCACCTTGTTCGTTAGCATAGAAAAGCGCAACAACACCTTGATTTCTTTTGAATATTAGATCTAACGATGAAAGGAATCGTTTAGCTTTAATCGGGGCTTGTCGTTGATCAATGGCTGCGCTGAGAGCCATAAAGTCTAGAGTAGTAAGGATTGGCCCTACGCGTACCTTGAAAGTTGACTCTAGCTTACGGCTATTTTCGCTACTCAGCTCTTTGGCGCTGACGGTGAGTAGCTCTTGAGAGTGGCGATAGCTTATGGCAATGAGCACAGTACCGACTAAAGTCGTCAGGACTAAAAATAAGCTCGTAATATGGATACTTAACGAATAGCGACGTTTCTTCATGTATCACCCAATAACAAATCACTTATTAAGTATTGGTCAATATATGAATCATGCAAAAATTGTCGTTAATTTAGTGATAGGGCAGTCGTTAGTTTTATGATTTATAAAGGTAATATATCACTGAATCGACTATAACTATTAGAGGTGTAATTGAGGGAAGAAGCGGGATGTTAACATTAAACTATCAGATAGAAGTGGCGGCAACGCCAAGCGTTATCTGGAAAGTGCTCACAGAGGTGGAGCTGTATTCACAATGGGCAAGGGCATTTTCACCCCAGTCTCAATTTGAAGGTGAGTGGTTAGAAGGGAGTCATGTCTCGTTTTTTGACCCTGAATTAGGTGGGACAAGAGCGGTCATAGATCGGATCGAAGAGCACAAAGTAATTGAATATCATCATATTGCAATCTTTAACCCGGAGCATATTCAAGATATAGACAGTGATTCGGCCAAAAAGTGGATTGGTAGTAAAGAAAGCTATCAGATTACACCTCTGGAAAACTCAGTATTACTGAAAGTGACAATTGAAACTCATCCTGATTTTGTCAGCATGTTCAATAGTGGCTGGCAAAAAGCATTACCATTGATAAAAGTAATATGTGAGCAACAGAAGCCGTAGGCTGGTAAAGTAGAGCAAATTTTTACGAGACTTAGGTAAATTGTCTTTATGAAGCTTGTTGTTGATACTCATACTCATACGTATGCCAGTGGTCATGCTTATAGCACCTTGATTGAGAATGCTCGATTGGCGAAGAAAAATGGCCTACACATGTTTTGTACCACTGATCACGCTGAATCTATGCCGGGAGCTCCCCATTACTGGTTCTTCTCAAATCAACGGGTGCTGCCTCGATTCATTGAAGGCGTTGCGGTTATTCGTGGTGTTGAATCCAATATCCTCAACATTCAAGGTGAAGTCGATATTCATCCTTCTACAGAGGCCAATCTTGATTGGGCTATCGCCAGCTTCCATGAGCCTGTATTTCGTCCCTCTAGTAAAGAAGTGCACACTGAAGCCCTCATCAATACTATTCGCAGCGGTCGAGTTGATGCTCTGGGGCATCTAGGCAATCCGAACTTCGACTTTGATTTTGAATCGGTTCTAGCGTGTGCCAGAGAGCACAACGTAGCAATCGAAATCAACAACACCACATTGAAAGGTAACAGCAGAGTGGGAAGTGTTGAACGTTGCCATGAGATTGCACAAATTGGCAAGGCGCTGGGAGTGTATTTTACCACAGGTAGTGATGCTCATTTCTGCGAGGATGTTGGTAATTTAGATCTAGTGTCGCAACTGATTGATACGATTGGTATAGATCAAGAGAAAGTGATCACCCATTCTACTCGACAATTTCTCAATTTCCTTGAGCTGAGAGGCCGAGCTCCTATCGAGGACTACGTCAATTTATAAGTTGATACAATTTTCATCTCAAGTGTGCTGACTGAATTCAGTACACTTTCCCCTCCTATTCCAAGATAAGAACAATACAATGAGAAAGTTAATTCCAGCTCTGGCACTGATGGTATCGGTACAGGCTTTTGCGTCGGATTTCGACCTGAAAGCAACAATGAAGCAAATGAAAGTTGAATTTAAACACGCTGCTGCAGCAACTGAAATTACCGAAATGAAGACAGCGGTGACTAACCTGTCTGAACTGGTAGAGCAATCAAAGCGTGGTGACTACCCACCAGAAAAGTTTGATATCTACTTTGAAGGTTTCAATAAGCTATCAGGTGCGTTGGATAAGGTAGAAGCGCAATTGGACGCTGGCGATATGGCGTCGGCAAAAGAGTCTTTACGTCAGGTCGATGAGCTTCGCATTGAATATCACGACAAACGTAACCCAGGCATCTGGAGTAAGCTATTCGGCTAAATTGATGTTTGATTTGGGCTGTTGCTGAATTGTGCCTGCAAGAAGGGCAGAAGTAACAGTCCAATAACCGCTGAGCAGATCGAAATGGTGACGAAAAAACCAGTCCAGTGGAAATGCTCCATGATGATAGCCATAGGGTAGCCTGCCAATGCTGCTCCCATATAAGCAAATAGCCCGACAAAGCCCGTTGCTGCACCCGCTGAGTCTTTGTGCGAACACTCTGCAGCGGCCATACCAATCAGCATTTGTGGTCCAAACACAAAGAATCCAATGGCAAAAAATCCAGCGGCCTGAAAAGCAAAATTCGTCACTGGCATTAGCCACAAAGCGGCCACTGACAAGAAGACTCCCATCGCAAAAATCAGGTTCATTGGGCCACGATTACCACCGAACAATTTATCTGACCCCCAACCTGCAACCAAAGAACCGATAAAGCCGCCGATTTCAAACAAGGATAAAGCGGCATTTGCGTTGATCAAGTCGAAACCGTGCTGTTCGGTAAGGTAGAGATTACCCCAGTCATTGACTGCTGTTCGAACGATGTACACCAGCACGTAGCTAAATGCCAGCAACCAAATATATTTGTTGTTTAGGACATAGGTACGTAGAATTTGGTGGGGTTTCAGACCAATACCATCGTTCTCTTGTGCCAGCTCAAGCTTGTCGTTTTTCCATCGGCCAATGGTGGGTAACCCCATGGTGATCGGTTTGTCTCTCAGTCTCCAACAGAGGAACAGCCCGATGATGACACCAATAATCCCCGGAATAACAAAGCCTTCTCGCCAGCTGTAATGCAGCACCATATAACCGACGACAAGAGGGATTAAGGCTCCGCCCACGTTGTGAGCCGTATTCCAGATAGCCCAGAAGAAACCGCGTTCAGAGCGTGAATACCATGTTGTGAGAAGTTTTGAACAGGAAGGCCAACCCCAGCCCTGAAACCAGGCATTGAGTACCCAAAGCGTAAACAGCGCGTAGAGTGAGCTGGATAAGCCAAACAGAATGTTAATGATGCCTGTCGCAATTAATCCAAGCCCCATGAAATAGCGTGGATTAGACCGATCTGAAACGATGCCGGAAATGAACTTAGACAAGCCGTAGGTCAGATAAAAGAACGTGCCCATCAAACCTATGTCACTTTTGTCTAAACCTAGGTCTGCGATTAAAGCAGGGGTCGCATAGTTAAAAGTCTTGCGGGTGAAATAAAAGCCAGCATAGCCGAGATACATACCGACCATAATATGCAGCCGCCAGTACTGGTAAGTCGATTGCATCTCGTGGGTAGTGTGATTAGGTTGAGCGATAGAGTCGGACATAAGCTACACCTCAAATCCCCGGTAGTTCGACACGGATAGAAGTACCATGCTGCTCTGATTCAGGCTGGCTATGGCTGCGAATATTAAATCGCCCACCTAGTGCTTGCACACGCTCTTGCATACCTTTTAAGCCAAAGCCTTTTTGGCTGTCCTGTAGTTTGAATCCAATGCCGTTGTCTTGAATCTTGAGTTCGACTTCGTTTCCCAGTTTGATATCAATCTCTAAACGGCTTGCCTGAGCGTACTTTTGTGCATTATTGAGGGCTTCCTGACATATCCGATACAAGGTTGCACTGGTCGCATCGCTTAACGTAGATACATGCCCACCTTCTAGCTTGAACGAGACGTCAACGCCTTGCTGCTCAAACTCCATTTCGCGAACTAACTGTTGCAGAGCTTCGACCAGATCAAGATCATCCAGTGCCTTGGGTCTGAGGCGAGTCAACAGCCCTTTAGTGGTGTCATAAACATTCAGTGATAAAGATTCGATGGTGGTGGCGCAATTGGCACTCATCTGTGGATTTTCGACTCGTTTAATGATGCTGGCTTGGGTGCGGATAGCAGTAATATTCTGGCCTATTTCATCATGTAGTTCGCGTGCGACCTCCTGACGTACGGACTCTTCCGCTTTGACGAGTTGGCGCGATAAATTCTGGTTGCGGCTTAATTCATGGCGTAATTTTTGGTTTAAATCTCGCTGGCGCTGTACAGCGACGCCTAGCAAGATCCCCGTTAGTGTTTGTGCTGTAATTGATAGCAGAAGGTCGGTGATTTCAAGTTGAGAAACCCCACTACGTGCTGCGATCAAAGCAATACTGTTGAGTAAGGTACCCAGCATAGCGCCTTGCCAGCCATAACGAAAAGCCAGCAGGATAATGGGGATTGCCAAACAAAACGGGGCAAAGCGTCGCAATTCATCGGGTAGTCCTATTTGTAGGGCAATACTGACAGAGAAAAGGGCGATAAATAGGATAATCGGCTTTATATTGAATTGAATCGGCTGACTGATCAAATTGGAGGTTAGAGGTAACCAAGTACTTTGAAACAGGTAGTTCCAGACCAGATAGCAGGTCGGGACCAGCATGAGTCCACCAGTGACACTAACCAGCCAAACTAAGCTGGTTGACTCAACGTGACTATTCACAGCAGCAACATTGATCAGTGACGACACAATAATCACAGCCGCTTGAACCAGCAATCGCTGAGATTGCGCACCATAGTTAAATCGCATCGCCATCGCGGTGACTGGAATACTGGCGGCACTGGCCGCTAAAACGGTAAGCCATTGAGGCTGGTCTAACAATAACGCAAGAGATATCGTTAGCAGCCATTCTGCTGCATAAATTGCAGGCCAATGCTTCTTGGCAGTATGTAATGTCACGCCCAGTCGCAAGGCGAAGGGGAAAAAGAGAATTGCCAGCTCAGCATCATTAACGAAGTAATAAGAAATGACCCATAAGCAAAACCAACTACACAGGGTAATAAACCAAGCACAGACAGAAGTGATCAGGTAGTTGCGCATTAGAGCGGGATTTCCTGACTGAACAGCTTAGCTAATTCAACATTGTTTTTGACCGCGAGTTTGTCCATCGCATTGGCACGATGGACGTGAACCGTCTTATGGCTCAGGCCGAGCTGGTTGGCCACTAACTTTACATCCATCCCCGTCGCGAGCAGTTCACAGACTTGTTTCTCCCGCTTAGTTAGCTGGCTTAATGAAGCGGTTGCTTCTTTAGGAGAGGCCAACTTCAAGGCGATTTCTGGGGTTAAATAGCAGCCGCCAGTGGATGCGGTTCGCACAGCTTGAACCAGCTCTTCCGGGCTACATCGTTTAGTCAAATACCCAAGAGCCCCTGCTTCAAGGGCTTTTTCTACCATCGCTAGCGAGTCATGGACACTCAGCATGACGCAGGCGATGCCAGAGGGGAGCGACTCAAGTAAACTCAGTCCACTTTCATCAGGCATTGATATATCGGTAATGCACACATTAGCACCGCTGCCTGGCAAGCCTTGTTTGGCATCGGACACTGAGTTGAATTCACCAACGACGTTAATGTCACTTTCCAGACTTAGAAGCTGGGCAAAACCGGATCGAACGATGACGTGATCATCAACGAGAGCAACATTAATCATGGCAATTATCCAAAGCAAGGTAGAATGCGGGGTAAGGTACCGTTAAGTGTACTAATAGGCAAATAGCGTTTGGAACTAAAGAAAGCGCCATCTATATCTCACTGATTCAGGCTAAACAGCGAGTATTAGATAGCGCTAACTGGGGGTATTAAGCGTTTACTTGAGCGAGCTGTTTCTTAGCTTTACGAATCTTCTTCTCTTCAGCGATGGCGACAAAAGCAAGTAAGCCGATACAGATAGCCGCAGAAGTATCCAGTGCAGCAAAAGTACCTTGCCAACCCGTCAGGCCAAAAATAGGCGTGCCGTCTGCAATCATACCCAGACCAAGTTTCGCGAAGCTATCACCAATCAGGTACGCAAATGTGCCTTTCACACCGTCAGCAACACTGATGGCTTTCTTCGGTACAAAGCCAACGGCTGCAACGCCAATCAGCAACTGAGGACCAAATACAAGGAAGCCTAATACGAACAGTGACGCTAGATACATGAACTCGCTGGTGGCATGTTGGTAGAACTCGAGTGACACAATAATCAAGCCAAGTGATACACAAGCAACAAGCGCACGGCGACCGTTAGCTAAGTCTGACAAGTAGCCCCACATTAATGTACCGACCAGTGCACCCACTTCGAATAAGGTGAAACCAGAAATTGCCGCTTCTTTAGATAGACCAAGCTCTTGGTAGGCATAAACCGTTGACCATTGGTCGATACCAATACGCACGATATAAAGGAAAATGTTGGCGAAACACAGTAGCCAGATCACTTTGTTTTTCAGTACATATTCAACAAAGATTTCTCGCTTAGACATTTGCTGCTCTTCCGCGGCATTGTCTTCTTCGCTGACAGCTTCATCGAATAGCTCTTCCACTTTACCCAAACCATAGGCTTCTGGAGAGTCGCTACCAAAACGCATGCCAATAAAACCTACAATCAAAGCGATGATAGATGGGAAGATGAACATACCAATCACGTGACCATCGAATAGGTAATTCGCGCCAAATAAAGCGACACCTGCCGCGCCCGCACCACCAACGTTATGCGACATATTCCACAGACCAAGGTATGAGCCGCGCTTGTTACGTGGTGTCCACTTGGTGATGGTTGAGTAGCTAGAAGGGCCGCCAGTACTCTGGAAGAAACCACTTAACGCATAAAATGCGATCATGAGGAACAGGCTGATGCTACCGCCTCCCATGCTCATACTGAAACCCAGCATGGCAAGGCCTGAAAGGATCAACATGAATGGCAGAAATTGCTTGGTGTTTTTGCCGTCGGCATAATAAGACACCACAGTTTTACCAATGCCGTAAGTAATCGAAAAGCCAAGGCCAATCATACCTAACTCGGTCATTGATAGGCCGTAAGTGGAGATCATATCGTTCTGAGCGATATTGAAGTTCTTACGGATCAGGTACATGGTCATGTAGCCAATGAATACAACTAAGTAAGATTGTAAAAAGGGTTTAAACCACATTTTTCGGCGAACTTCGACTGGCAGGTCCAGCGTTGGTTTACGCACTTGTTCTAGAAATTTCAACATAGTGAATCCTTAGAGCCCAGTTTAGCCCGTTGGGCAAAGCAAATAAAAAATTCGGTTGATTTAGCTGACAGGCAGTCAGGAGTAAATCGATGGCGCTAAGTGTATTCATCGTGGTGCGTTGTGGCTTGAGAGATGCTCCTAGGCGGATTAGGAAAATTTCCTAGATCGAGTTGGTTAGTGAGTGTTTCGTGAATAGTGTCACATGATTGATTGGACTCGTTTCGGTTAGTTATTGTTCTTTTTGTAGAAAAGTTATGACTAAGCTTATGTTTTGCAGCACAACTGGCTGAGTTTGTTAATTTCACGTTATATAGTTACAGCGAACAAATCGAGAGTGATCATGTTACGCGCAACGAATTTTAACCGGACGATGTTATTGGCGAGTGCCCTGAGTTGGCTGCTCGTTTCTCTGATGCCGGTCATAAATGCGCATGGCTCAAACGCTGGAGTTTGGGCAACGTTATGTACCATCAACGGTTTCGAGCTGGTTCAGGTCGAAGAAGGTAAACCGGAAACTCAGCACGGCAAGCCTTGTCCATTCAGTCACTTTTCCTCTTTCCATCAGGATTCACTTCCAACACCACCTTACTTTACACGACAGTTGTATGTGCGTGATGAAGCGTATGCTTTTTTGGCTCTAAGCGTTCGCTATCAGCTTGCACTCCCACGTGCGCCGCCTTTGTTTATTGCTTGATATAAAAATAAAATTATTAAATAAGGCATAGCGCCTCACTGTAAAGTCTACGTTCAGCAAACACTATTGAATGATCCATTCGGATTGAACCCGAATGGTTTTGCTGCGCGCAATAAAAAGGAAATTGTAATGTTGGGTAGTCAAACTCAGACTTCACCTAAGGAACCTTCACGCCTATCTTCAGAGAAGGCTCGAATCAAATCACGCTACTTTATGACATGGCGCTGGCACTTTTATGCAGGTCTTTATGTCATCCCATTTTTGCTTATGCTCAGCCTGACAGGGCTTGTCATGCTGTTTGATGATGAAATCGAACAAGCCAGATATCAGGATGAGTTGATCGTTATGCCCGAATCTTCAAAAGTTCCTGTGTCTCAGCAGCTAGAAAGCGTTCAAGCTAGTTATCCATCTGGGCAGGTTACTCAGTATATCCCTGCCGCTGCAGCCAACTTGGTCAATAAGTTCAGTGTGCGTCTTGAAGATGGTACCTCGGTGTTTACCACCGTGAACCCTTATAGTGGTCAGGTATTAGGTGAAATAGATCGCAGTGACAGCTGGTATCAGCTTGCGAATGAAATCCACGGAACCTTGTTGGTTGGTCAATGGGGTGATTACTTAATCGAAGTCTCTGCTAGCTTGAGTATCTTACTTTTGGTAACGGGCATCTATTTATGGTTACCACGGGACAAGGCAAGTAAAGCGGGATTTCTGAAAGTGCGTTTTACATCGGGTACACGCATCTTGATGCGCGATCTGCACGCGAACTTGGGTGGTGTGTTGTCGGTTGTGTTGCTGTTTTTTGTCATCTCAGGTTTGGCTTGGGCGGGCGTTTGGGGCAGCAAGCTGGTTCAGGCGTGGAATACGTTTCCTACTTACTACACTTGGGGCGATAAGCCAGAGTCACTGCTGACTCACGCTGACCTCAACCACGGTAGTGAGGAAGAAATGCCATGGAACTTAGAACAGGCTCCGTTACCTGAATCTACGGGGCATGCTCATGGTAGCGAAGATCATGCTCATCATGAACATAGCTCGTATGATATCAGTCAGAGTATCAGCATCGATTCGATAGTCGAGCAAGCACAACGCCTTGGTTTTACTCAGTTCAATCTCTTTTTACCTCAGTCTGAAACGGGTGTGTATACGCTAGCAGCGAATTCTATGGCGGGCGACATTAGCGATCCGAGAAAAGACAAAACCACTCACATAGACCAGTACACAGGTGAAGTGTTGGTGGATGTGACATGGGAAGACTACAGTTTGTTCGCTAAATTTATGGCAGCAGGCGTGTCTTTGCACCAAGGGGATGTCAGCGTGGTTAACAAGATACTCAATGTTTTGTTTTGTGTGGCGTTCATCGTTATTTCCATCACTGGTATTGTGATGTGGTGGATCAGAAGGCCATCAGGCAAGACTCGAGTCGGTATTCCGCCTCGCTTTGAAAGTGATGGTATCTGGAAGGTAGGAGCCATTACACTCGCTATGGTTGCAGTCTTTTTCCCGCTAGCAGCGGTGACTATCGTGCTCTTTGGTGTGATTGATTGGTTTGTTTTCCGGCAGAAAGTGGAAACGTCAGCAGCCTAGTACCACAACAAAAAAGGCCACCTATTGGTGGCCTGATTCACGTATGGCTCGGTTACTTTACTGACCAGTCGATAGTCTCACCAGCGCGAATTGGCACGACAATGTCCTGACCAAATGGCATTGATTCTGCAACTGCCCATTCTTCTTTAGTGAGCGTCACGGTATCTGAGTTACGCGGTAGACCATAGAAGTCGGGGCCATTGTGGCTCGCAAATGCTTCAAGGTTCTCTAGCTTACCCTCTAGCTCAAACACTTCTGCATAAAGCTCTAGCGCTGCGTGAGCAGTATATGAACCAGCGCAGCCACACGCTGCTTCCTTCATCCCTTTTGCATGCGGAGCGGAATCTGTACCTAGGAAAAACTTCTTGCTACCGCTCGTAGCTGCTTCAATCAGCGCCTTTTGGTGGGTGTTGCGCTTAAGAATCGGCAGGCAATAGAAGTGAGGTTTAATTCCACCAACCAACATGTGATTGCGGTTGTATAGCAGGTGGTGAGCTGTGATGGTTGCTGCAACATTATCGTTAGCGTTTTTAACAAAAGTTGCCGCATCCGCCGTTGTGATGTGCTCAAGTACGATCTTCAATTCTGGGAAATCATTGACGATGGGCGCCAAAACCGTATCTAGAAACTCTTTTTCACGGTCAAAAATATCGACATCATGAGTCGTCACTTCGCCGTGGACCAGAAGCAGCATGCCGACTTCCTGCATTGCTTCAAGCACATGGTAGATGTTTTTAGCAGAAGTCACACCAGAATCAGAGTTGGTTGTTGCGCCAGCAGGGTAGAGCTTGGCTGCCACCACTTTGCCTGAAGCTTTCGCTTTGCGAATTTCATCGGGTGAAGTGTTATCCGTCAGATACAACGCCATCAAGGGCTCAAATTGTTCGCTTGGTTTTTCTGCCATGATGCGCTCACGATAAGCGAGTGCCATTTCAGTGTCAGTAACTGGTGGGACTGTGTTTGGCATGATTAGCGCTCGACCATTGTAGCGGCTGATGTCGCGGACAGTATCTGTTAGAACATCACCATCGCGTAAGTGAACATGCCAGTCGTCAGGACGAGTGATCGTAAGTGTTGTCATTATTGCTCCCACCATAATAATAAGTTGTCTGATTGGAGCCTAAGCATCAACGAAAACTGTGAAGGCAAACGCTTACGCTTAGGCGACAGGATGATAGTGCAAAGTGCCTTTTAATGCATCTGTTTTTTACTTTTGAAGTGGGTTGGATGAAAGAAAAGGGCTAATCCGTTAACCCTGAAATATCGGATTTTCATAATCCGTTATACAACACAACAATGTTTGGAGTACCGCACCTGGGATAATGCGGTAAATCCATACTAGCGAGGTGGTACATTAGAACAAGTTAATTTAATGGATTCTTACATAAGGGAGTGGGGTGTTAACAGTTTTCAAGACAAAGACATATTTCGATACGCTTTATGATGAGGTTTCGAGTTAATTATCGGATTCACAAAGTTTGAAGTGAATTTTATGATTGGAACTGACATCTTCATGAAACATCTCGTTAGAGAGTCGGGTATAATCGCAGCAAATAACAAAGCTCAGGATTAGCAATGTCAGCTCCAACTCTTTCTCAAATCAACGTTTTCCCAGTTAAATCCTTAGGCGGTATCAGCCAATCTTCTGCTTGGGTAGAAAAGCAAGGCCTGATGTTTGACCGTCGTTTTATGCTTGCTTTGGCTGATGGTTCCATGGTGACGGCGCGTAAGTATCCGCATATGGTTAAAGTTCCGTCGAGCTTGACGCCAGACGGTTTAATTTTTGTTGCTGAAGGCAAACCGCCACTTCGCTTAAAGTACTCAGATTTCAAAATGCAGGAAGCTCCTGCTCAGGTATGGAAAGATAACTTCACCGCTTATACCACAACGGACAAAGCGGATGACTGGTTCAGCGACGTATTACAACAGAGGGTAGAGTTGCTGTTTTCAGGCGAGCAATCGAACCGAGTACGAGAGAAAGTTGGGGGTAATGTCAGCTTTGCCGACGGTTATCCAATGCTTGTGATTGGTCAGGGCTCTTTGGACGAACTAAACCGCCGCAGCCCTGAACATCACTCAATGAACCAATTCCGTGCCAACCTGATTGTTTCTACGACTGAGGCGTTTGAGGAAGATAGCTGGAAGCGAATCCGTATTGGAGAAGTGGAGTTTGAAGCGGTTAAAGCGTGTGAACGCTGCATCCTGACAACGGTTGATGTCGATAAAGGTGAATTCAGACCAAGCAAAGAGCCACTCAACACACTGTCTCAGTTTCGAGCGAACGAGCGAGGTGGCGTTTTCTTCGGTCAAAACTTAGTCGCTAAGAATGAAGGTATGATTCGCCAGGGAGATGTGGTGGAAGTCCTTGAGTACAAAGAGAAAGAGTTCTATCCAGACAACACTCCGGAAAAATTGGTGATGACGTGTGTTGAACGTGAAGAGATTGCTCGTGACTTTGTGACATTTTGGCTAGAGCCAGAACACGGCACGGCTCCTGTCTACCAACCCGGTCAGCACTTACCGATTTCAGTTGATATCGATGGTGAAAAAGTCGCGCGTCGCTATACGCTCTCTTCCAGTCCTTCAAGGCCTGGGCGGTTGGCTATTTCTGTCAAACGTATTGATGGTGGGCGAGTTTCCAACTGGCTGAACGACAATCTGAAAGTCGGTGATACGTTAGCGTGTGAAAACCCTGATGGCAGCTTCCACCTTGGAGACAAACACGATCAACCCATTTTGCTCTTGTCTGCGGGGAGTGGTGTGACCCCTATGCTGTCCATGTTGAGGTACCTCTCTGATCACGATCAGGCTAATGATGTCACCTTTTATCACCAGTGTCGTAGCATTGAAGATATCCCATGCAAAGAAGAGTTGGATAGCTACAAACGTCAACACCCTGGATTGAGAGTCTTGATCGCATTGTCTCAGCCGCCAGTGGATTGGTTCGGCTTAAAAGGGCGTTTGACTAGCGCGCACTTAAAGCAGATCGAAAATGTTGAGCAAAGGCAGGTCTTTGTATGCGGACCTGATGGCTTTATGGAACAGGCGAAAACTCTCTTGCTGAAGAAAGGGTTACCGGAGGAGTGCTATCACCAAGAAGCGTTCGGTGTTTCTCAAACCAATCTGCAACCACTTAAAGAGCTTCAGTTAAGTGTTAATGGCAACATCTTTACCGGCAATAACCAAAAGCCGTTGTTAGAGCAAGCGGAAGATGCCGGGATAGCTATTGCTCATAGCTGCCGCGCTGGTTTGTGTGGTGCATGTAAGGTGACGGTTGAGTCAGGCAAAGTTCACCAACCTGATGTTCCAGGACTACAAGATCACGAAAAAAACATGGGTGTTGCTTTAGCATGTTGTTGTATCCCTGAAACGGATATTGAAGTGGTGAACTAAACCTAGCTCTATAAAAGGTAAAAGCCCCGAATCAATGATTCGGGGCTTTTTTTAGTGTGAATACTTTGTTTCATTTGTATTTGGATCGTATTCATCAGTCTGAGCCAACTGACGTGTCGTAACTCAGTGATATAATGATATTAAAAACAATAGGATAGTGTAACTGTCCGATCGGACAGGTTTTGTATTAAACTTGATACTAAATGGTGGATTAGAGCGAAAAATATAGACATAGCCAATCAAATCGGCTCTGATTATTTAGAACGAAAGTAGAGGAGACTACTTTCCCTTATTGATGTGGTTTAATATGCCCACCGAGTAGGGCTCTTGTCACCGCTTGGCAGCGATTGGTCGCTCCGAGTTTCTTACACGCATTACTCAGGTGAAACTTAACGGTTCGTTCAGTGCAATCAACGAGCTCTGCAATTTCTAAAGCACTTTTTCCATCGGCGGCCCAAGTCAGGCATTCAATTTCCCTGTTAGTTAACATCGCTTGAGAGTGCTTAGTTTGTGAAGTCAAAGGCAAGTGCGGTAAGTTCTGTACAATGAGCGGGATAATCAACTGAGTAAACAGTAATGCATCAGGGTTGGCGGGGTGAGCAATAACGTCTGATGTGGCGAAACTAAGAATACCCACTTCACCATTTAATCCATGAATGGGGATACTGATACCTTGTTCTATTCCTTGAATATGCGATAAGGAATAAAGCGCCTGGCTGTGAACATCTATTTGTTTGGCTGATTCCCAAACGCTAGGCATACAGTTTGATGCGCCAAAATTGCAAATAGGATCAACATACATTAATTCAAGATTGCATGAATCTTTACGACATTCATCCGGAAAGTTATCTACAACGATAAATCGACCATTTTTAATATGTGGGTCAAACGATACACCAAGTACAAAATACTCGCTGTTTACAATCGTGTTTAACTGATCCAGTAATCTGACCATTGAGTCAATAGAATCAATGGTTTGGTAGTTATCTATCAGACGTAAAATTTCTTTCATTTAGTGCTATTAACGCCGCTTTTTATTACTTATAACAAATTACATTCGAGTTATGTAATATTTTTCTCACGTTAAAAGTGAGAGTGGGGAATTTTTAAGCATATTAGTGACAAGAATAGAAAAAGGCGCGATATGCGCCTTTTCTTTATTTTACAACTTGAAGAACAGTGTCGTTTTCTTTGGCGTAGGACTCTATTTCTTTTGGTGGTTTTCTATCGGTAATAATGAGATCAACATCAGCGATAGTGCCTAGCTTTACCATAGCATTACGGCCAAATTTACTGTGGTCTACGCCTAGAAATACTGAGCGGCTGTTTTCAATAATTGCACGTTTGACACGAACTTCGTGATAGTCGAAGTCGAGTAATGAGCCGTCATAGTCAATGCCTGAAATACCTAGAATGCCAAAATCTAGGCGGAACTGAGAGATGAAATCGAGGGTTGCTTCACCTGTGACACCTCCGTCTTTACCGCGAACTTCACCGCCGGCTAGAATAACCTTGAAATCAGGCTTAGACATTAGAATTGTTGCTACATTGATATTGTTGGTTACGATGCGTAGGTTATGATGTTTTCCTAGCAGGGCACGGGCGACTGCTTCCGGGGTCGTACCAATATCAATGAATAAGGTTGCGCCATCAGGGATGTGCTTGACCAGTTCCAGCGCAATTTGGCCTTTTTCCTTCTGATAGGAAATTTGGCGAGTTTGATAAGAGGAGTTCTCGGAACTGGAGGCGATCGTCGCCCCGCCATGATTTCGGCGAATTTTGTTTTCATCAGCGAGTTCGTTGAGATCACGACGAATGGTTTGCGGACTCACGTCAAAACGCTCGACTAACTCATCAGTGCTAACAAAACCTTGAGTTTGCACCAGCTCGATGATTTCTTGGTGACGCTTGATGGCTTTCACTAACAATATCCTTGTCTGTTGGAATAGAGCAATTCTACGGTTTGAGGAACGCAAAGCAATGATTTATGAGCGGAACTGGCTGATTAAGGTTCGTTTTAAGAAAATGTTCACATAAACGAACATAAAAATGATCCATTTTTGAGTTGGGTGCTTCGGTTGCGATTGTGGCTTTTGGTTTTTGGCGAACATTTATACTGGCTTAACTTTTTGCAGGCTTTGTTCTACCTTCGGCTTTCGTTTTACTTGTGACAGGATGACGCCAGAGATCACCATAATACCGCCCATCAGGTGGTAACTCTGAATATTTTCTCCTAGCAAAGTAGCCGCTAATGATACGGCGACGACAGGCAGTAAATTCATGAACATCGCACTCGAATCCGCACCTATAGCATCAATCGCTTTTACCCACATCCAAGGCGCGAGAATCGATGCGGCAATGGAGGCGTAGGCGATAAGGGAGAAGGCTCCCTTTGTAGGAGTGAGATGATTACTAGAAAGCCAAAGAGGCGCTAGCATGATGACTGCAAAGATCCCTTGCATATAGATGAGTGTCCAGTTAGACAAAGGCATCTTCCAGCGTTTTATCAGTACACAGTAAGCTGCGTAGCAACAAGCCGCTAAAACCATCAATGCATCACCTTGAGTCACATTTTGATGTAAAAAGAAAGCTATGTCCCCTTGTCCGAGCATAAAAGATAAACCTGCAAGTGAAATGACACCACCAATGATGCTTAGAAGAGAGACTTTTTTATCGAGTAACGGCACGCTCATAAATACACTGAGAAGTGGTACTAATGAGGTGATCAAAGCCATATTAGATGCAGTCGTAGTAAGGCCTGCGTAATAACCCAGCGATTGGTTTAACACCATACCTAGCATGGCTAGAAATGCGAGTTTGCTTAAATACGGTTTGATGATAGGCCATTGTTTAATCACTTTCGGTAAGCAAAAAGGCGTGAGCACTAGCATGGCAAAAAACCAACGAAAGAAGCTCATCGCACTAGGCTCGATAACGGAAGCTGCCATCTTGTTGATGATCGAATTCCCTCCCCAGATGAAAACGGTAAGTAGTGGAAGTAAGTAGATCATGTGAGCCTCATCTCAAAGTGAACAGTAGAAGTGAGTTTGACAGGTCTGTATGATTGTAGATATTTCTTAAAAGACATCGGGCGCGACAGGAAGACAAATTTGAGAAAATCGGCCAAACACCTTCACCCATCTCTATCAATAGATAAAGCTCCATCAGATGTATTTATGAATTTTGAAGCTTTCTTATCCAATACAGAGACGCGAATGCATAGCCACCCATGGGGGCAGGTGCAACTGATCAGTGGTGGTATTCTTGAAATGGAGGCCGAAGGAACTCGTTTTCTTGCTCCCCCCCATTTAGCCATCTGGGTTCCAGCAGGTGTGATGCACACTAGTTACAACAGAAAGCCACTATCCTACTGTTCCTTGAATATCGCTCAGGAACTTACTACGCATTTTCCAGACTGTACTAGCTTGATCAAAATTACGCCGATTGTGTCATCGATTGTCGATGACTTTCGTCAACGAGACATTAATGTTGCCCGAACGGATCAAGATAAGCGTCTTGTGCAAGTTCTTTTAGATCAATTGGCAACTCGTGATACTCAGCATCACTTTTTGCCTTCTTCAGACAACAAATATCTGGCGAGAATATTGGCGGCAGTAGAAGAGAACCCGATTGATAATACCAGCCTCTCTGAATGGGCAGAGAAGGTTCATACCACTGAGCGCACATTAGCACGCCATTGTCAGTCTGAACTGGGAATGAGCTTTACAGAGTGGAGGCTGAGAGTACGTTATCTGTATTCGATGGACTTGTTGCGCAAAGGGCATTCAGTAAAAGAAGTGGCATTAACCTTGGGCTACAATCAAGCCAGCCCGTTTATCGCAATGTTCAAAAAATACTCCGGGCAAACCCCGGAGCAGTATAAGAGTAAGCTGTTATAGCTTTTTGATTACGAAATCCAATCCTCCTACGATGGCCGCAACTTGAGCGTCGTTACACTCTTCATCGGTCACTTTCGGGCTATCAGGATAGACTTCAGTAGTCGTGCCGTAAGTGCAGTTGGTTACACCGCCACACAGGCCAAGTTTTACCATCGGGTAGTTGATGACGCCATCCTGTACAATGGCTGAGCCGATGATTTCGCCTTTTTCATCAGCGGGAGCAATATGAGTCACTTTTCTAACTGACTCAATCACCGCTGCCTGAAACTCAGGTTGAGGGTTTTCAGTATCACCTACTGTGTAGAAGCCATCAGGAATCATACCTTCGATATACTCAATGCCATCACGTGCGGCCAGGGCAGGTCTGAACTCGGTTTCATCCGTGTCTGTCGTTTCATGCAAATCAATATGAACTAATACATCTTGTCCTATTGAGGCTACCAGCGCTCTTAGATTGGCGGATTCTTCTGCCGGGCTGTTTTCATAGAAAGAGCGGTTTGGATCAATCGCTAATGGGTTCCAGCGATTGATGGTCTCATAACCCCATGGGCTGACACATGGTGCGACGATGATGTTGAAGTGCTCAGCGTATTTTTCCATCTGAGTGTCAGCAAATTTGAGTGCACCATGAACGCCGCTGGTCTCGTAGCCATGAACCCCACCTGTCACCAGAACAACGGGTTTTGTACTGTCCCAATTTTTACTTTTAATGCAAAAAAGTGGGTAGCGGCTTGGGTCGTAGGAGAGAGCACCATACTGTTCGATATCGAACCTTTCTTGTAGGGCTTGAATCTTTGGAACCACTTCTTGTTGGTATTCTCGTTTGATACTGGTTTTTTCACGCCAAGCTTGACGCTCTGATTCTTGCCATTTTTGGCCTGGTGTTCCGATAGGGTAAGAGTAAGAACTATGCATTACTTTGCCTATGTTTGTTATGGGATGTGGGCGACAGCATAAAACGCCCATTTTGGGGAAGCAATCAATATAAGTTCAGCCAATAACCGGGGTGTTGTTATTGACGCATTACTGACGAGAATTCGGTTTAAGTTCGATGTGGTCAATGTTACATTTAGTTACATGTCTTATTTCTAAGAGAAAACAAATGGCGGGTGCGAGTCTGTTAACCCTGTTAGATGACATCGCTACGGTGTTGGATGATGTCGCTTTGATGTCCAAAGTAGCAGCGAAAAAAACTGCTGGTGTACTAGGGGACGATCTGGCGTTGAACGCACAACAAGTATCTGGTGTTGCTGCAGAGCGTGAAATTCCTATCGTATGGAGCGTTGCTAAAGGCTCGTTTAGAAATAAATTGATTTTAGTTCCAGCAGCACTCTTGATGAGCTCTATTGCCCCTTGGCTTATTATGCCATTGCTTCTTTTGGGTGGTTTGTTTCTCTGTTGTGAAGGCGCGGAAAAGCTGGCTGAGAAGCTTTTTCATTCAAATGAAGAAGCTGATACAGGTGATGAATTACCGACGGGTTCTGTTGCAGAGTATGAAAAGCATAAAGTGGCAGGCGCAATTAGAACCGATTTTATCTTATCTGCGGAAATTATCGTTATTGCCCTTGGAACGGTTCAAGGACATTCCATGTTGACCCAAATAATGGTGGTCAGCTTAATTGCGGTTTTAATGACTATTGGTGTTTATGGCCTTGTGGCAGGTATTGTGAAATTGGATGATCTTGGCTTTTATCTTAACCGTATTTCAAAAGGGACAGGTGTCATGGCATGGATTGGTAGAGGTTTAATTATCTTTGCGCCAAAGTTAATGAAGTTCTTAACAGTAGTGGGTACTGCCGCGATGTTTTTAGTGGGAGGTGGGATTGTTGTTCACAACGTGCCTGTCGTTCACCATTGGATTGAGCCAGTATTACTCAATTTGCCAAGTTTAACCTTAGCGAAAGCACTTTTCCCTTCTATTCTCAACGGCCTGATTGGTGTCCTAGCGGGTATGGTGCTTGTACTTCTATGGGGTGTCATTGGAAAGCTTCTTCGACGTAGTTAGCCATTTATTCTACATTGTTTTGCTGGTGAGTGATTTCTTGCAGTGCTTCAACCAGCATTTCACTGCTTTGAGCACCTGAAATTAAGTGTTTGCGATCAATGATGATCGCTGGTACTGCGTTTATTCCAGCTTCAAGCCATTGCTGCTCTGTTGAGGATACGGTCTCTTTCCAACTCGTGTCTGAAAGTACAGCCTGACAGGTGACTCTATTTAGTCCAAGGGATTCAGCAATATCTAACAAAGTCTCTGTGTCACTCACATCTTTACCATCTGTAAAGTAGGCGTGGAACATGGCGATTTCTAGGTCGAGTTGTAATCCTTGCGATTGTGACCAAAGTAAGAGCTGATGCGCTTTCCGAGTATTATAAATTCTCATTTCATCTGTGAAATTAAACTCAAACCCCAATTCTTGGCCTAAATCAGTGATGGTTTGACGAGCGGCAATACTCGCTTCTAAAGACGTGCCGTATTTATCCGCCAAGTGCTCTCGTAGGTTTTGCCCTTCCGGCTTCATTGCAGGGTTAAGCTCGAATGGGTGCCAGTGAATCTCTGCCTCAATAGTGTCTGATAGTGTCATTAAAGCTTGCTCCAGTCTTTTGTACCCGATGATGCACCACGGGCAAACCACATCTGACACTATGTCTATCCGAACATTTTTCATGATTGACGCCTTTCTTTACTTACTACTTCATTATAGTGAGTGAGAATAATTAATTTTATAAATAGTTCAAATTCTACGCCTTAGATCTACTACACCCATTCCGCTTTCTAGGGGGGAAGAAAAAGATTGGCTTGTGTCTATAATGGCAGCCAGCCTTCACCTGCAATCAGTCAGGTGATTATGGAATTTGAGATAAAGGAACAAGAGATGAACGTTTTTAAAACAGCCAACGTCATTCTTCATGCCTTCGACTGGCCGTACGCATTGGTTGCTCAACGCGCTGATGAAATTACAGCGGCGGGTTATAAATCTGTGCTGGTTTCTCCTCCAATGAAGTCTTTAAAACACGCACAGGGTACAAAATGGTGGCAACGCTACCAACCACAGGATTATCGTGTGATTGATAACCAGCTCGGTGATACACGAAGCTTTAAAGACATGGTTAAAGCGCTGAACCAACGTTCAATTTATGTTTATGCAGATGTGGTTTTTAACCACATGGCGAATGAATCACAGAGTAGATTAGACCTTCAGTATCCCGATCAAAGCGTCCTAGAGTCCTATCAGTTAGATACTGACTACTATGAAAATATCAAATTGTTCGGAGACTTGTCAGAGCCACTGTTTGTTGAAAACGATTTCGTCGAAGCATTTGGGATTGAAGACTGGCAGGATAAATGGCAAGTCCAAAATGGACGAATTACTGGTGGTCCTGCCGATCCGGGCTTACCGACCTTGCGTGTTCATGAGCATGTTATCAAGCAGCAGCAGGCATATTTGCGTTCGCTGAAATCTCTTGGTGTGAAAGGGTTCCGAATTGATGCAGCTAAGCACATGTCACTAGAACATTTGCAAAAAGTGTGGAGTAAAGAGATCTGTGAAGACGTCCATATCTTTGGTGAGATCATCACCGATGGTGGCGCTACAAAGCTTGAATATGATTTATTCCTTGAGCCGTTCTTGGCGGAAACTCGCTTGGGTGCTTATGACTTCCCGTTGTTTCAAACTATGTTTGATGCATTAGAAGCTAAAGGTAGCTTAAAGAGTTTGGTTAACCCATATTGCTTCGGGCAAGCGCTCTCACAAAGCAGGGCGATTACGTTTGCCATAACCCATGACATTCCAAACAATAATGTGTTTGCTAATTTGGTCATGCCAGAAAAAACAGAGTGGTTAGCATACAGCTATATTCTCGGTAGAGATGGTGGTGTGCCATTGATCTACACGGATCTTGATACTTGTGGGCTGAAAGGCTCTGATGGTCGACCTCGATGGCTGAATGCTTGGAATGATAAGCGGATGACATCGCGTATTCGTTTTTATAATCTCATGCATGGTAAAACTATGCAGGTGATGGAAGCATCTGACGATCTCTTAATATTTGCTCGTGGTGATGAAGGTATCGTTATCATCAATAAATCCAAGCGAACACAGAGAGTACAGATTGCGGTGAGTGGTAAGTGGTTGGATTTACTGTCTGAAGAGCATTACCTTAGTCAACGAGGTACTATGAGTATCTCCGTGGCTGGTGAAGAGAGTTTAATGTTAGTTAAGAGTTAAGAGCCCTCCCAGAGGGAGGGCCGAAAATATTACACTTTGAACTTGTTGAGTATTGCATCTTGTTCGCGGATGTTTTCAGTTTGTGCTTGCATGGCTATGTTGGCATTTTCTGCGGCATCCGCCACTTGAACAGAAAGATCCTTAATTTTCACTGTGTTGTTGTTAATCTCTTCTGCCACTAAACTTTGTTCTTCTGCTGCAGATGCGATTTGAATGTTCATATCACTGATGGCTTGGATTGCATCACGAATACTGTTAAGAGCGGCGTTCGCTTCTTCTGCTCTTAATACCGCGCCACTGGCGGTTTCTTTACTCATATTCATTGCATTGGCGACTGCGGTTGCTCCTGATTGCAATTGCTCAATCATGTTTCGAATTTCAGTGGTAGACTCCTGAGTTCTTTGCGCCAGTGTGCGCACCTCATCGGCGACCACAGCAAAACCACGGCCGGACTCACCAGCACGAGCTGCTTCAATGGCGGCATTCAATGCGAGTAGGTTGGTTTGATCCGCAATGTCATTGATAACTTTCAAAATGGTTTCAATGTTGTCAGTAGCAGATTCTAATGTTTTCACTTCTTCAACTGCTTCATCGATACGTTGTGACAGTTCAGTGATGGCACCAGTTGTATCGCCAACAACCCGTGTACCGACTTCAGTTGCTTCATCAGCCTCTTTTGCTGCCGAAGCTGCGCCTTGTGCATTGTTGGCAACATCACCGGAGGTTGTAGCCATTTCGTGCATGGCTGTAGCGAGCTGTTCTAACTCTCTCAGCTGATCTTGCATGGCCGCCGCTGATTCTTGTAAGCCCATCGAAGTCATTTCAGACCCACGTAGAATCTCTTCGCCAATCGCTTTTGATTGAGTGATTTGCTGTTGAAGCGCACTGGTGAAGGAGTTGAATCCTTCTGCCAATGATGAAAACTCTTGGTCGGTATTGGTGTCGAGGCGTTGGGTAAGGTCGCCTTCACCTGAAGCTACGTCCTGAATGGCACTGTTGAGGGCGACAAGTGGCCTCATTAGAGCCGTCATCAAGACAAGAAGAATAACAATACTGATGATTAGGGCCACGACAGTGTAGATGATGGAACTGTTACGTAGGTCTGCTAGTGACTGATAAGCAATTTCTTCATCGAGGACAACACCGATATACCAATCTTCACCAGGCACTTTAGAAAAGTCGAGAGTGTAATCTTTACCGTCAATAGAGACTTGTTGAGGGTCATCTTGGATATTTGTATTACCCAAGAAATCTTTCATCGGTTTACCATTGAAGTCTGTTTGAGGGTGAGCAATGGTTGTGCCGTCACCTGCGACGATAAACACGTAACCTGCATCAAACAATTGCACCTTGTTAACAAGGTCGGCAAGACCTGCCAGGCTAACATCGTAGAAGATAGCACCGATAAACTTGCCGCTGTCTTTGACTGGAGTGGCTATGGAAACCAGAATTTCACCTGTCGCAGAATCAGCATAGGGGGCCGTAATAATGAGTTTGCCTGCGTTTTTAGCGTCGATATACCAAGGGCGCGCACGTGGATCCCATGTTGGTCCGGGATTCCAAGACGGATCGTTATTGATGTTTGAACCATCTTTCTCAAACCCTAATCCAGCTAATAGGAAAGTTTCTTTAACGATGGGACGTGTAATGACGGTTTCCATCGCATCCAGATCTAGGTTGGACTCAAGCATACTGGTGGCATAGGTAGCAATCGCTTTTCTACTGTTTATCTCAGCAGCGGTTGTATCTCTAACGCCATCCACAATCTCGGCGACACTGGAAGTGACTTGAGATTTAATTTCTGTTTGAACGGTGTAGTACTGCTGTAGGGTAAGCAATGTTACTGTGGCCAGTAAAAGGAGAGAGGATGCTGCCACAATTTTATGGCTGAATTTCATATTCGCCTTCCTATTTTATCTACAAATATAGAGGATATTTATAGATTTATAGTTATGAAATGAACAATCAGCCAGTAACTTAATCAAGTTTTCTGCTTTTCACCTCGAATTGTTTTTTCAATTTGTGAATACATTGCTTCATTGCCTTCGAACAGCTCGGCAACAACCTGGCGGCGTGATTGTCCAGATTGCATTCGTTTGTAGGCCTCTCGCACGTTCAAAACGAGTTGTTGCTCTGCCAATAGTTTGCTGTCGATGTTAGGGGCCCATTGGTTTATTTGTTGAGTCAGTTTGCTTTCCTTCAACTGAGGTTTGAAGCTTGAAAGCTCTTCTTGTAAAACAGTAAGGAGATTTTTTTTCGCATCGTGTCGATCTTCCATCACCTTTAACCTATTCAATAAAGCGTTTGTGAGCTCATTGAGAGTTACAAAGCCACCTTGTTTAGGGAGGAATGAAGTAACACGTGAAGATACTTCAATTTGTTGAACTTGTGTCTGCGGGAAGAAGGTGAGTGCGCACAGGGCATCAAATGGGACCCAAACTGCCTGGCCCGCTTCAATCGCATATTCTGTTTTACCGAGTTTCAACAGCGTCAGACCTTGCTCGACTTTAAGTAGCATATGCTTGATGCTCTTTTTACGTGGTGTCATAGTCAGATATTGAAAGTCGCGATAGTCATGCGAAATAGCGTAGTGCATTGAATTGCTCATGTTCTTGGGTACTCAAGGGGCGATAAGGTTAACGTTTCTTGCAGAAAAAACCAACTTAACTCCGACTTTCCACTTAATCGGTGATTTTATTCTGGTCTGACCTTGTTGATTATGAGAGAAGTATAGCTGTCAATCCCCTAATCTCTGCGTAGAATAGGCCAGCTTTTTATCAGATGTAATAAGAAATGACTTCTAAAAACGACCCTTTTGTTGAAATCCGTCCTTATAATGACGAAGAAATTCCAGCGGCTATCGACCGCCTGATTAACGATGAAGAGTTTATCAGTGCAATTTTACAGCATCGATTTGCTAACCATGCCGGTTGGTTTAAAACGCTGATGTCACCGATTGTCAAAGTGTACCTCAAAATGAAGTGGTCAAAGCTTAACTCTGTCGAAACCATTCAGATGGAAGTAAAAAAATACCTTGAGCAAACTTTGAGCACAACAACAAAGGGTGTGACTTATTCGGGACTGGATAAGCTAGATAAAGAAACCTCTTATTTATTTGTGTCCAATCACCGTGACATTGCGATGGACCCAGCACTGGTGAACTACGGCCTTCATCAGAGTGATCATAAAACGGTTCGTATTGCCATTGGCGATAACCTCTTGAAAAAGCCTTGTGCGACGGAACTGATGAAGCTTAACAAGAGTTTCATCGTAAAACGTTCGGCGAAAGGCCCACGTGAAATGATGAAAGCGCTAGGCACTTTGTCTAGCTACATCAAACATTCGCTCGATACGGGTAACTCTATCTGGATCGCGCAAAAAGAAGGGCGCGCGAAAGATGGTAATGATTTTACCGATCCGGCGATCCTTAAAATGTTCCATGTGGAAGGGCGTAAGCAGAAAATAGAGTTTTCAGAGTACATTAAATCATTGCGTATCGTCCCGGTTTCTATTTCCTATGAAAATGATCCATGTGATATCGCTAAAGCCCGTGAGTTATTTGAAAAAGCCACCAGTGGTTCTTACGAAAAAGGCGAATTTGAAGATATTGAAAGCATCATTCAAGGCATTGTAGGTGATAAAGGTCGTATACATGTGGCATTTGGTGATGTCATTTATGATGACTTAGAAACACCAGAAGCGTTAGCAGAAGAGATTGATCGCCAGATCCATGACAATTACAAAGTGTTCCCTATAAATGAGCTGGCTGCAGGTAACGAAAAGGTCGATCAAACAGTCAAAGACATCATGGCCGACAAGCTGAGCCAGTTACCCGAGGGTGCGCAACCTTACTTAGTGGCAAGCTATGCCAATCCGGTTAAGAATCAAACCGCTAAGACTCCCTAAGGGTAAAACTATCGCTTAGGTATAAATCTCTAAGCACAAGCTTCAGTATGTTTAATGCTCAGTTTGTGCTTGAAATTTAGGCTGATTTGCGTTGTTTTTCGGTTAGTCTTGCCAAAATACGGATTTAGGATCTTTGTCTACTTCGCGCATAATCGCCGTCAGATCATGACTTTGCGCAAGGTAAGGATAGGGCAGCCAATTTTCTTCATTGAGTTCGTCAGGCATAAATAGCAGCCAAGAGCTGCGCTCTTGGTTCCATTGCACCTTGGCAACAGGCATCATGTAATCGCAATGCGCTGAATCAAGCAGAAAATGTTGCTTGATGAATATCACTCCATTATCCGTTACGTCATAGCTCGCTTTACCTAATTCTGCAGGTAAGCTTTTATTACGCTGTTCACAGATTACCTGCGCGCGGCTTTCTACTTGTTTTTGCAGCAAACTGACCAGTCCCATACCGGCTCCATCATTAACGCTAACCTACCCATAGTATGTACAAGAATATGAGGAGTCTGCATAGGTTTTCACAAAAATGTCATGTAATCGAAATATGATAGCGCGAGTTTACTTATCCGCATCAGATTGGAGATTATTATGATTCGTATTGCGCTGGTGGCAATGTTGTCCTCTTCTTTACTTACTTTTCCTGCGCTGGCGAGTGAAGTTAATGTGTCCGGTTCTACATCGGTGGCACGTGTTATGGATGTATTGGCTGAAAACTTTAATACGGCCCACCCTGAAACCTACATTGCAGTACAAGGTATCGGTTCAACTGCAGGTATTACCCTTTTAAAGAAAGGCGTAGCAGATATTGGTATGAGCTCACGATACCTGACAGAAAGTGAGCAGGATGAAACGTTAACGGTCACCCCTTTGGCATTTGATGGCTTGGCTGTTGTCGTCAATAAATCTAATCCGGTCCAAAATGTCAGTCGTGAGCAGCTATTCGATATCTATAAAGGTAAAATTACCAACTGGAAAGAGTTGGGGGGAGCCGATCAAAAAATTGCTGTAGTGACACGTGAAGCGTCATCCGGCTCACGTTATAGCTTTGAAAGCCTGCTGGGCCTTACGAAAATTGTAAATGGACGTCAGGTTTCAGATATCAATCCAGATAACTTAGTGGTTAATAGTAACAGCATGGTGAAAACCATCGTCAACCATAACAAACAAGCGATTGGATTTATTTCTACAGGATCTGTTGATAGCTCAATTAAAGCCATCACATTTGAGGGAGTAGATGCAAATAGCAAAACCATTGCTGAACGTAAATATGAACTGTCTCGCCCATTCCTTGTACTTTATAAGAAAGCGGAACTTGATAAAGATGCCCAGTCATTCATTCAATACCTGCAAGGTAAAGAGGCTCAAACTTTAATCCGCGAATACGGTTATACGCCAATCAGTCAGTAGCAGAAACAAAAAAGGAGAGCTCAAGTAGCTCTCCTTGATAATAAATGTACTACTAGAAATGCAATTGAATAACCGAAACCACAATGGCACCAGGTCGACGAACACCTTCAATTTCAACTTTAATTTCACGCTCGATCTCCAATCCTTTCTTAATCGGAGTCACCTTAGAAAGCTTACTTACCGCTCGAACTCGGCTGTTAGCTTTGACTGGATATGGAAAGCGGACTTGGTTAAGACCAATGTTGACAACCATTTTGGCTGTAGGGAACAACGAATGATCGGGATCCACGCTGTCAGTTAACTTAGGTAGTAGAGCTAGTGTTAGAAAGCCATGTGCTATGGTTGTTTTAAATGGTGATTCACTTTCAGCACGCTCTGGATCGGTATGGATCCATTGCATGTCTTCTGTAACCTGCCCAAACTGATTGATGCGCTCCTGAGAAATATCCAACCAATCACCAGTGTGAATAACTTCGCCTAATTTTTCCTGAAGCTCGTCAAACAGTTTTTGCGCTTCTGGCTTGAGTTCAATAGACTTTGGCTTTGTTACCGTAGGCTCAACATGTGGTTGAACTTCATCGTTTACAGCAGGGCGTTGCAGATCTCTGAGGCGACTAAACAAGTGGCGGTTATTGGCTTTGTGCAAAAGCTCATCCCAATATTCACGTACTGCAGGGGACATCCACTGCATGAATTCAGAATGCTGTTTATCACCACGATGTTTAAATAGGTCTGCGACTTTCATAACAACCTCAGAAATCTCTCATTGATATAGGTCAACCCACTAATTTTGAAACACTTCACAATTATGCGCAATGATTTTCGGGCGTACATATGTTATCTCAAAGTGCTATTTCTTTTAAAAATCAGTATCTTTCTAATAAAACATTATTTTATTAGAAAATGCACTTTAGAGTATTTACACTTCAAAATGCGTTGGTTTTTGGCGTTTTCAGCGATAAAAACACAAAATCAGGTGGTTGATTTATCGTCATTTAACTCAGTGACTACAAATTAATTCTTTACAAAATTCATGCCAAAATCTAAACTGCCTGCGCATTGGAGAGATGGCTGAGTGGTTGAAAGCACCGGTCTTGAAAACCGGCATACGTTAATAGCGTATCTAGGGTTCAAATCCCTATCTCTCCGCCACATTCAAAGATTAAGCCGCTGTTTTTACAGCGGCTTTTTCGTTTTTCATTTTGATAAAACGCGCGGTTTACCAAAGGTTGCTTTATACCTCTCTCTCTGTACTGTTTTGCCGAGCGGCAACTTTTTCATCAAAACTGGCCACCTTACCTGCAAATGCTTTTGATAAGCTCTTAGGAATGGATGTGGCTAGAGGTAAGTTCGCTTTCATTGGGTCGACGGCTCGATTTCGTACGAGTACTTCAAAGTGAAGATGTGGTCCAGTGAGGCGACCAGTTGCACCAGATAGAGCTATCTTCTGGCCGCGCTTAACCTGCTGCCCTTTCTTTACTAAAAAGCGACTTAGGTGTAGGTATCGTGTTTTATAAACACTGTTGTGCTCTATCACTAGGTACTTACCAGCATATGGGTGGTTTCTTATCGCAATCACTTTTCCATCTCCCGTTGAGTAGATAGGAGTGCCGACCGGCGTTGCGAAATCGGTGCCGTTATGAGGTGAAATTCTGCCTGTGACCGGGTGCCTTCTTTTAGGGTTAAAAGGCGAGGTGATACGGCGATAGGCTTTGGTTATCGGGTATCGATCAAATGCTTGCTCTAGGCTATTTCCCTTACGGTCATAGAAGCGCCCATCCTCCGCGAGAAAAGCAGCGACCTCTCTTCCTCTTAGCGACAACGCTATGCCTTCGATTTCTGCATTTCCAGTTTTATGTGTGTCCAAAAACTGTTCATTGACCAGAATGTTAAAACTATCGCCGGTACGTAAATCCCGGGCGAAGTTGACTTTATCTCTCAATATACGCGTGATATTTGCAATCTGTGTGGTTGTTAAACCGAGTTGATGCGCTGCGATAGAGAAGCTGCCGTTGATTTCACCGGAATAAAGCGTTGAGCGCCATTGGCTGGGTTGTTCATCGAAGCGATAGGTGAACTGGCCACTGCTGTCTTGTTCATAAATGGCTTGCTCTACTAGACTCTCGTGAAAAATCAGAGATAGCAATTTCCGCTTATCCCTATCAATCACGAATTCTAAGTGGTCACCTGGTTTTATCGTATCTAGCTTAAGTGAAGTTAAATCCGCTTCCAGTACCTCCTGTAATGTCTGATAAGGCAACCCCCATTCAGAGAAGATAGAGCTTAATGTATCCCCAACTTTTACGATGTAATGTACTTTCATTGGCTGGATATCTGGAGTGATTGCACCTGGAAGTGACTGATACATGACTTTCGTTATTTGTTGAGTGGTGGAGGGCATTGTTTCGGTGTGTTCAATTTGGATGAGTGCGGCGGTGGTAAAGCAGGTGATAGCAATCAGGATCAGGGCTAGACGATTAACTGGCATGGTAAATTCAGCTGTAATTTAAATGGTTATGTTATAACATATCATTTTTGTGTTTTGTAGTGTTCATCTTAAGGGGGAGGCGGGCTTAGACTGGCTTAAATTGCTTACGAAACGCAGAAGGCGTTGTGCTTTTCATTGCCCTAAATTGGCGGTTAAAGTTTGAAAGGTTTTGAAAACCTGTTAGTTCGGCAACCAGTGAAACTGGCTTGGTCGAGCTTGCTAATAACTCACATGCTTTGCCGATGCGATATTGCTTTAAGTGTTCTGAAAAGCTGACGCCATAGTGTTTTTCGTACATACGGTAAATAGAACTTTCGCTCATGTGAAGAAGCTGACACAAGTCAGACACTTTGATGGGCTGATGGTAATGGGTTTCGATGTACTTACGAGCTTCTTCTATTCTCAGGTAAGACTCTTTGTCATCTTTAAATTGGTGTAAATAATAAGGAGACGCCGACAACCTACGCTTGTTGTCATCTTCGAGTAACAGCATGATTATATCTATTACCTTTAATACTTGGCGCTGTGGAGGTAAATCATCAAAGTGATCCACAAGCACACTTACTTTCTCAGCCACTTCCTTACTGAATTCGATCCCGTAGGCTGAGTCGTTTAACAATCGCTTTAACTCGCGAGCTTCTGGGATCAGCTCTTGTATCCTTTCAAGCCACTGATGTTTAAGCCATATTACTACGGTGTGGTGCGCGCTTTCCTCTACTCCCGATAAACGACCAGCGAGCATGTGAGGTAGCCCTGGGCCATACAAAAACATTGATTGATGGTTGATTTTACCAATGCTGTCACCTGCGAAATAATTGCCCTCGAATACCCGTTGTGGATCAAGGTATAACACCAGTTCGTACTCTGCATGATAGTGCCAAGCACAGGCGTATTCGAGCTTAGGTACTGGGCTGCGAAAGTGTTTTACCAGCCAATTGAAATTGGATGTATGACGAATATTTTCGATAAATGGCTTCAAGAGAAAAGTCCTTACTAAAGTAATCCTAAATTCAGAAAACTAGCTAAAAGCTGTCATTGAAAATGTCATTATTGATGGAAAAGTATCAGAGTTAGGTCGAATACCATTAATTTAGCCGCCATTGATTGATTAGACTAGAGCGGATCTCACAGATGAGCACAATTCGTCCATTAGGTATAAAGAGTAGATAAATGTATAAAGATCAAACTGCGATATTATTTATTATTACTGCCTTTGTTTCAGGCTTATGCGGTGCCTTTTTTTATCCACTTTCAAGTTTGTTTATTGTTGAAGCATTAGGCGCCTCACCTATGATGTTATCAGCTTACATGGTGACAGCCGTGACAAGTTCAGTGATTGTGTCACAGATCATCGCTCGATATTCTGACCAAGGCTGGCAAAGAAAAAGAATTCTGGTGACCTCACTGAGCTGCTATTTCATTACGGTCGTCAGTTTTATTTTTATCAGAGAGTACTGGTTGGCCATCCTTGTTGTCACTTTGTTTGGTAGCGTGAGCGGTGCTGCATTTGGTCAACTGTTTGCCCTTGGAAGAGAATACGGTGATAGTAAATTCGAAGATAGCACTAGCTTTCTTTCTATCATGAGAGCCGGGATTGCCATCGCATGGGTATTCGGGCCTCCTATTGCTTTTGTTCTTAAAGCTCAGTTTGGATTTAGTGCTTCATTTGCTGTGTCCGCGATCATAGTGAGCGTTGCGATTGTTGTCATTACACGCTACCTGCCTAGTGGTGTTACAAAGGCTTCTGGGAATGAAAGAAATAGCAGGTTACTCGGCTCGTCAGTGAATGTTCTGACGGTGTTATACGCTTTTGTCGTGGTGTTCGCTTTTACAGCCAACAACCTATACATCGTTAGTATGCCTTTATACTTATCTCAAGAGGTCAAGGTCGAAGCGAACTGGTTGGGCGTACTATTTGGAGTTGCTGCCTTATGCGAAATACCAGTCATGTTCTATGCCGGAAGGTTGGCCGCCAGATATAGCGCGGTACGTATCATGTGTGTAGGGCTTTTTAGTGGATGTGTGTTTTTTCTGACGATGTTGATGGCGGTGGATAAAACCACGTTGATCTTAGCTCAGATATTCAATGGTATCTTTATTGGTAGTTGTGCGACATTAGGTATGGTCGTCTTACAAGATATGATGCGCGATAGATTGGGAACGGCATCGACGCTTTTTTCCAATTTGCTCAATGTGAGCATGTTAGTGGCTAGCTTAGCGGTTGGACTGGTTGGTGAAATGTATAGTTATTACAGTGCGTTCTATGTCTGTTTATCGGCTGTGGTGTCTGCTTTATTACTGCTTGTGTTGTTTTCGTATAGTACTAAAAGAATGCAAGATCGTCGGTTCGTTGCGGAGAACACGTTGGGTGGGTAATGAGCAAGGAGCGCTGGTTGCGCTCCTTTTCGGCTATGCCACTGGGTAAACCATGGGGAAATCCAGAGATGGATGTTTGTCTACCAAAGGCTTATAGCCGTAGACGGATTCAATCATTTCAGATGTCAGAGCTTCCCAAGGTGTGGCGTCACACACCAGCCTTCCATCATGCAGTACAACAAGGCGATCGGAATATTGAGCAGCCAAATTGAGGTCATGCAAGACCACAACTACGGCGGTGTTTTGCTCGTCTGCAAGTTGGCGGGCAATCTTCAACGTATTGTGTTGATGCGCAAGATCGAGTGCGGATGTCGGCTCATCGAGCATCAAAATCTTATTATCACCTGAGTGAGACAATTGAACTAACACGCGTGCAAGATGCAGTCGCTGTTTTTCACCACCAGATAGAGAAGGGTAGAGGCGCTCGGTAAGGTGTGCAACATCCGTCCTCTCCATGTATTGTTTTGCTAACGTTTGAGTTTGTTTGTTGGGCAAGTTAAGTGGAATCGCACCAAGCTCAACAACTTCATGTGCCAAAAACGGGAAGTTCAAAGTGCTGTGTTGAGGCAGCATTCCAAGGTGCTTGGCCAGTGTGCCTGCTTGCCACTCTTTTCGATGCTTACCAAAGTACTGAATGTTATTGTTGGATGGGATTTCACCACATAGCAATTTAAGTAATGTGCTCTTGCCTGCGCCGTTAGGCCCAAGAAGGGCGGTCACTTCCCCTGACTTTATTTCGATGTCGATCTTGTCCAGAACCTTGCGATCGCCAAAGTCTATTGAGATGTTCTTTCCGGATAGTGCAACGTTACCCATTACAGAATCTTCCCTTTTTGTTTGAACAGCAAATAGATAAAGAATGGCGCGCCAATGATAGCAGTGACGATACCTACAGGGAGCTCAGCTGGAGCGAAAGCGACTCGAGAGAACATGTCAGCAATGGTGAGGAGCAGAGCGCCCATCAGTGCTGAAATTGGCAGTAGGCTACGATGATCAGGTCCAGACAGCATTCTCCCCAAATGAGGAATAATCAAACCAATGAAGCCTATCATGCCTGATACACTAACAGTCACACCAACACCAACTGCGGTTAGGAGGATGAGCTGGCGCTTAAGTTTCTGAACGGGAATCCCAAGATGGTTTGCTTCGGCTTCTCCGAGCAACAATGCGTTGAGAGGCATAGCCTTACGCATAAAAATAATCATTAGAAGGAGTAAGGTCACTGCACATAGGGTTATACTGGTCCAGTTGGCACCAGCTAGGGAGCCCATTTGCCATAATGATAAATCACGAAGCATTTGGTCATTGGCGATGAAACTCATAAAACCGATGCCTGCGACAGATAAAGCATTGAACGCGACACCTGCCAGTAGCATGATGGTGACTGACGTCCCCATTTTACTAGTACCGAGTTTGTAGACCATCACGGTTGTCAATGCCCCGCCGAAAAAGGCGAATAAAGGCACGGCGGCGAAATTCATCAACTGTGGGTAGTCGATGCTGAATGTTGCAAACATCACCATCGCAAAAGCAGCACCCAAAGAGGCACCGGCAGAAACACCAATAATACCGGGTTCGGCCAGTGGGTTGCGAAACAAGCCTTGCATAACGGTGCCACACATCGCCAAGATGGCACCAACCAGCATAGATAAGACTGTGCGAGGAAAGCGGATCTCATGGATAACCATATTGATGTGAGGTGCCAGCTCATTTGAGCGGATAACGAGACTATAAAAGCTGTCCATAAAACTGATGTTCATTGGACCTACGGTCACTGATGCTAACGCAGTCAGCGCTAAAACGGAGCTAAACAGCATTAGTGCAGCAGATAAAGGGATACGACGTAACAACATGAGCGAAATTTATTCCATGGTAGTCAGTAGTAAGCTCAAACGTTCAGCTTCAGAGAGACTTTTTAGGCCCAAGCCACCGACAAGAGCGTGTCCATCCACTGTGATGATGTTTTTTGACTGACCCGCAGGCGTTGCGGCCAGCAGTGGCATTTTGGCTAAAATGGCATCGGCTCCTCCCATTTTTTCATAACTACGGCCGCTTACCAGAATGACATCAGGTTGCATCTCGAGCATAGCTTCGGTGGATAGTGGCTTGTATGAATCCAGCTTACTTGCTGCGGGATTGATGCCTCCCGCTAACTCAATGATGGCGTTAGGTGTTGTGTTAGCGCCAGCAACGTTGGCAGGGCGTCCTTCATGAATCAGCAGAAACAGGACTTTTGGGGCTTCTTTGGTTTTTGCTTTGTTTTTCTCAAGGCTCGAAATCTGTTGGTTTACTTCCGCTTTGAGCACTTCAGCATTTTTCTGGCTATCGGTTAGCGCTGCGATTTCATCAATACGTTCCAGCAAGCCTTCAGGAGTAGGTAAGGTATTGACGATATTGACCTCAACACCAGCAGTTTTGAGTTGACTCAGGCTCGTTTCTGGCCCCATTTCATCGGAACCAATCAATCGTGTTGGGTTAAGTGCCATCAAGCCTTCAGAGGATAAATTACGATGGTAACCGATCTTCGGGAGGGTTAAGTTTTGCGGCAGTTCGCTGGTGACATCGACGGCAACCAGCTGGTTTTGCTGCTCTAAGGCGAGGATAAGTTCGGTCACCGCGCTACCCGCACTGATGATACGTTCATTTGCTATCGCTGTTGCAGCAACCGTAGAAAGGGATAGGGCGGCAATTCCTTTGATCAATGTTTTCTTAAGCATAATAGACTCTATTGTTTTAATTCTTCCGTAAGCAGTTGTGTCGCCTGAATACCGTTTTCTTGTAAGAAGGCGAGTAGCTTGACGAGGTACTGCACGTCGGCGGTTTTTTCTGCACCAATCACTATCGGATGATGGTTTGATTTATGCTCCTCCAGAAGAGCAAGTTTGAAGTTTTCCCAATCAATATATTCTTTGCCATTGATTGCCCAGTAAGGCTCATTTGCAAGAAGGTTGACGGTAATAGATTTAGTATCCACTTCCGCGACTGCTTGCGAGTCAGTTGTTGGAAGATCGACTTCCAGCGAATCGAGCTTGACGGCGGCGGTGAGCATCAGGAACACCATGACAATAAAAATAATATCCAGTAGAGGAGTAAGATCAGGCGTTAGACCGAAGTGACTCTTCTCTTGTGATACTTTAATCATGATGATGCCTCGGCCAATGGTATTGGGGCTTTCGCTGATACTTGAGGCGAAACGTGTTGGAGACTGATGCCTTCCAACCACAAGTTAACGTAGTTGAGTGTGTGTTCTAGTTTTGCCATGACTTTATCGGCCCATAGGCCAAGCAATTGAGCACCAGCAATGGCAGGGAGTGCGATCAGCAGACCAGCAGCGGTTGTGCGCATCGCTAAACCAAGGCCATCTGCAAGATCGTTGGGTGTAATACTGCCCGTTGATGCGGCAACACCTTTGAACATTTCAATAAGGCCAAGTACGGTCCCCAAGAGACCGATAAGAGGGCTGATCACACCGATGAGAGTCAGCAAGCGAAGGCCAGAATTAAGTTGATGACGCTTTTCCTGAAGCCACATACCCGCGGCATCTTCACGTAAAACTTTGGAAAATGAATGGTGAGCTAGCAGCATCGCCACGCCTTTATATAGCAGCGGCCGGCGCGGAGAGAGTTTCTCAGCCAGTGCTTCTAGTTGCTGTTTGTCTGAAGGGGAAATTTGGTTGAGCTCATTGCGGATAGCGCGCTTACCCACGCCCAAACTGATCATGACTTGAAACAAACGTTCGGTGATGATCATAACGGTTAATGCTGAACAAATGATCAAAGGCCATGTCATCAGGCCAAGCTGTTCTTGTAATTGATGTAGTTGTTCCATTGTTAATCCAATTTAAAGCGAACGGGTAATCTGACGCGGTGGGCCATTTTTTGTCCGTTAACGATGTGCGGAGAAAATTTCCACTTTTTGATGGCTTTCAGAGCTGAGTTATCCAAGATGGTTGCTCCGGAAGAAGAAATTAAGATTTGTTTAACCTGATCACCGTTTTCGTCCAGCCAGACTTCATACATAGCTACGCCTTCAAGTTTTCTTTTCTGTGCGAGTCTTGGATAGACAGGTCGAGTCGGTTTCGATAAGAAGCTCGGTCTGTTTACCAGTACCGGTTCTTGGCTAATGCCTTGGTTTACTTCAGCAGGTTGAGGTTTCGTTTGTTCCACAACCTCTTTTTTCTTTTCTGGCTTCTCTGCAGTTTTTTTAGCAACAGGTTGTTCTTGTGGTTTCTTCTGCGTTGTTTTCTTAACGGATTGGTCAGTCTTTTTCTCAACCACCTTTTTCTGTTGTTTAGGTGCCCCTTTTTTTACTACCGGTTTCTCTTTCACCACTGGCTTTTTTACTGGCGGTTCGACTTTCGCCGGTTCAACTGGTTTAGGAGGCTCAGGTGCTTCTACGGGTTGTTCAACGACAGGCTCCGGTTCCGCTGGTGGTTGTGGAGTGGGGACGGCTTTGAAATTGATAGAGACCGTGGAAGATTGCGCACCAGCAGGCATCGCATGAAGCTTTGGCTCATCAGCGACAAAGAGAATTGTGGTATGAAGAGCAAGGGAAACGCCTCCTGCTATCGCATATCTTTTTAGGTTCACTACCAGCCTCACGAATGAGTCATTTTTTACAACATGGAATGAGATTATTACTTACAATCGAAATAAGATCAATTATCAATTGCATTATCATTTGTGCCATTTTATGATCGTTGGCAGTTTTGAAAGATTTAGCGCGAGCCCTTGTGGAATAAGCGTTAAGAGATGTTATGTGATGTTAGATATTGATAAATTTGATGAATCAATTTTGGGAGAGGATACGCCTGATCCGTTGCGATTTGCGTTCCCCAAAAAGCATTCTGCTCATGCGGACGGTATGGCATCTCCCATCATGCCTGAGCAAAAAGTGCCACTTCTCAACACCTTGTATGAACAACAAGGTCAACGTAACAAAAAGCGTTGCCTATACATTCATATTCCTTTCTGCCGGGTCCGATGTACTTTCTGCAATTTCTTCCAAAATGCTGCGAGCCGAAAACTGGTTGATGACTACTTCGAAGCACTGATTAATGAAATCAAGCAGAAGAGCGCTTTGCCTTGGACACAGACCGGTGTTTTTCATGCGGTTTATATTGGTGGTGGAACGCCTACCGATCTCTCGGCGGAGCAGGTTGAGCGTTTGGGTAAAGCCATACGTCATTACTTCCCGCTTGCTACAGATTGTGAGATCACCTTAGAAGGGCGAATCAATCGATTCAGCGACGAAATGTTTGAAAGGGCTCTGCAAGGTGGCTTTAACCGTTTCTCCTTTGGTATTCAGAGTTTTGATACCAAAGTCCGCCGTAGCGCAAAACGTCTGGACGATCGTGAAGTTGTACTGGAGCGTGTCGCGCAGCTCGCTGCCGCCGAAGAGGCGCCAATCATTCTTGACCTTCTATACGGTCTTCCGTATCAGACGCTAGATGTATTTGAGCAGGACTTGAATGATTTCATGTCGACAGGCGCTCACGGGTTAGATCTCTATCAGCTTGTGGTCGGTGGAACCGCGCCGATGCTGAATTTGGTTGAAAAAGGCAAGATACCACCCCCAGCAACGACACCAGATAAAGCATCAATGTATGAACTTGGCGTCGCGTTTATGGACAAACATCATATGCGTCAGCTAAGTGTTAATCACTGGGCAAGAGACAATCGAGAGCGCAGCCAGTACAACAGCCTAGCAAAAACATACGCTGAAGTATTACCTATCGGTTGTGGCGCTGGTGGCAACATCGGTGGTTATGGAATGATGAACCACCGCACATTAGACACTTACATGAACGCGATGAAGTCTGGTGGTTCAGTCGTCGCGATGATGACCAAGCAACATGCGCTGGAGCCTTTGTTTGCTGCGATTAAGTCTGGTTTCGACAAAGGTGTCGTTAGCCGTCGTCAACTACCTTTATTAGCAGGTGAAGATACGTTTGAGTTCTTTATGCCGCTGTTTGAAGTATGGCAGAACAAAGGCTTAGCCCGTATTGAAGGGGATTATCTAGTGCTGACTTTAGCTGGCAGCTTCTGGGCAGTCAGTCTGGCACAAGCCTGCATTCAAGTATTGCAAAAAACACATTGTGAAGTAACCGCGTCACACAAAGTGGCACTCTAAGTGGAATTATTATGGAAGCACTAAAACAACAAGTCGCTCAACTGATAGAGCAAGAACCGACACTTCTACCTGCTGCAATTGCAGAGCGTTTAGAGGTGTCTGAATTCGAAGCAGTAGCGGCTCTACCAGAAGAGATGATTGCTTTGGCTCCGGGAGAGCAGGCTCAGTCTGTCTTGGAAAACTTGGTCGGTTTTGGCCCAGTGACAACCATTGTTCATTCGTTCGGTTCAATCTTTGAAGTGAAGGCTCCATTTCCGAAAGGCAAAGTTGCTAGAGGCTACTACAACCTGATGGGTAAAGAAGGCGAGCTTCATGGTCACCTTAAGTTAGACAACGTGAAAAATATCGCGTTAGTTAGCAAACCGTTCATGGGACGTGAGAGTCACTACTTTGGCTTCTTCTGTGAACAAGGGAATAACATTTTTAAAATCTATCTAGGACGCAACGAAAAGCGTGAGCTGATCGCTGAACAGGTAGAAACATTCAAGCAGTGGCAGCAAGAGCTACGTAAATAAATAGGAGCTCCGGCATGACAGGTTATGCCGGAAGCCAGGATTATTAGAAATAAAAAGTATTGAAAAGTCAGGAGTTCAAAATGGATCCACAAGTAAAACAAGAGCGTCTTCAAGGTCGTCTTGGTCCGGAAATCAAAGAGTTTCGCCAAGAGCGTCGCACGCTTCAACTAGCCACCGTTGATGCTGATGGTCAACCGAATGTGAGCTATGCGCCATTTGTTCAAAACCAGGAAGGTTATTTCATCCTGATCTCGGAAATTGCGCGTCACGCTCGTAACCTTCAGGTTAACCCAAATGTTTCCATCATGATGATCGAAGACGAAGATACGTCAAAGCAGCTGTTTGCGCGTAAGCGTCTGACATTTGATGCGGTAGCAAGTGTCGTTGATCGTGAGTCTGAACAATGGCAACAAATTGTGGGTCAGATGAAAGAACGCTTCGGTGAAATCATTGATGGCCTGAGCCAACTGCAAGACTTTGTTCTATTCAACCTGAAAGCTGAGAAAGGTCTGTTTGTAAAAGGCTTTGGTCAGGCTTATCAGGTATCGGGTGATGATCTGGTTGATTTTGTCCACCTTGAAGAAGGGCATAAGCAGGTAGAAAGCGCTTAAGTTGCTCAATTAAGGTCGAAAACTGTCTGATAAGGGAGCTATACTGGCTCCCTTTGTTGTATCTGAAAGGGAAAAGCGTGAAACCTGTAAGCAAGGATCATGGGGAAATTTGTTATCCCTTTATTTATGAAGATAGTCCTGTGTGTGACTTTGAGATAGCAGCGGATGAGTTATGCACACGGATCGGTCTTGTTCTGACGATGGCTCTGGATGATTATAGTCGGGATGTTCTGCAACGAATCCAGCCTTATGTTTATCATTTGAATGGTTCGGTACGAGGGAAACTGGCAATCTTTGAGGAAAACCTGCAAGAACTCTATAGCGATTATAATACGCTGCGTGAAAAGCTAGACGGAGGTTTTAAAGGCTTTGTACTGCCCGGAGGGCATCCTATTTCGGCTGAATTGCATCTGTGCCGCACGCAAGCAAAGAAAGTTGTACGTGCACTCGTGGCTGTTGAACATGCAGGTAAAAAATCACCGGATCCAATTTTGTTTCGATATGCTAATTTGTTAGCGAACGTCATGTATACACTGGCTTCTTATACTAACCAGATTCACCAGGTCGTTGAAACTGAGTTTGTCAGTAAAAGCTATCCAATGCCAAAATAGTATCAGTTAACGGCAATGAAAACGCCCGGCATTGAGCCGGGCGCTGTTTTAATCGATTGTCGATTACTCTTCGAAATCGACGCCTGCTTCTTTGTATAGGCGGCGACAAGCTTTACCGTCACTGTGGAATAAGTGACAGCGGTGCGCTGGAATACCTACCATCAGTTTGTCGCCGGCTTCGACCGCTAGCGTGTCTGGCTGGCGGTAGATCATATCCGCGTCAGCCGCGTCAATGTGCATGTATACCTGCGTTTCGTTACCCAACTTCTCTACGATGTTGATTTCACCTTCAATAGCAGCGTCACCTTGATCGGCAGGAAGCAAGTGCTCTGGGCGCACACCCAGCGACATACGCTCGCCACGGGTTACAGTACGGCCATCAACCGGAATCCAGAAAGTTGTGCCATTTGCTAGCTGTACCATGACACGGTCGTCTTCTACAGCTTCAATGAAGACACTCATAAAGTTCATCTTAGGTGAGCCGATGAAACCAGCCACAAAGCGGTTTTGAGGGTAATGGTATAGCTCAAGTGGTTTACCTACCTGAGCAACATAGCCTGCGTCCAATACCACGATCTTATCTGCCATGGTCATGGCTTCTACCTGATCGTGAGTCACGTAAATCATGGTACAACCTAGTTTACGCTGAAGCTTAGTGATCTCAGAACGCATCTGAACACGTAACGCTGCGTCTAGGTTTGATAGAGGTTCATCAAGAAGGAAAACATTAGGTTGAGAAACCAGAGTACGACCAATCGCCACACGCTGACGTTGACCACCAGATAGGGCTTTAGGTTGGCGATCCAGCAAGTGACTAAGTTGGAGAATATCAGCTGCGTGTTCAACGCGCTTATCGATTTCACCTTTATCGGCTTTTGCTAACTTGAGACCAAATGACATGTTGTCATAGAGATTTAAGTGTGGGTATAGCGCGTAAGATTGGAAGACCATACCTACACCGCGCTGAGAAGGTTCCACTTCGTTCATGCGTTCTTCACCAATGTAAAGATCACCAGAAGTAATGTCTTCTAAACCAGCAATACAACGTAGCAGAGTTGATTTACCACAGCCTGACGGACCAACGAAGACGACAAACTCGCCTTCTTGAATGTCCAGATCAACGTTCTTTGAAATTAAAACGTCGCCATAAGCTTTACATACATTTTTTAACGTGACACTCGCCATCTAGCTCGTCCTCGATCAATATTTTTGTTTTACTGCCCATCATTATATGAATTATCGCGCGAGCAGTAAGTGTAGGAATTCGGTAAGGTGAATCGAAGTGTAAGAAAATAAGGGTGATGGATTCAATCGCATCACCCGTCAAAGCCAAATGAAAGTTCGCTTCCCCCGTATGAAAGTAACTGTCTCCCCCGTTGAATCCAAACTGGTAATGACACCAGAATTACTACGAACATTTACTTCATTACAGCGAACCTTGCGGCATTGCAAACCAGCTTTTCGTTCGATTGCCAAGCAATTCAAAACGTACTGGAAAGGGTTCTTACCATCCACTCTCGGATGACTGTAGTTTGGCTTTATTGCACTGTTGCTACATCCTCCCGATGAACTTTTTTAAAGGGGTAGTAGGCAGGGAGTAGGGAGAGTAGGGCTGATTGCACGGAGTTAGATCGAGTTCAAAGAAATATGGGGTTTGATGGTGAACTTGGTCACGTTAAGGGTCAATTTTGTGATTCTGGTCGCCTAGCCGACGGATGATGATCACGAAAATAGTCCATAATACCGAGGGCGTAGGGAGTAGGAGGATGAGCTAATTGACAGTTTAGCTAAAAATGTATGTCGAAATACGGTGAAACCTCTGAACGGTGGAGCCCTACAACACAAATATAAAAAGGATATGAACATGAAAAACGCCCTAAGCACAGTGGCACTAGGTACTCTAGTTGCTCTTGGCTCATTTGGTGCAAATGCTGCTATCGAAGAAGGTCAATTAACTATCTGGATCAACGGCGATAAAGGTTACAACGGACTTGCTGAAGTAGGTAAACAGTTTGAAGAAGATACGGGTATCAAAGTCACCGTTGCTCACCCTGATGCACTTCAAGATAAGTTCCCTCAAACTGCAGCGACCGGTGATGGTCCTGATATTGTGTTCTGGGCTCACGACCGTTTTGGTGGTTACGCTGAAGCAGGTCTTCTAAGTGAAATCAAACCGTCTAAAGAAATCAAAGAAGGTATCGTAGACTTTGCATGGGATGCGGTTAAATACAATGGCAAAATCATCGGTTACCCAGTCGCGGTTGAATCTCTGTCTCTTATCTACAACAAAGACCTAGTGCCAAACCCACCTAAGAGCTGGGAAGAAGTTGAAGCACTCGACACCAAGCTGAAGAAAGAAGGCAAGTCTGCCATCATGTGGAACCTGAAAGAACCGTACTTCACATGGCCACTAATGGCGGCTGACGGTGGTTACGCGTTCAAATACGGTGCTGAAGGTTACGACATCAAAGATGCGGGTATCGCGAACGATGGCGTAAAAGACGCAATGAGTTTCGTAAAAGGTCTGGTAGACAAGGGTGTGATCTCTTCTGATATGGATTACTCTGTTTCTGAATCTTCGTTCAACCAAGGCAAAACAGCGATGACCATCAACGGCCCATGGGCTTGGGGCAACATCGAGAAATCTGGTATCAACTATGGTGTAACCACTCTGCCTAAATTTAATGGCCAATCTTCTAAACCATTCGTTGGTGTTTTGACTGCAGGTATCAGCACTGCGTCGCCAAACAAAGACCTAGCGGTTGAATTCATTGAAAACTACCTGCTGACAAACGATGGTCTGCGTAAAGTGAACAATGACAAGCCGCTTGGTGCTGTTGCTCTAAACTCTTTCCAGCGTGAGCTAGACGCAGACAAGCGTATTGCAGCGACAATGGACAACGCGATGAATGGTGAAATCATGCCAAACATCCCACAAATGAACGCGTTCTGGGGCAGTGCTAAGAACGCTATCATCAACATCGTTGATGGTCGTCAGTCTGTAGATGCAGCACTGGCTGACGCAGAAAAACAAATGACAAAATAATTGTCGACCTTTTTAAGGAGGGGGTAACCCCTCCTTCATTTCTTTGTTTTATTATCGCTAGCAGGTTCTTTTATGCAGTCAGTTCAAGGTACAGATGCTATGACATCACCAACAACGAGCTTGCCTTCAAGTAAAAATGTATTCATAAAGTGGGCGCTTCTTGGCTCAGTCGGTATTCTTAATGGCTACGCGACGATTCTAATGTATTCACGGGGTGAGATTGCGTTCGCACTTCTTACTCTTATCGTAACCGCACTCGCTCTTTATATTTTTGGTAGTAAAAAGACTTACGCGCATCGCTATATCTATCCAGGTATCGCAGGCATGATCTTATTCATTCTGTTCCCATTGGCGTATACGGTTGGTCTTGCTTTCACGAACTACAGTGCGAAAAATCAGCTTTCTTTTGAACGTGCTCAGTCTGTTTTGCTTGATCGTACTTATCAGAGTGGTGATAGCTACCCGTTTTCTCTGATCAAGACAGAGAATGGTCACCGCATCTCTGTGAAGAAAGGCGACCAACTGCTGGCAACGGAAGAATTTAACCTCGCTACGTTGTCGGGTGATATGTCGTTGTCTCCTGTTGAGCAGGTAGAGGGTGAAAAAGAAAAAATTAAAGCCATCATCAAGAACAAATCTGTTCTTGGCGCTGTAGACCTACACATGCCGTCAGGCGAAGACATCCGCATGAGCGGTCTGCGCAAGTTTGCGGCAGTTGTCCCGCTCTACACGTTGCAGGAAGATGGAGAAACGCTCTACAACAATGAAACGCAAGAGAACCTACGTCCTAACAATGAAGTCGGCTTTTACCAACCCGTTGATGAAAATGGTCAATTTGTAGGTTCAACTGTCTCACCAGGTTTTATTGTAACGATTGGTACTGATAATTTTGAGCGCGTCTGGAAAGACGATGGCATTAAAGAGCCTTTCATTAGCATCTTCATTTGGACGATTGTGTTTTCAGCGGTCAGTGTTGCTCTAACGGTTCTGATTGGTTTGGTTCTGGCAAGCGTAGTTCAATGGGAAGAGCTGAAAGGGCGAGCAATTTATCGTGTACTGCTGATTCTGCCTTATGCTGTTCCTGCCTTTATCTCGATTCTTATTTTCAAAGGTTTGTTCAACCAGAGCTTTGGTGAAGTGAACATGGTTTTGGAGGCGATGTTTGGCATCAGCCCAACGTGGTTCTCTGACCCGTTCTTGGCAAAACTGATGATCATCATCGTGAACACTTGGTTAGGCTTCCCTTACATGATGATTCTGTGTATGGGTCTCTTGAAAGCGATTCCTGATGACCTTTATGAGGCGTCTGCTATCGATGGTGCGAACTTTATCGACAACTTCCGTCGTATCACGCTACCACTGATGATTAAACCATTGACGCCACTACTTATTGCTAGCTTTGCGTTTAACTTCAATAACTTTGTATTGATTCAGCTTCTGACTCAAGGCGGGCCGAACATGATTGGTACGTCGGAGCCTGCTGGCTATACCGATCTATTGGTTAACTACACTTACCGCATCGCATTTGAAGGTGCAGGCGGTCAGGACTTTGGTTTAGCGAGTGCAATCGCAACGCTTATCTTCTTGTTGGTTGGCGCACTAGCGCTATTGAACCTACGTGTAACAAAAGTGGCTCAGGATTAAGGAGAAATATAATGGCAATGGTACAAGGCAAGTCATTAAAATACCGTGTTTGGGCTACTCATATTGCAATGTGGGCGTTTCTAGGACTGATCATCTTCCCATTGTTGATGATCATCGCGATTTCCTTCCGTGAGGGTAACTTCGCAACCGGCAGTATTATTCCTGAGAATCCATCGCTGGAGCACTGGAAGTTAGCATTAGGTTTCTCTGTGACGAATGCGGATGGTTCGGTGACCCCACCTCCATTCCCGGTTCTGACATGGTTATGGAACTCAGTTAAAGTGGCTGGCATCAGCTCGATTCTTATTGTGTCGCTTTCGACAACTTCTGCTTATGCGTTTGCACGTATGAAGTTCAAGGGTAAAAACACCATCCTTAAAGCGATGATGATTTTTCAGATGTTCCCAGCCGTACTAGCCCTAGTAGCGATTTATGCTCTATTCGACAAGCTAGGTCAGTATATTCCATTCTTAGGACTCAATACGCACGGCGGCTTAATTTTCTCTTACTTAGGTGGTATCGCACTGCACGTATGGACGATAAAAGGTTACTTCGAAACCATTGATAACTCTCTAGAAGAAGCGGCAGCATTGGATGGTGCAACCCCATGGCAAGCGTTCCGATTGGTACTATTACCCTTGTCGGTGCCGATTCTTGCAGTGGTGTTTATTTTGTCATTCATTATGGTAGTGGGTGAAGTTCCAGTGGCATCTTTGCTACTTTCTGATGTAGACTCATACACATTAGCGGTTGGTATGCAGCAGTATCTGTACCCTCAGAACTATTTGTGGGGAGATTTCGCAGCAGCAGCAGTATTATCTGCACTACCAATTACTGTCGTATTCTTACTTGCGCAGCGCTGGTTGGTCGGAGGATTAACCGCCGGTGGTGTGAAAGGCTAATAAGAAAGATAAGGGCGACTGCGAGGTCGCCCATTTTGTTTCTCGACTTAACACTTTTGGTTTGGCCGCCGATCAGTTAAGAAGGGAGCAAAACTGGCGTTACGCATAGCTGGCTGTTAGCTTAGATTCCTTACTATTTCACTACTAACAGTTTTTGTAACCAAGACCCGAGTTTACTCGGGTTTTTTTATATCTTTTCACTACGTATTCATTCGGCAACAGTCTTACTTATCGTTTAATTTAAATGAAATGTAGTTACTTACAGAAATAGTATGTCAGTGGCGTGCCACTGGTTCTTAAAGGGAAAACGGGGCCCATTCTCTGCTTAATTACATACAGAAATGAAATAAAAAGTGACCTTTATTTTGAGTAGTGAATAAAAAAGTAGAAAATTTACGAAAATATTCTGCGTGTTTTATTGATAAGCAAAGCTCTATTATCAGTTCTGTTTCGAAACCCAATGGTAGGGAAAACATTGGCTACATAGGGAAGTGTCAATCTGAAAGTTCAATAAGATAGGCAGTAGATACAATGTTAAAAAAATCAATTTTAGTGATCGCACTTGCGGGAATATGTTCGGTTGCAAACGCAAACCCTTATCTTGGTGTGGCAGTAGGTCAAGCTAAGTTTAAAGACACTTACTCTTCTTACAACACCACTCTATTTGGAAACGGCTCATACAAGTTAGACTTGGAAGATGATGACAGCACGGCAGCGAAGCTATTTGTTGGTTATCAGTTCAATGATTATTTCGCGATAGAAGGCTCACTTGGTGGCTATGATGCTATCGATGGCTCTTATGTGTCTATTGGTGATATGACGTTTTTGGCAACACAAGCTAAAGGTATTCTGCCAATTGGTGATCGATTCAATCTATTTGTGAAAGGGGGGATCGCTTACTTTGGTGCTGAGTTCAAAACGAGCTATGCTACAGTTTCTGATGAGGCTATCACAGGAATGTATGGTGCAGGCGCTGAGTTTGCAATCTCTAAAAATATCAAGCTGAGTGCTGAGCTTGATTACATTAGGCCTGAGCTTGAGGTAGTTAAAATTGGTAACGAAACCTTGAGTGTAGAGTCAGATATTACCACTCTGTCACTAGGTTTAAGTTATCACTTCTAGCCATGAAACGAAGGAGCTCTATTTTTAGAGCTCCTTATGTCTTCTTAAACAGGGGCGTTGAATTCTGGAGTATTCGTGAACGATGTGAATATAAGATACCTTGAGTTGCTACTTAAAAAGTACCAGCTTAATCAGGTTTACTCAGTTGGTCTTGGTGAACTTGAGACTGTGCTTTGTACCTCAAGACGCAATGTTTCAACCGTTATGGGTAAGTTAGCGAATATTGGCTGGGTGTATTGGCAGCCTGCAGTAGGGCGTGGCAAGAGCAGTAAACTTAAGGTAAAAAAATCGCTCCAACAAGTTCTCTCCATTGTTTTTCTTTATGAACTCGAACAAGCGCAGTCTAAAGTCATTACGAAATTGCTTGAAAGTTATGGATTAGTTGCGATTCGAGCACTCAGTGTCGCTGCTGAAGAGTTTAACGAGAGAAACGAGCAAGTTAACTCAGTATTTATTTCCTCCTATCCTTGGGTCAATACCATTGACCCAGCCCAAACTTATCGCGCCTCAGAGTTGCAAGTCATAAAAAGTGTTTACGATGTTTTGATAAGGCAAGACCAAGACGGCAGCCTAATGCCTGGGTTAGCCCATCATTGGGAACAGAATGACAATGTGATCAGTTTGTGGCTTAGACCATTGATTTACCGACATGATGGTGAGTTGCTTGCAATAGAGGATGTGGTTTGGAGCTTGGAGCGCCTACGTGATTACTCTGGCCCGGTTCGAGATCTGGTGAGTGGTATTGAAACAATAGATATTACTGCCTCCGATAAAGTCGAGATTACACTGAACTTTCCCAATAAATTATTTATTTACGCTTTGGCAATGCCCTACGCGTCTATTATTTGTCGAGATCAACTATGTTTCGGTAATGGTTATACCTGTCATGTCGGAACCGGTCCGTATAAGGTTGATAGATGGAATGAAGAAAGCCTTTCTCTCAAAGCTCACAATGATTATTACGCTGCACGGGCTTTGATAGAAAAGGTGACGCTGTCTCACAACACAGAGATCATTGAAAATGCGCTTAGCTTTAATCAGGAAGTGGGCGAAGTTGAAGTAGAATCAATCAATGCCTTCTCTTATCTCACCTATCATGAGCGCGCCGACAGTGAGATAAGCCCAGCTACTTGGGATGCGTTAGCTAACTACATTGCCCAAAGTAAATACGATTATGATGAAGATAACGCTGTTGAGGGGGTAGACCTCCAACAATTATCGGAAAATATGTTGCCGGTTGAACCTCCAAAACTTAAAGGTCGAGTGGTGATTGCAGAGCCTATTTGGACCATTCCTAGTTTAATTCGTAATGCAAAATGGTTACATAGACTGATCCGTTCAACGGGGCTAGAACTTGACGTTCATATTGTCGAAGACATTAGTCATCCTGAGGCAGCCACGGCACATGCTGATCTGATGTTGATCGAAGAGATAGTCGAGGCGCCTCTTGAATACGGTCTATTTGAATGGCTATCTATCTCGACGGGACTACGTTTTGCATTAAATGAACGGGACATGGAAGATCATCAACAGAGAATTCGTCAAGCAGTGAGTGCACACGTGCCTCTTGTCGAGTTACAGAAAATAGAGCAAGAGCTATATGAGAGTAAACGTTGTGTAGCGCTTTTTTGTGGGAAAGAGGAAGTAACGAAAGTGCAGCAAGTTCGTGGCGTGCAAATTAGGCCAACAGGGTATAGCGATTTTTACAAACTCTGGATTTCTAAATAGTCAGTGTCGTTTGGGTTAAAATTCGCGATTAGAAGGCGCGCAGCCTAAATACTGGAGTAGCACGTAAATACTTTCCTGAGAAAGAGCAACCCTACGAAATAGATCAGCGAAGGTATCATCACCGCCAAAACAGGTTTGGATGTAATGATTAATCTCATCATCGGCATAGCCCTCCACATACATCGTACGAACCCATTGGTACTCTACGGCTTTGGGGTTGGCCAGTGTGGTTTCGCTGAGAGTGGTGTGGCTAAGGTTCAAACCGTGTCCTTCCTTCTAACTAATCGATTGCGGATTTAATCAAATTAAGATGAAGGAAAAATGACAGAGAGGTTGCGTTTGCTCAAAACTGACTAATAAAGTTGAAAAAAGAGGCTTTTCAGCCTCTTTGTAGGACATAGTGACTATTTCAAATACTTTACATGTGCTTCCATTTCTTCGCCTATTTGTTTACGCATGTTCATCAAACGAATCGCTGAGTCTCTTAACTCAATATCTTCTTTGGTTTCTGGAATCCATTCAGGGACTGGAGAAGGCTTACCTTCTCCATCTACCGCAACCATAATGACAATACAATGCGTTGTTAGGCGGTTTTTTAGCTCTTTCGGGTCACTGGCTTGAACGTCAATGGCAATGTGCATGGACGTTTTTCCCGTGTATATCACTTTTGCACTTACCTCAACGAGGTTGCCAACGTGTATCGGCGCTACAAATCGGATGCCACCAGCGTAAGCTGTGATACAGTATTGGCCACTCCATGCAGCAGCATTGGCATACGCTGCTAAGTCAATCCATTTCATGACAGCGCCACCATGGACTTTGCCACCAAAATTGACATCTCCGGGCTCAGCTAGAAAGCGTAGTGTTATATCGCGTTGGCCATTACTCATCTGTCAATCCTTCGTTTTTATGTGTTTGTTAAAACTATTAACAAACACTTCAATAAACTGCAATCAATAATTCCAGCTTAGTCGAAAAATGGCTTTAGCCCCAGAAACAGAAGCAGCCAGAACAGAGGCGGAAGAAGCAGATAGGATCAGGTACGTGGCGTCATGACCGAGTCCATGATTTTCATGCTTTGCTCAAAATAGGGGTTGTACGTTAAACGAGCGTGAATCTTACCGGGTTCGGTATAGCCCCATGCGGAGAACCATACTTCTTCACCCTCAGCGCATTTTGCTGCATCTGTTTCCTCTTGACCATTGGAGCAGATAAGATGAGCGCCATTGACTCCGTAGTTGGGATTATCCGGAGAGAAGAGTAACCCCATATGAGAGCCATTTGAAATTCGCTGTTCTGGCAATATCATACTAAAACGTGTCGAACGAGGGTCATTCAGATCGTGTTCCCCTTGCCAAACTAAACGATTGTTAGGGTTTGTCATTCGGTGCGAGAACATATCGATAGAATACTGAGTATTGATAACACTATCCCCCTCACTCATAAGCATGAATACGGGCTTGTCATAGTTTGCTGACGCGAGTTTTTTTCTGACATCGGAAGAAGTCTGATAGTAGATCGCTGCGGCGTTCATCGGCAAAGAATTGTAACGTAGGGGGTTATCTTCAGGATCCTGATCTGCCCAGGTAATGAAGTAGCTTGCTAACTCAGCAAATTTGACAGCGGAAGAGCCCGGTTCAAATGCTGGAGAGAAAAGAAGCACACCATTGATGCTTTTGTCGCTCAACGCTTCAGACGTGACTAAATTAGCACCGGTCGAGTAGCCCCCAACCCAAATAGAATCCGTGTCTTTCTTAAGCAGTTCGATATGGTGTTTTACAACGCCTTGCCAATCAGCAAGGGTGGATAACTGCAGATCGCCCACTTTGCTAGCATGGCCAGGAAGTAGGACTGTTCTTACCAAATAGCCTTGTTCTGCGAGGTGGGTGGCGACATCAATGAAAGAGTAGGGAGAGTCACCCAAACCATGAACTAAGAGTACTCCCTGCCCGTTTGGCTGATTTGGAATATATTCATGCGGCAGGACTTGGTCCAACTCCTGTTGTTGGTCATCGGTCATGAACAAACGGTTGTCCGCTAACCAAGCTTTGGTCTCTTCTAGGTAGCTTTCAAAACTACTTTGTTGATAGTTTGGTAGTATGTCAGCTTTGTCATAGGCGGGGTCTTTAGAAGGAGTACTGCAGCCAACTAGACCTGCCGTCACAGCGGCTGCAAAATAAAAGACCAAAGCTGTTTTTTTACGCATCATGTATTCAAGTTTTTCTCTTTTACTTTGATTTTGACACGTCTTCATACTCTCCCTCCAACACAGAGCCTTTTGATGGTTGTTGATACGCAGTAGCGTTTTTCTTTATCGCTTTCTCAATTTTTTTGCCGGTAATCAGAGCCACGATTGTTAGGGGAATCGCGAGGATCAGGCCAAAAATAATGGTAAAGAATCCAATAAACAGCGCAAGTGCGCTCGAAATCATTCTATTCATAACTCATACCTCTCTTTTAATACGAATATTAAACGAAAGGAAATGAATCAAAGATGAATAAAACCTGTATCAACAAAAAAGCCGCTTTCGAATGAAAACGGCAAGTACGGGGGTGTATCTTTATAGTTGTGTTGTGGAGGTTTACCCCTGAGCGTTTTCAGGGGCGATATTTGGTTACTTTGACGGGTAAGTTTTGTAACGAACACCCATCATTTGTTCCATACAGTGGACGACTTGGCAGCTGTAGCCGAATTCGTTGTCATACCAAATATATAGAACACAGCGGTTATCTTGAGCGATGGTTGCGGCCCCATCGACTACACCAGCAAAACGTGAACCGACTAGGTCCGTAGAAACCACTTCTGTTGACTCTGTATAGTCAATTTGTGCCGATAGTTCAGACGCCAACGCCATTTCACGTAAGTAAGCGTTTAGCTCATCTTTGTCTGTCCCTTTTTCTAGGTTGAGGTTAGCAATCGCCATTGAGACATTTGGAGTAGGAACTCGGATTGCGTTACCTGTAAGCTTACCAGCAAGTTCAGGAAGCGCTTTTGCAACTGCTTTCGCTGCACCCGTTTCAGTGAGAACCATGTTGAGGGAAGCGCTACGACCACGGCGTTCACCAGAGTGGAAGTTATCGATCAGATTTTGGTCATTAGTAAACGAATGCACGGTCTCAATATGGCCAGAAACAACGCCATACTTGTCGTTCATTGCTTTCAGAATTGGCGTTATGGCATTAGTTGTACAACTTGCCGCAGAAATAATGGTGTCTTCTGCATCAATCACATTGTCATTGACACCAAATACAACGTTCTTGATATCGCCTTTGCCCGGAGCGGTTAGGAGGACTTTTTCGGCACCGCTACATTCTAAGTGCTGGCTCAGCCCTTCAGCATCACGCCATACACCGGTATTATCGACAACAAGCGCGTTGTTAATACCGTAGCTAGTGTAATCCACTTCTTCTGGTTTATTGGCGTAGATAAACTGAATGTAATTACCGTTTGCAATGATAGCCTTACGTTCTTCATCTACGATGATGCTTCCATTGAACTGGCCGTGTACTGAGTCACGACGAAGTAAGCTAGCACGTTTTTCTAGGTCACCTTTTTTACCACCACGTACTACAACAGCCCGAAGGCGCAGTGGGTAGCCTGGGCCACTTTTCTCGACTAATAAGCGAGTTAGCAAGCGGCCAATTCGGCCAAAACCGTAAAGTACGACATCACGAGGTTCAGTGACCGTTTCACCATTCATTGCGCCCATGAGAGAAGAATGCAGGAAGTCTTTCACACCGTGATCGTCATCGCGACCTTTCCAGAATTGGTGCGCCAATTGGCCTACATCAATACGGCATGGCGATAGCTCCATTTCAGACAGCGCTTTGATGAGTGGCAGTGTTTGTTCCGCTGAAAGAGGTGTTCCAGTGTAGCGGCGAGCAAGACGGTGAGTCTTTATGATATCAATGGTCGCTGCATTAACCAGAGTTTTACCGAACAGTAGAACTTCTACGCCTTTTTCGCGATAAAGTTGACCTAGTAGGGGAGAGATAGTTTCCGCAATCGTTTGGCTAGTTTGCCAGTCAAGAAGGTGTTTCTCTGGACTCATTGTTTGTTTGGACCTTTCACGTTTTGAGGACTGACTCTACTTCACTGTGTAGGGGGAGCGAGTAGAGATAATAAAGTGTTTTAATTATGTAATTTTTATGCGGCAGGATTGTAATGCTTAATATCTTATTCTGCTAGAAAAAATAATTGTAGAGTAACTCGCTGATATGGCCCACTAGAATGGGAAATATTCTGTCAATATGACCTATTGACATTTTTTATTTACCTAACTTTTTTTTCGACAAAAAATACTCACAACACAAAATTAGTGTAATTTATGTTTATGTTTTGCTTTGTAATGTAATTTTTATCACTATTACTACTTAAAAAGTAAACGATAAACCTATGGATATCAGGTCGACCTTAGAAGCAAACGTATCACTCGAGTTTTGTGGTTGAGTGAATTGTCCACTGATCACGTTTTTTTGACCCTCTATCCTTTGACATTCTAGAGATGTATTAATTTGAGGCGTGAAATCATACCTAACACCGAATAGATAGCTGTTGCTCATTTTGGATTTTCGGGACTGTCCGTATTGGATATAGGGTGTCCACTTTGAGAGGCGGTAATCGACTCCTGCATACCAGTTTGAATAGAGCTCATTAGACAGCAGGGTTTCAGCCTGAAAATGCCAAGCATTGATTGTATGGCTAACCCCTAAACTAAAGAGGTGTATGTTGAAGAAAATTTCATGTTGGTTAGTAAATGTTTGTTGTGCTTCGACATCGGTATAGGACAGATGAAGTTGGCTGTCTTCAAAGTAGAAGTCGGCACCAAGGCCATAAGCACTTTTAACATCCAAGGTGAAAGACTGCCCATATAGTTCATATTCCTCCTCGTTAGCTAATGCATAAAATGGTGTCAGGCTGAGATAAAATTGATTAAGAAACTCGTAATTTAGTTCAACAGACGTGCCTTCAAAATGGGTAATGCCAAGCTGCCCACCATACACATCTACGGGAAGACGTAACCAAGGGTAAGTGCTTGAAACATAGTAATACTCAGACATGATAAACATGGGGGAACGGAGTCGACCTACCTTGATTCGATGATCTGCCGCGGAGTACTCGAGAAAGGCCCTTTCGAGTGTTGGCGAAGAGAAAGCATCTTGGGGACGTTTGAGGCCTTGTAGTACGGATCGTAGGTTTGGAAGCAGTTGCCAATCTAACTGTAAACCTAGTGTGCTATCGCAGTCAAAACACCAGTCATGCGTAATATCTCGGCCATAAAACACGGGAGTATTGTTGTCACTCTTGGCTGCAGAAAAGGTACCAAAGCCGCTCAGGCTTAACTCATTAGTGAGTTGCACTTGGGCTATGGTAGGGGGGCTTATCAGTGCGATTATCAGTAAGGATCTTTGTTGAATCTCCATAATCCTAGCCTTTATTACAGAGTTTAAAGAGGACATGAGCTTGTTCTGGAATTAAGTTGATCGGAACATAAGCTATGCCATTTGGGTGATTATCTAGCCACCAAGTAATATCTTTTATTGATACTTGAGTAATTTCACTCGGTGCAGGCGCTTTTCCTGAGAAGGTTTGACGTGCCCAGATTGCGTTCATTTGAGTTGGGCTTTTGTTCAATAGGGAATGATAAAAGTCTTGGCGATATTCTGAATGTTTTGGCAGGTCCATTAACCTGATTGGGTACCCTTCGATACTCGATATTCGGCCTCGATAGAGCATTTTTACTTGGTTGGATCGCAGTGCTTGAATATCTGTATTCAGGGTCACGATAGCAAAGTTGCATGCCAGCGACTGAAAACAGAAAAGTTGCAATGTTAAGGTTGTCAGATGCTTAAGCAAGAATACCCCTTGAAGCCCAAAAAATTACCTTAATTTTAGCCTTGTTAATAAGAAGCAAAGTTAATATGAACTAATATTATAGGTCTAGTGGTTAAAAAATGATTCGAAGGAACGAGTCTCAATGCTACTCACTAATATATCTATAAAAAGTCGGTTGCTGATTTTATGCCTTATACCTACATTAGTCATAATTCTGTTTAGCGCCAATGCGGTCACTCGCATTCAGGACAGACTTCACAGCTACGCTGTCATTAGCGAAAAAAACCAAACACTCAGGCATTTGTCTGCATTTTCTAAGTATGTGTATCAAGCGCTTAACCATCGCATGGAAGGACAGAATGCGGCTTTAGTTCTGGATATGGCCCAGCAATCATTGAATTTAGCCGCGGAGGTAGCGCATACCGAAGAGCATGTACATCACGGCATTAGAGATTCTAATCATACATTAAGCTACATTGAGGAGCTTAATGAGCTTATCCCCGAGCTCGCTACAGTCAGTTCCGATGGAAGCTTAGAATTAGGTCGTCTTATCTACACAGTCTTATACGATCTCTATAGTGACGTTCAATCGATAGAGAGTCATAGTGCAGAGCTAAAAGTACATAAACTGGATCTCGTATTAAGTGATTTGAGTTGGTTGTATTTTTGGATGGAACAAGAAGCTTGGATTGCGCAGGAAATCAAAGCTATGGGTCTCTCATATGCGGAATACGCCAGTGAGTACTTTAAGATCAGTGAAAGGCAGCAGTTCTACCTAGACCAATTTGTCAATTTAGGAGCGGATTCTGAGCAAGTCACTACGTTACTGAATGTTTTTGCTAGTCGAGATTTTCAACGCGGGAGCTACTACAAGCAACACATGCTGTTTAGTGACAGTCAGCGAGATAAATTAGAAGGCTTTGCCTCTGCTATTGAGCAACGTAATGTTCTAGTAGAAAAACAGCTAGGTGTGTTTTCAGACAAACTTCATGAAGAACTTCAAATAAGTATTAAGAGAAGTGAACATACATTATTGGCGATAGCCATCGGGGGATTCACGCTCTTTGCGGGAATGTTTTTTTGGGGGACCAGTACCTTATACAGAATCAATTCTAAATTGGCGCACATACTTTCTGTGATGGGGAGTATGCGAAATAGTGGCAGTGTAGAACTGATCCCCGTAGATGGTAAAGATGAATTTTCTAAGTTTGCTCACAGTGTGAATTACGTGATTAAGACGCAAAAACAGTATGAGCAAGAGCTCGTCATTGCGAAAGAAAATGCAGAAGCGGCGAATCAAGCAAAAAGCTTATTCTTAGCTAATATGTCTCATGAAATCCGCACGCCCTTAAACGGTATCATAGGTATGACGGAGATCTTGTCCGACAGCCATCTAACTTCTTCGCAAAAAGATATTCTTAGCGATATCGATGTGTCTTCACATGCACTGCTTATTCTGATCAACGATATTCTCGATTTATCGAAGATTGAATCTGGAAATCTAACCCTATCGCCAAGTCATTCTGATATTCGTGAATCCGCTTTTGAAGCAATGAATATGGTCAGCACTAAAGCACTTAAACAGCAGGTAGAACTCATAGCAACGCTTTCTGACAATATTCCAGATAGTTTGTATATTGATGAGTTTCGATTTAAACAAATTTTGATGAATTTACTCAGCAATGCGGTGAAATTTACTCAAGATGGCACAGTCTCGGTCACGATCACCATGCTCAATGAAGGACAACAAGCATATTTAGATTGCTGTGTCACGGATACCGGCGTGGGCATTAATGAAGAAAAACTGGAGGAGATTTTCCAGCCATTTACTCAGGAAGATGGCAGTATTACTCGAAGATATGGTGGGACTGGGTTAGGACTAGCAATTTGTCGTCAGATTACAGAATTGATGGGAGGACGTATCACGGCCAGCTCTACTCTGGGGTTAGGAAGTTGTTTTCGCGTTTCTATTCCTGCGAACTCTGTCGTTGAGTCAAGCAGGGACAAAGTCAAAGGCAAAGCGTTGCTTATCACCAATAACAGTCGATACACCTCGTTGATCGAGAGCGAATCACAACGCTTTGGTTTGATGGTAACGACTTTAGAAAATGCCAATGAAGGTATAAAGCTAGATGAGCAATTCGATTTGATTTTTTATTGTTATCATGCGCATCACAGTTCGCGTAGAGATCTGGCCTCACTTAGAGCACGATTTAATTTCTCGGAAATCATTGGTTTACAGCACCATCTGTTTATGCTGCCAGATTCTGAAGCACTGGTATCATCTAATTTGACGCTTCCCTTCCTCGGCAGCAGATTTGAAACTGCGGTTACGAAAGCTCTCAACTCTATTCAACTGAATAGCAATCATGCTGAACCAATACAAAATCAATCGCTTCGCTCAAATGAAAGCCGTTGTGTGTTGATCGTAGAAGATAATTTGATGAACCAAAAAATAGCGAGTTTCTTCCTCAGCAAGATTGGAATGAACTACCAGATTGCCAGTAATGGTGCAGAGGCAGTCAATATGTTTCAGTCTGGGCAGCAGTACACCGCAATATTGATGGATTGCATGATGCCAGTTATGGATGGACTGACAGCAACACGGAATATTCGTGCGTGGGAGATAGAGCAGGGAAGAAGCAGAACACCGATCATTGCTTTAACGGCCAGTGTCCTACCTGAAGAAATAGATAGCTGCTTTGCCGCCGGGATGGATGCTTACTTACCTAAACCTTATAAGTCTCAGCAGCTATTCGATACGTTTGAACGACTACAGGTTGTCCTTTAAATCTTCCAGCGGTAACCAGTTTACTTTCACACCGGCTTGGAGAAACATTTCTTGGCTGATTTTGATCTTGTCACCCCAGCGAGATAGGAAATCATCTGTTTGCTCTGGGCAATGAACCGCGGAGATGCCAGTCTGGATAATTTTGGCAGCGCAATTAGGGCAAGGGAAGTGTGTCACCCAAATTTCACAGCCGTCTAAGTCGCGTTTAGCGAATAGGATTGCATTTTCTTCTGCGTGTAGCGTTTTGAGGTATTTCATCTCTCTGTCATCGGTCATGGCACTATCAGAAATGCCATGTGGATAGCCATTAAATCCAACAGAAACGATACGATTTTGTTTTGTGATGACAGCACCGACCTGAGTGGAAGGATCTTTACTCCATGAGCCGACAAGAACAGCCATTTGGTAAAAGCGTTGTGCCCATTTAGAAATCATTCAGTCATTCCTCTAGGAAGCAAACCCTGTATAGGGGAAAAAGTAGTGTGATAGAGATCAGGTAATAATATCCTAATTTCGGTATAGATAGTCCAGTAAAATTCTGAGCGTTAGCCTCTGTAGGTGTGTCCTTTGGCTTTTTATAGTGATTCGCATCACATATTATCAGTCGAATTAGGGGTGGCTTTGGTACTAATGGCTCGGGATTCTGTGCGAGATCTCTTACAAATGCGTAAGTTTAATGACTATAAGCGGTGCGATAATTGTAGAATTTTTATTTTAAGTGACTGTATTTTAAGTTTTTTTTGGATTTTGCCCGTCAGCTTCGCTTTCAATGTGAGAAATTAACCATTGTTAAAATACCTGAGGGGCATAATCTTAAGTGGTCAGCAGGATGCGGACACGGAACAGGAAAGACCCATGGACAGGTCATCTTCAGGACGAAGATTCGATTGCTCAGGATGAACAGTCGGCAAGGAAAGCGAAGGACATTAGCTGGAGGCTAGTAACTAGGATGGTTACATCAAGGAAGGTTAATGGACGCTTAAAGGACTAAGGCAATTTCTATCAGGATGATAGATTCAGGGACACCGCTTAAGGATAAAGTGATGAGAGTTAGCGAGGATAGCTAACGGGCTGGATTGCCGAGGACACCGCTAGGAAGGCGATGATAAGGACAGTGCTGAAGGAATCAGCGAACTATCATGGAATAGATGCAGGGAGCACCTATAGTAGCCGGATTGCTGCGAGTAAGAATAAACCCCACTAAGTGAGAGCTTGGTGGGGTTTTCTTTTTTACTAATTGTTACAAATAGAGCTTTGCGCATGATTTCATTGAATGATTAACTGGCCGCTTCTAAGTAACAGAGGTAAATAACTTAAAATGGACGACCCCTTTAGTCGACTGATTCATTCTCCGGCTTCTTCATCCGAGGAGGCTTTTTTATGTTAGAACTTTTCATGCAACCCGAAACCTGGGTTATTTTCGCAACGTTATTCGCACTAGAGGTGGTACTCGGCGTCGATAATGTTGTGTTTATTTCCGTTCTTTGTGAACGACTTCCTGCACATCAGAGAAAGCTTGCTCGCAACCTAGGTATAACCCTAGCAGTGGCCGCGAGAATCGTGCTGGTCTTCTCTATATCGTGGGTTATGTCGTTGACACATCCAGTCTTGGAAATAATGTCTACGAGCTTTACTGGACGTGACATCATTATGATTGCTGGCGGCGCCTTCCTATTATTGAAAAGTGCAAAAGAGCTGTGGTCTTGGCTTGTACATAGCGAGGCAACGCATTCTACCCACGTTCGAACTGGGTTAGCAGTCGTACTATTACAGATTGTTGCTGTTGACGCGGTGTTCTCTATGGACTCTGTCATCACGGCGGTTGGTTTGACGAGTGAAGTCCCAATTATGGTAGCGGCTATTTTATCTTCGGCGGTGATTATGGTGTTAACAGCAGAGAAGATAAATCACCTTGTGAGCCGATACCCTGGGTTTAAAACATTGGCATTATTATTTTTAGTGCTGCTTGGCGGATTGTTGATGGCAGAAGGTTTTGCTATCCACGTGAATAAGGGATACGTCTATTTTGCAATGGCGTTTGGCTTAGTATTAGAACTGTGTCATATCCGACTCAAGAAAAAGCAATCGGTTCGAATAAAACGGATTCGGCCATTTAAGCTCAAAGCAGAAACCGTTAGGTCATAAATAGAAAGGGAAGCAGTGCTTCCCTTTATTCATTCAGTTGATGCTAACGACGGAAAGTTATGCTTTCTTCACTCTCCAAATGGATCGACGTAACCGCAGGTTGAGTTTGTGCGATGACTTTTCCGTGACGTACTGAGTAACGGACTGGAACTTGACGGCGAACGGCATCAAAGCCGTTTTCAGCGGGTAGAATTAATAAGTTTCCTGGCTTACCTTCTTCGACACCGTATCTATCTTGGATATTCAAAGTACGAGCTGAGTTGGTACTGATCAAATCAAGGGAGTTGTTGATTTGATCATAGCCCATTACTTGGCATACGTGCAGTCCCATATGAAGCACTTGAAGCATATTTGCGGTGCCTAATGGATACCAAGGATCAAACACATCATCATGGCCGAAACACACGTTGATATTAGCGTTGAGCATTTCTTTAACTCGAGTGACTCCGCGCCGTTTTGGATACTCATCGAAGCGTCCTTGTAAGTGGATATTGACGAGTGGGTTAGCGACGAAGTTAATGCCTGACATTCTTAGCAAGCGGAAAAGCCTCGACGCATAAGCGCCGTTGTAGGACCCCATCGCTGTTGTGTGACTAGCTGTTACTTTATCTCCCATTTCATATTTGTGCGCGAGGGCGGCGAGGGTCTCGACAAAGCGAGATTGTTCGTCGTCAATTTCGTCACAGTGCACATCAATCAAGCGGTTATATTTTCTTGCCAGTTCGAAAACATAGTGTAGAGATTCAACACCATATTCTCGTGTAAATTCGAAATGTGGAATCGCACCAATAACATCAGCGCCAAGCCTTACCGCTTCTTCGAGTAATTCTTTACCATTAGGGTAGGAGAGAATACCTTCCTGTGGGAACGCGACGATCTGAATCTCGACCCATTCCTTCATCTCTTCACGCACTTCAACCATCGCCTTCAAAGCGACAAGCGTCGGGTCCGATACGTCAATGTGAGTACGAACGTGTTGAACACCGTTGGCAATTTGCCATTTAAGAGTCTGTTTTGCACGAGCTTTAACGTCTTCCACAGACAGCATTTCTTTGCGCTCAGCCCAGCGTTCAATGCCTTCGAACAGTGTACCGGAAATATTCCAGCTCGGCTCTCCCGCTGTCTGAGTTGTGTCCAAGTGGATGTGAGGCTCGCAAAATGGCGCAACGGCGAGTCCACCTTCTGCATCTAAAATGTCACCAGAGTGATTAACAGCAATGTCGTTATCTAGGATCTGTTGAAATTGACCATTTTCAATCAGGATCTGTTTCAATCCTTCTTGATCTTGTAGTTTTGCATTTTTGATCAATATCTTAGTCATTATGCGTCCTTACGCGGATTGCGTGTCGAGTGTTTTCTTGTTTAAAAGTGGGTTGAGCACGACGTAACACAGTGCGCCTCCCAATACGGCATTGATTGGTACAACTCCAGGTATAAACTTACCTGCTGCAACACCTACTGCCACTGCTACAATACCAGCCCAATTCACGTCTTTGAATTCTGTCGTAGTGAAATTTTGGTATCGTTTTCTATTCATCAAGAAATCCGCAATGATGACGCCACCAATCGGCGGAATGGCAGTCGATAGGAACGTTAGCCAGCCAACAAAGTTGTTATACAGCCACAATGCGAAGATGGTGCCCACGATACCGTTGATAATAGACATCATAGTACTTGAGCGTCCGGTGATGTTAGAAAAGCCTAACCCTGAAGCGTATAAAGCATTTTCATTGGTGGTCCAGATATTGAGCCCAAGTACGATGATGGCAGGTAGTAGTAGGCCTTGAGCAATCATGACGTCCGAAATATCTGCCATACCCGTCGCTGCTGCCCCTGAGGCGCCGAAGACAAACATTAGTGAGTTACCGATAAAGAAGGCGATCATAGTGACCAGCACGGCGCCAGCTGGTTTTTTACCAAAGCGAACAAAATCTGCGGTGAGTGTACCTGCGCTGACAAATGAGCCTACGACCATTGCTAGTGCGACAGAGAAATCCATAGGCGTTTCTGGCTGAATAAGCTTGAGTTGTTCAAATCCACCCACGCTATCGACGGCCATGGATACTGAATAGCTGCCTAGTATCGCAATAGCAGGAACAGCAATCGCTGAAAGCACCATCAGCGCTTTAATGCCAAAGTAAACCGTCGCTGTCATTAGAAGACCGGACACAATGATCAATGTATTGGTATCAATGCCTGTCGCTTTTTGAACGGGTATAGCGAACATCGCAACACCTACACCAAACCAACCGACCTGTGTGCCACCAAGTAAAGCTGAAGGAAGCCATGAGCCTTTAGTTCCAAATGAGAATCGAGCGAGAAGGTGAGTGGAGAGACCAGTAGAAGACCCGATGTAGCCGAGGAAAGAAGTGTAAATACCGAGGATAAGATTGCCAATTAGGACTGCGAGAATAAAGTCATTAAATGAAAGGCCGGTACCGAGTGAGCCTCCTGTCCACATGCTTGCGGAGAAAAAGGTTAAGCCTAACATCACCATCGTGAGTGAGATGACGCCTTTTCTGGCTGTTGTTGGAACGGGTCCCAGACTGTAGTTGTTATCTTCGGACATCTATCACCTCCACAAATAGATAAAACAAACTTAAGTGAGTAAATTATAGATAAACGGCCGTTATTATGGTGATAAATATCACTTGGTCAATCTAAATCCATAAGGTTTAACGTTTGCTTGGTATTGGTTGTAATTAATTTTTTATAAAACAAAAAGATAGTTTTATTATGAATTTAATAAAAAAAACATTAAAGATGATGTAATCGGTTTCTAAATGATACTTTTAGAGGTAAGTCCAATAGATTTAAATAAGTTTGTTATGAATGCGTGTCTGTAAGAATGGCTTTATACGTTGGCTTCACCAAGTTTCTGTTTCAAACGTCTGTTGACGTGATTTTGAGTATTTTTGGTGTGGAAGCATCAACTAATGTCTGATTTTGAGGCGTTGGCAATGAAGAAAGTCTATAGTGGTTATTTATCACATTAAATCGTAAGAAATTTAATAGACAAGATAAAAGAGAAAGCGTGCAATTATTGAGCGTATCAGTGCCATGTGATGATCATTGAACTGACACACCAATGTAGCAATGACGAACCATGATAGATGTGTTGGCAGTAGACAGAAAAAAAGCCAACCTCAATAAGTAAGATTGGCTTAAATAAGTGTGAACAAATTTGGTTCACTAACAACGTCAGTTGGCTAGGTGACCCTCGGCTTAAGAAGGGTCACCTTAATAAATGCAGTATATGTGCCAACTTTTATAGAGCGTAATTGCCTAGCATTTGGGCGCAATATAGCATTTTTTCGACTTTCAATTGCAATGTGCATTTGCATTTTGCGAATTAAAACGTTATTGCTAATGATATTTCACACACTTTAAGACTTTCATTACATCACTTTCCTATTATTCTTGTTTAGAAAACCTTGCTAAGCTCAGAGTAACACTATATTTGAGATTGAGTTTCTGTTTCATTCGTACTGGAGATAACAAAGAAATGAAAAGTGCTAGCACGATGAGAATGTTGGCTTTTTTATGTTTACTATTTCAATATATTGGCTGAAATAGCTGTGCTGAGTGACATGTATGATAAAGCTATAGAAATTGACAGCGAATGCGATCGTTTTATGGTTATGTTAGTGAAAAGCAAAAGCCCGGATTCACCGGGCTGTAGGTAGTATGGGCTAAATAGAATAGAAGTAGTAGAGCTGGGACTTCATACGAATGATGATGCCACGGATAACATCGAGGAAGGCCATAAAGCCGATTGGTTTGTCTCCGCTAACCCAAGCGAGCCCAACAGAACCGACGGGGATGTCATAGCCCTCGGCTTCTTCTATTTTCAAGCGCACGAAGTGATGCTTATTTTGTACATTTTTTCCTGTCGTTACTCTTACCGATTCGTCCAAGCCCAATAAGTTGCTTTGTGATTCTCCCGTGGCTTCAACTATCCCCTCAACTTGAGCAGAAAAGATCTTACCTGGGTAGACTGAAGAAGAAAATTCAGCACTGTGTCCTAGTTTAACATTGCGAATCGCCTGATGATTGACACGCATTAGCACGTATTTCTCATCTGTGTACATTTGCAGCCTAGGTAACATTGAGACACGCTGCCCCTCGCGCAAGATGAAGTTGGTCACAAAGCCATCTGCAGGTGCATAAACTTTGGTGCTGTTCAGCTCCCATTTTGCTTTTGCGAGTTTCTCTTGTGACTTTTTCCAATCAGCATGTTTAGATTTAACCGCTAATTCTGATTTCGCGATAGCAAGTTTGGCTTTTTCAGTGTCCACCTGTTTTGCTTTTAGCTTTGATTCTATGGTTGAGACGTTGTGTCGTGCCTTAGTGACGGCTGTTTCCTGCTTATCAATATCGCTCGCAGTGATGGTGTTATTCACGACACGGTTTTGCTCTCTGTAACGCTTTAACATTTTGTTCTGCAAACTGTAATCGGCTTTGGCAGCAGCAAGTTGGCTTTCTGTAGTCTCCAAATCCTGAACCATTGACTCGTACGTTGCTTGTGAAATTGAAACATCCTCAAATGCCACTTCAAGCTCCACCATCGCGGACTCTTCTTCTACTTTCGCTTGGTTATAGGCGATTTGGTATTGAGTCGGGTCGATCTCGTAAATCAGTTGGCCTTTCTTTACCTTTTGGTTGGGTTCAATGTAAATCTTGTCGACTTTACCTGTTACGTTAGGAGAATCGGGGCGTAACTGGATATGAGGGGATTGCACCACCGAACCGCCAGATAGATCCATTGGCGTATAGTTGATCAAACCGACCCAAACAAACATCAGCCAAGAAACGCCACCTAAATAGGCGAATGACTTGGTCGCGGTATTCCAGGGCATACCCACCAGTCTTAGCAGATAAATAAAAAGCGCCCAGACAGCTAAACCTTCTAACATTAAGCCTCCTCCTGTTTATCTTTTGTGTTGGGTGCGTGACGCCAAGTGTCGCGTAGGTTGACAATGGCTTTGTCCATATCGACAAAAGCGACAATGACTGCGACAACCCAAACCCAGTGCCAGATGAAACCAATCCATGTCAACGCCGTTATTAGTCCTATTTGATGATGGTCTTTACTATGGGCTTTGTTGATTGGTAGTTCGTGAAACTTCCAGAATCCAAACAGAGCAGCGCCGACAGTCGCAATCAAGACAATAGTTGCGACGACATGTAATGCGGTGTCTGCACCGGTTCCAACGAACGGGACACTTAATAAACTCATTCAAGGCTCCTTTATTAATAAGGATCAGTATTGTGTTTCGGATTTGAAAATTAGCTTAGTATGTGACAGATTGATTCATATTAAATAGCCAATTGATGTGATCTGCATATGGATAAAGTGCGCTTTATGCGTGTGTTGGGAATTCGACATATTCATCAGGAAGCGAGGTCGCGCTACCAAATTGATGATGGCGAACTGGTGATTCCAGAATCCGCGTTTCGCAATCCGATGACGCTGATCCCAATGGTTGAAGTGAATCGCTGGTTTGAAAAATTAGAGGACGTTACTGATAATCCCGATGTGATTCTTGATATCAACCGTGATGTTGATGTTGGGCAGATAGGTGTTATTTCTCACTGGCTTCTTTCTGGTAGTGATCTCGCATCGACCATTCGACGTGTGAATTATGGATTTAGCAGTCTGCAAAGTGGGGCGTTTCTGTCTGCTTCCCTGAGTGGCTCATTGATCAAATGGGCGTATCGGAACCCGATGATCGAACCTGAATGTAAAGTTCACGACAGTGTTCGTATGGCGATGGCACTCACTAAGGTTTTACGTACTTATCTTGGTCAGGATTTTTCTCCACTCAGAGTACAACTGTCTGGTTCTCGCGAGAGTACAGCTAAATATGAAGCATATTTTGGCTGTGAGGTAGAATGGAGTCACTCGTCCACGGAGATATGGTTTCATTCGGAGCTGCGTTTAGCTACCAAGCAGCAAGCGAGGCTGCAGAAAGGGCGACTAGCGATGAATTTTGCTGACTTGGACGAATTGCTTAATATGCCTGACCCAGAAGATGAAGTGAAAGTGATTTATGAAATTCTAAACTACAGCCGCCATTATGGGCTGCCAACGGTAGAAAATGTTTCTAGCTTACTCGGGCTCTCAGTGCAGCAATTTCAACGTCGGTTGCGTAATCTAGGAATGAACTTCACCACTGTGAGTGGTTATGTTCTGAGTAACATTGCGGTAGAGATGATGCGTCATGGTATCGAGATTGACGATATTGCTCAACGCCTTGGATATCAGAATATCGCTAGCTTTAATCGCATGTTTAAAAAACATCGGGGTCTAACGCCAAACCAATACGTACAGCGTTACTACCTTTAGGCGCAGAGAACAAAAAAAGCGCCGTAATGGCGCTTTTCAGTCCGCTACTCTTCAGGGCGCCAACCGAGCGCGCTAGCAATTGCGCCAACCACTAAAGTGTCTCGTTCATCATCGTTCAGTGAGTCAAGCATCTGGATTGTGAGTGCGCCATTAGTTTGCACTGCTGCGACTTCTTGTGTTCCACGCTCAAAACTGTAGCCAAGCGGTGTGTCGATTGGCACAAGTAGGCCTTCACCAGTATGAATAGTTTTCACATTAAAGTGGGTGGTGCCAATTCTTACCAAGCCTTTCTCTGTTTTATCGAAGCCGATATCCAGTACACCTGCATCAGGCTCAATTTTGTACTCACCAACGCTTTTCTCATCTGAGCTGATAGTGCAGGTATAAGGATCGTTGCCACCGAACTCTACGCCCATGTAGTTGTATGAGACACCGCCACCTGTGCAGGTCAACACCCATGTTTTTCCATCACTGGTACGAGTCACTTCTGCCGCCATTTCTCCATCTTTAAAAGACAGTTTGTTGAACCACGTTGATGAAGAGGCGCTGCGAGAGTACTTACCTTTATACATACCAGCGATATCAAAAGTGCCTTCTCGACCGAGCTTCCATAAATTATTGTCGGTCTTTATGTTGATCTCTGGCTGAGCTTTGACAGCGGCCGATTTATCCATGATAGCGGTGCTACCACAAGCGGTAAGGGCAAGCGCCATAGCGCTAACGAGTAGGTGTTTGTTCATATCTATTTACTTCTTATTGACGAAAAACCAGCTATTGAGGAAGTTGTTCAGTGGCGCAAACGCTCTATGCGTCCAGTTAAGAGGGTTATCTGTTGCGTTTGAATCTTGGCTAGCCACATCCCCGGTTGCTGTAAATGAAGGTTTCAGCTCACCGGGATAGGTGCCTAGGCTTGGGTCAACTTTGTATTCATACATCGAACCCAATAGAGCGCCTGGGTTAAGATCCTTGCTGACCGTGTGGATCGGGTCTTCGTCCCCTTTGTCATCTGGGGCAGGGCATGTATTGGCGGCGAGCTGACCGTTTCCGTAGTTACATGGGTCGTATTCAAGCTTAGTCGCGCCAGTTTGCAATGACAGAAGGCGCTGGAATTCTTGATAGGCACTGGTGACTTCGGCGCCTTGTGTGGTTAACACGTCTTCATCGACATAGTAGTCGTAAAGCTGCAGCATCTTTTGGTATGAGGTGTTTTTTAGTGTTTCGTCACCACCGCCGTTATTGGTGTAAACAAGCTCAATACCGTCAATACCAGAGGAGGTGTTGACCTGTTGAGCCAAATTAAGGACGAAGGTTTCATAATCAGCACTGCCCGTTGGCTCTTTTTCTATGACGCCAATGACCAAGGTTTTTTGAGCGAATTGTTTTTGCACATCACTGTGCGCCCAGTTAGTCAGGTTGTTAATTTGGGTTTGTACCCGAGCACGCTGCGTTTCAGAAACATTTGGCCCAATGCTAAGGACATAAACGCCTTTATCGAACTGGCAAGCATTTGCGCCAGTCTGGACATTGCAGTTGGGTGCTGAGCTGTAGACATTAACGGCATTGGCCGTTGTTGATGTTGGATTCGTATCATCACTGTTACAGCCAGATAGTAAAGCGACGGTGAACGTCGAGAGAAGAAGAGAGCGGTTAGGATTCATTTCATTATTTACTTATTGAATGATAACTTTGGTGAATAATAAAGAGAGTAACTAGATTGTCGAATAGGTCCACTGCGATTTGTAAGAGCATAAACACTCAGCTCAGAAAAATGTGCCTTGAGAACACAGTATGTCCACGATACGAACACTAGAATGAGGCTATTAACGGCATCTAATCGAGTGGGTAAAGCGGATATTGTAATTGATTGTAAGTAGACTCTTACAAAATCCAGTGTGGCAGGGAGCGCAATCTCAATTTCCTCGCTTGAGCAAGTAATCGTCTAATATATAATTTGCGTCAATTTATAAATGGTTGCGAAAGTAGATTGTGAATTACAGAGTGCTTCTTGTTGAAGACGATAAGGAAATCGCAAGACTGACTCAAATGTACCTTGAAGCCGAAGGATATGGTGTTGAGGTGGTGTATTCAGGTGATAAAGCGGTAGATGCGGTGACGCGCTACCAGCCTGACGTTGTGCTATTGGATCTCATGTTACCGGGGGAAGATGGTGCGACGGTTCTTAAAAAGCTACGAACCTTCTATCAGGGTGTTGTGATTGTACAAACAGCAGTTCAAGAGGAGCTGAGTGAAGTCAGTTTACTAAAATTGGGCGCCGATGATTATCTGACTAAACCAATTCGTGGTCATATCTTGGTTGCTCGTCTTGAAGCTCATTTACGTCGTTATGCGGCAGCGGGGCAGGAGCCATCGACGCACAACTACGAAGCTTATGGGTTTAAGTTGTGCCCTTTACGTAAAGTGGCTTTTTATCGCAGCAAAAACATTGACTTAACTCAGGCGGAGTTCGACATTCTTCTTTTGCTGGTTCAATCTCCCGACAAAGCGGTATCAAGAGATCTCTGTTGCCAATCATCCCGTGGGATAGAATACACCTTCAATGATCGCTCCATTGATATGCGTATTTCGGGCTTACGACGAAAATTAGCCCGAGCGGATGTGAACAACGCTCAGATAAAAACCATTCGCAATCAGGGTTATATGCTCACAGTGGCATAATCGGATATGGTTCGTTCCACTTTTACCAAAGCATACATTAGTCTGGCAACAGGGCTTGTAATCACTGTTGTTGCATTTCTCACTTTGGGTTCTGACTTTATGCGAAAAACTGAAGTCGAGATATTCCTCAATGATGGGCAGTTTTTCGTTAATCAATACATCGAACAACGTGGTCAGCCTAACTCCCTTTATAAAGAGTTGACCAACACGGGGAAGCAGCAGTTTTACATCTTTAATCTATCATTGGTTAACGTAAAACCTGAGACGCTGCCATGCTCAGATTGTCGCGAGCTGTATCGATTGAAGTCGATTCCCATTTATCTAGTTGAAGATAACTTGTATGTGGCGGTGTTTCCGTTACCGAACTCGGCGAAAAGTCTCATGTTCAGTGAGAACCGAGATTTTTTCGAACCTCAATTTGAATGGTACGAAGACTCCGAAGTAATGTTTGTCATTGGCCTTGTTGCTTGGATATTTGTCAGCTTAGGCGTATTTGTTTATGTCCCTATTCGCCATCTACACAACCAAATTAATCAGCTTAACCGTGCGTCTCGTCGCTTTGGACGCGGAGAGTTTAGTGCACGTATTGACAGTGACAACTTCCGACTTCCCCTCAAAGAACTGGCGGAAAGCTTCAACTACATGGCAGATGACATTGAAGGCCATGTAAAGCAGAGTCAGATCTACACGCAGGCTATTCCTCATGAAGTCAGAACGCCGCTCAGTCGAATTCAGTTAGCCAGCGATATGGCTAGGCGCAATGCTGTTGAGGAGCAAGAACCGTTTTTTGATGATATTGACCGATATGTTGACGATATCTCCGCGCTGACTGCCAGCGTGGTACAAATTTCCCGGGTAGGAGGTTTGACGGAAAGCGAATTGCTCGATACACAAAACCTTCTCCCTGAGCACTGGCTTAAGCAGCGTATTGACAGGCAAGAGCATTATAACAAACAAATCAGCTTTCACGCCTCTTTGACTGAGCCCACCCCAGCTTTGGATGTATTGGAAACTTTAGCTAATTTGGTGATTGATAATCTGCTTCAAAACGCATTCCGCTATGCAGATGCTGCGGTCGCGATCACTTTAATCGGTTTTGACAACACATTAGTGATTGATATCGAAGATGACGGTGCTGGTATCCCCAAAGATAAATACGATGAGATCTTTCTAGCATTCTCTAGGCTTGATAAAAGCCGCCATAGCGACGGCTTGGGGTTAGGGCTGACTATTGTTTCAGAATCCGCCAAACGACTCATCTGTTGTATTTCAATAGATGAGAGCGAATTGGGTGGGGCTCGTTTTAAGGTTTTTATCGAGTGTTAGTTCACTGGTCTGTACCAGCGTTCACCATAAGCACTGCTGTAATCGGGTTCTTCCAAATGTGTGGATGCTTCTACTGGCTCAAGTGGGCCAACTGTCGTCCGATAGGGTAAGACGCCAGCCCACACTGGAATGTCCAAATCGGATTCATCATCGTTGACACCAAAACGACTGATTTTGACTGACGCTTCGCTTAAAGGCATCTTAAGCACCATTGTCGCGGCGAGTTCTCTGTCACTACTTAATCTGACCTGCTCCGTTCTTCCGGGGGCAATTTGCTCAATAAAATGATTGAGCAGACGATCTTTTTCCTGCTTCTCTTCAACTACTTCAAATTGGCCAAACACGACTGCTGAGCGATAGTGCGCGCTGTGGTGAAAAGCCGATCTCGCTAGAACCCAGCCATCGAATAGTGTGAATGTCAGGCAGGTCTGGTGGCCTTGTTTTAATGAGCGCAGCAATCGGCTGTTGTTCGCACCATGTATATACACATGTTCATCAACACGCCATGCCAACATAGGAATCACAATAGGGCCATTAGCGTCATTAATCGAGATATGGGCGATTAATGATTCATCAATTATTTGTGCAAGATGCTTGTCCTCGAACACGGCTTTGTGTGCGCCTTTTTTTATTTGGGTCCTTTCTGTGTTTGATAGCATTGCGTTTCTCCATTGGCTTGTAATTTATGGTTCCAATCTAATGTTTAACTGGTATGTTATTGAGAGCCAGTTTTGACAAAGTTATAGGTCCAGTTAATGGCGTTGATTGATATTGGAGATCTGACTCTCTCAGGTGGGGCGAGCACCTTACAACAGCAGTTATTTCATGCGATTCGAGCAAAAATAGTGAAAAGCTTGTGGCCATTGCAGGGTAAGTTGCCTTCGACGCGCAAGCTCGCCAGTGAACTCAATGTAAGTCGTAATACAGTGACGGCTGCTTATGAGCAGCTGTTGGCGGAAGGCTACATAGAAAGTAAGCAAGGTTCGGGGTTCTACGTTGCGGTTGAGTTACCGGATAAATATGTGCCAGCGACCGTGACTCAGGGTACGTCTTCGGTCGAGTCCAACTGCTTTGATATCAATTCGTCATTTGCACCTGGCGTTCCAGATCTTTCACAGTTTCCACTTGGTAAATGGCAGCGATTGTTGCAAAGGCATGTTCTACGCCCAGTGTTACTGGGAAATCAAAATATTCAGGGCAGTGAAGCGCTTAGAGCGGCGCTGTCTGATTACTTGTCTTCAAGCCGCTCCGTTCACTGCTCGGCACAGAGAATCATTGTGACTTCTGGTGCTCAACAGGCTTTGACCATTGCGATGGCGGCGACTCTGGCACAAGGTGAAAAAGTTCTAATGGAGCAGCCTGGGTATGCCCAAATGACCAAGGTGCTTGAACTCAACCAATATCAGCTGGAACCTTTGACGGTGCATCAAGAAACAGGCTTTGAGTTGAATGATGTCCTGAAAAGTACGGCACGAGCGCTATACATCACCCCGAGTAACCAATATCCAATGGGAACGACCATCAACACTGAAAATCGCCTGAAGTTGATTGAATGGGCGGCGAGTAATCAAGGATGGATCATTGAAGATGATTATGACAGTGAGTTTCAGTTTGCGCACCGGCCTTATACCAGTCTACAGGGATTAGCAGGACAAATGGGGCTAGATGAGCACGTGATCTATATTGGCTCATTGAGTAAAGTGATGTTTAACGGCTTAAGGTTAGGTTATATGGTGGTGCCGGATAGTTTAATTGAGAGCTGTCTTGAAATCAAAGATGCCATGAGCGGGGATTCTCCTTCTCATACACAAGAGGCTTTGGCTGACTTTATTGCTGAAGGTCATCTCATTCGTCATATTCGGAAAATGCGCCGGTTGTACAAACAGAAACATGAAATAGTCAGCCAAGCCATTGTCGACTATTTTCATGGAAGGGTGGAAATCATCAGCCAAGCGGCAGGATTGCATGTCACGCTCAAATGGAACGGCGGAATAGATGAGCAAGAGTGGGTGGCAAGGGCCGAAAAGCAAGGCATAGTACTGCGCCCGTTGAGCTACTACGAGCATACCGCGGCAAGTCACCGCACTTGGCGATCTGTTGTGCTTGGTTTTGGTAATACGCCCTTGTCAGAGCTAGAACCGAGAATACGAGTGCTTGCCCGATTGTTTGAATCGTGATTGTATTGAATGAAATATCATCAATTGAGGGAAGCTTATGTGCCGCTGGTTAGCCTATCAAGGAGAACCCATTTATTTAGACGAATTAGTCTATGAGCCTGAGCACTCCTTGGTGCACCAAAGTCTTGATGCAAGAAAAGCAGTCACGCGCGTGAATGCCGACGGTTTTGGGCTCGGCTGGTATACCGAGCGAAATACTCCGGGGCAGTTCCACGAAGTCTTACCGGCTTGGGGAGATGAAAACCTGCGCTCATTAACTCACCACATTCGTTCCCATCGATTTATGGCCCATGTTCGCTCTTCCACAGGGACTCAGGTTTCTCGTTCTAATTGTCATCCGTTTATCATCGATAATTGGATGTTTTTGCATAATGGTCAGATTGGGGGCTTTGAACAAATAAAATATGAGTTACATAAGAAGTTATCGGAGCCGTTGTTCCTCCAGCGCATGGGCACAACGGATAGCGAGCTTATCTTTCTTTTAATGTTACAAAATGGCCTACGTGAGCAGCCTGTTGAAGCGATTCGTACAACTCTCAAGGATATAGGCCAGCTGGCGACATCGAGAGGAATAGAAGAACCATTGAAAGCATCGATTTGTATTTCGGATGGTGAGCAATTTTGGGTCGTGCGTTATAGCTCAGCGAATGATGCGCCAACCGTCTTCATTCTACAAGATGGCGCAAACATTGCTCTGGCATCAGAGCCGTTGGAAAAAAGCGCTGATTGGAGAAAAGTCTCTGCGCAAAGTATTTTGTCTATAAAGGGTGACGCCGTAACCTATCATGCTATTTAGCCCGACTTTGATTGAGAGAGCGTCGCTTTCCCCATGGGAGAGAAAGAACGGCGAAAATAGTGACGGCATATAGCATTGACCAACCTAAGCAGATAAATACGCCAGTACATATAAACAATGCCACGCCAGCCATCCATTTACTTGTACCTGTCAGGAGCTTATAGGCTGAAAGCATGGCCAAAAGGTAAACCAGAACGAAAATGCCATTGGCCAGCTTTAGAAAAAACTCAAGATCTAGGCCTGAAATTTCCCCGACCAAACATGAAAGCACTAGCACCACGCCGACTACCAAAGTTGCGTTGGCCGGAACGCCGCGAATGGAGACTCTGGCTAAGGCGCTTTTAGGTTTATATTCGCGTGCCTGCGCCCAGACCATTCTTGAGAGACTCTGTGTGTATAGATTGACGCTAGCAAAACAGGCAGCAAACCCAAGGGCGCTGATGAGCAGTTTAAACTGTTCACCAAACAGCATTTCTGATAACCAAGGTATGGAAGCGCTGTCGAATTCGCTGCTGCCATAGGCACCAAACTTTAAAATAACGACGGAGCAGGCCCAGTAAGCGGCTCCAGCGACAAAACAACCGATAATGATCGCAATGGGGAAATCTCTTTGCGGATTTTTAAACTCTTCTCCCATGTGTGCGAAAGCCTCTATCCCGACAAAACACCAAAACATAACGGCTAGTGCAGCCCCAATACTCCAGGTTGATTCGGAGGTGAGTGCCGGCATCGTCAGATCTTGCCCGCCAATATCGCCTTTCCACCAGAAGGCAGCAACCAGAGTGAAAATACTTAGCGCGATAAATGTCTGTAGCCGTCCGGATGATTTCGTTCCGGCCAAATTGACAATTATTAGAAGAAACACCGTTAGAAGTTGAGCGAAAATAGATGAGTCCAGCGCTTTAGGCAGTAACTGCTGTAAGAATCCGGCGGCGAGTGCCACCGCGGCAGGTACACCGACGGGAATTACACTGACAAATAACCAAGCCACGCTTTTTTCAAGGCGCTTATCAAATGCTTGACGTACAAAATACGCGGTTCCACCTGCGTTCGGGTAACGCTTACCTAACTGAGCAAAGGTCAGCGCAATCGGACATATCGCAATAAATAGAATGAGCCACGCCCAAAGAGAAAGTGAACCAGCGATGCCAGCTGCAATAGCGGGGACCATAAAAAGGCCAGTACCCAGCAAGGTCGTTGAGAGTTGCCCAACGCCTGATAATAATGTGATTTCTTGTTTTAGCTGCCCCATGGTTCCTTTCCCGTAATTTTTTTTGATAGCTTACTCAAACATTAAGAGAAACACAGCAAACAATTTGTCGGATTTATATGTCACTTTGGCGGAACTGAGGGAGGTAAATAGGCAGATTGCACTCTTTCGCCCAACGGCTTTTTGTGTCACATTACCTGAAATCAACAGGATAAGTTGAGGTATGACAGGAAGTAATATGGATAAGTTCGATAATCAAATTCTCGATATTTTAAGACACCACGCCAGAGCATCGGTCAGTGATATTGCTCGACAGGTCAATTTGTCACGTTCAGCTGTTACTGCAAGAATTCAAAAACTGGAACAAGAGAAAGTGATTCTTGGTTATCACGCCAATATTGCCCAAGACGAGCCGGAGTCGATACAGGCCTACATTGCCTTAAAATTCGATATGTCTGCGTCGTCACATTATTGTGAGTCGTACGCTGCGAAGATCTATAAGATCGAGGGAGTGAAGTGGTGTCACGCCATTACAGGGGAGACGGATATGATGTTGTTTGTTGAAGCGCCTAGCATGGCTAGGCTTAATGCAGTTCGCGATGAATTACAAACGATTCCGGAGTTACGTCACCTAATGACCCACACTGTACTCACGGAGTTTTTTAATACCCGTCATGTCTCTTAATCATATCAATCTCAATTTATTGCGCTCGTTGCAGGTACTGCTAGAGGAATGTCATGTCAGTAAGGCTGCAGAACGACTTAACATCACCCAATCTGCAGTGAGTCGCCAGCTCGCCCAATTAAGAAACTTATGTGGTGACCCGTTATTGGTGCGTGACGGTAATGCTTTGGTTCCGACCCCAAGAGCGCTCGCAATGCAGACAAAACTCAATTTGCTTTTGGGCGAGTTTGAACAGCTGCTGCATGACAAACCATTCGATCCTAAAACTTGGAAGCAGGAGTTCGTTTTGTCTTCCAGTGATTATGTTGCTCAGTACATAGTGCCAGATGTTGTTGCGGTAATGGTGGAGCAAGCCCCTAACGTCAACTTGGCTTATCGACTTTGGCAGCCTGATTATCTTCAGCAGTTTGGCGAAACGGGTATCCACTTAGCGTCAACCATGCAGCCAGAGAAACCTGCTAATGTAACCAGTGTGAAGCTCGGGGAAGACAAGTCAGTTTGCCTTATGCATCGCTCTCATCCATTATCGTCTAAACGCACACTGACGGTAGAAGATTTAATCGCTTATCCGCACTTGAAAGTCACCGGAGGGGGAGACAAAGATTCCAGCACTGACACGGTATTGAAAAATTTAGGTTATGAAAGGCGGGTAGCGCTGAAAGTGCCTTTCTTCTTTGCTGCCGTGAATGCGCTAGTTTCTAGTGATTATTTAATGGTAGTGCCTGAACACATTGCGTTGAACTTATCCGCCAATCACGATCTGGAATATCGCCCGCTACCGTTTGACACGGAAGCGCATCAGTATTGGCTTATGTGGCACCCTAAGTATGATCAAGATAAAGCCCATCAGTGGATGCGTGAGAGGGTGCTTCATGCGATCCGCACCTCAAGGTATTCTATTAGTATGATTTGAAGTCATAGCTAATATAATAAACTTTGATTTCAAATCATTATTTCGCTGCGATAACTTAATGGTATGACTCTAGTTTCAGGAAAAAATAATGACACTCACAATCTGGCTATCACTTTTCACGATCTGCATTTTAGGGGCGATGTCACCCGGACCAAGCCTAGCGATGGTGGCCAAGCATAGTTTGGCTGGTGGTCGTAGAAATGGTTTGGCAACGGCATGGGCGCATGCATTTGGTATCGGTATATATGCTTTTATTACCCTGATTGGTCTTGCCGTTGTCCTGCAACAGTCCCCACTGCTATTCAAAGCAATCAGTTATTCGGGGGCGGCGTATTTGGCTTATCTTGGCTACAACGCTCTGCGCTCAAAAGGTGGCGTGGCAGCGAAGTTAGAATCAGGAGAGCACACAACGGCTTGGCAGTCGGCAAAAGAGGGCTTTCTTATCTCCATCTTGAGTCCGAAAATTGCCTTGTTCTTTATCGCGTTGTTCAGCCAATTTGTGGCCGTTGGAGATAGCTTGGCAGCCAAAGCTCTGATTGTATTAACCCCTTTCGTTGTCGATGGTCTGTGGTACACCCTGATTACTTTTTTACTCTCTAGCCCCCGTTTGCTAGACAAAATTCGCTCCAGAGCACAATTGATTGATCGTTTGTCAGGTGCCGTGTTGATTTTTTTAGCGGTGCGAGTCGTCATGACAGTGTAAGATACTCAATACATATGAGAATAGATAACAAAGGAGCCCTTGGCTCCTTTTGTCATGATTGGAGAAGAAAGGATGATTAGACTTGCTGTTATCGGAACAAACTGGATCACAGACCAATTCATTGAGGCCGCATTAAAAACCGATCTGTATCTTTTAGCAGGCGTGTATTCCCGTTCTATTGAAAAAGCGAAAGCGTTTGCCGAGAAATATGATTCACCAGCTCTGTTCGATGATTTTGACGAATTGGCCACTTCAACAGAGATTGATGTGGTTTACATTGCCAGCCCGAATTCACTGCATGCCCCACAAGCGATAAAGCTACTAGAAGCAGGGAAACATGTGATCTGTGAAAAGCCGCTGGCTGCCAATGAGACGTTAGCGCAACAGATGTATCAGACGGCATTAGCAAATGATGTTGTGCTGTTTGAAGCATTTATGTCACCACATACTCCCAACTTTAAATTATTGAAAGAGCATAGCCGCCACATCGGTAAAATTCGTAAAGCATTGATTACTTACTGTCAGTATTCATCGCGTTATCCTAAGTATCTGGCGGGTGAAAACCCAAATACGTTTAATCCTGCTTTTGCAAACGGCTCAATTATGGATATTGGCTACTATTGTGTAGGCGCTGCGGTAGAGTTATTTGGCGAACCACTCAGTGTGAAAGCTCACGCCCAGCTGCTGGACAGTGGTGTGGATGGCAGTGGAAGTGTGATTTTGGGTTATGATGGCTTTGAAGTCGTGCTTCAGCACTCTAAAACCAGTGACTCCTATTTACCAAGCGAAATTCAAGGCGAAGAGGGCGCGCTTTTGATGGAGATGATTTCTACGGGTAAAAAGCTGACCAAGATTACAAAAGGCAGTGTTGGAGTAGATTTGAGTGTGAAACAAGATCCGAACCCAATGTATTACGAAGCCTTGGTTTTTGCTAAGCAATTTGAAACGAACAAAATGGACGAAGACTGTATGAAGCGCTCGCTGATTGTGGCTAAATTGCTGACAGAAATTCGTAAACAAACGGGCGTAATATTCCCGGCAGACGTATAAGAGAGAAAGATATGCAAGCTGAAGTTAAGTGGATTGAAGAGTTTAAGTTTCTTGGTCACTCTCAATCTGGTCACTCTGTGGTCATGGATGGTAATGGCGGTGCAACAGCACCAAGCCCAATGGAGATGGTTCTGATGGCGGCGGGTGGCTGCAGCTCAGTCGATGTTGTTGACGGGCTAAAAGAAGCGGCGCAAAAGGTAACAAGTTGCACGGCAAAACTGTCGACTGAGCGTCGTGAAACCGCGCCTAGAATTTTCACCAAAGTAAATATTCATTTTGAGGTGTCTGGTGAAAATTTGGATGCCGAGGTTGTCGCAAAAGTAACAGCAGACTCTCTAGAAAAGTATTGTTCCGTGTGCCTGATGCTAGGTGAAGGCGTAGAAATGACCCACAGTTGGGACATAGTATAGCTTACTATAAAACGTGGAAAGCCGGGTTTACAACTCTAATGCCGTTCGGATAAGCATTAACGCTTATACCTAAATGGGTATTTGGGTGGGACAAAAAGGACTGAACGTGGATACGTTCGGTCCTTCCTTTTATCCGGTAAAATGAAGTGACTTATGTTCTCCCTCATTTGCTTGAGTTTGCTCGGTAGAGTTCCGTCAGGGCTAAGCGCTAGCCAACGTAGCTGGGTATCTATCAAATTTATTGCCGCTGTAAAGCTCACTCTAGTTGGCCTTACCTCAGCGTCTTTAGCAATATGAACCATCTCTAAGCGCACCAAATTGTACGCCAGCAATATTCCCCAGAGCTCTTGTCTAACACCAGCAGCAAAACGACTTCTCAAGGTGACTTCATTTTGTAACTGAGTTTGTTTTATCTCACCGTAACCTTCTTCTATTTCCCAGCGTTGCCAATAGACAGTCAATAAGTCTTCTAATGAGTATTTCTCAGGATCAACCAGTGAAGTTATAAAGCCTTCAATTTCACCTTTTGGGTCTTTGTAGAGGATGAGGCGTGCTTGCCAATGAGTCGGCAAATTAGGGTTATTGCGCTGAGCTTGCTGTGAAACAGGCATAGAGATAAGCATGTCGTTTTCAGCAAAACGCTCCAAAACTTCATATCTTACTTTGCGTTTCACAGGGGTTAGCCAGTGGCTATTGGAGGCAGCAGCATTCCACGATATCAATAGGTCGGCAGAAAAGTAGCAACGATCAAACAATGTGAGTGAGTTTGCTGGCACGTCTCCTAATAATCGGCGTGCCAGTGTTGTCTCACCGACCTGACAAGCATCGAATGCAGCCCCTACCATAAAACGTGTCTCGGTAGCCATCAGACCGACCAAGCGCAGTTGAGGATAAGGTTTATGTTTTTGAGAAATGAATCCAAACGCTTGCGCATTGTCTTCTGAATCTTGGCAACGAAAAGTGGTACCATCCACGGCCATAATGTTTAGCCCTAGCGCCTTATCCTTTACTAGCGCGTCGCTCTCCCATGCCGCCATAGAGGTTTTAAACAAAGCAGCGAGAGGAGCTTCGTCCAAACGTCGCCTAGAGTCAGTAAGTACGCTAGGTGCAACACGAGACCAAGAATCCTGAGGCTTAGGTTGGAGAGCTAGGTCAAGAGAACTGCATACTTCTTTGATTGATTTATTCCGTTGCAATCCCATCCAAATGACGAGCCAGACGGCTTGTTGCGCTGGTAAGCGTCGCCTTCTAATGCTTGCTTTAGACGTATCAAGCAAAGCTTGTTCTATCCATTCAAGCTGAATGGCATTAACTACAGACTCATAGTTTTTACCATCCTCGATAGTCTCATGTGCCAAAAGCAGCTCTTGAGCAAACATAAAAAATCCCCACTAACTTTGTTAGTGGGGATTATCATACGATCTCAGGATCGTTCAAGTCTCTAAAACGATCGGCATTAGGTTTACAACTCGGCTTTTTTTGTCAATTACGGAAATGATCCTCTGTCAGCTTTCCCTTTTTACAATTCTCTATTCGCGCTACTTTATCTTTTTTATTCAAGCCGTTAATGGGAGGGCGTTATGACAGAGTTTGAAAAAATGATCGCTGGCCAGTTGTTTGATGGGTCAGATGGCAGCATCAATCGTATTCGTGAGCAAGCCACTCGCCTCTTGCAAGAATTGAATCACAATACCAGCGATGGGCAGCGTGTAGACATCTGCCGCCAATTGCTTAATCATGTTGGTGAGTCAAGCATGATTCGTTCACCATTTCTCTGTGAATTTGGTCAAACCATATCGATAGGGGATAACACATTCATTAACATGAACGTGACCATGTTGGATGGAGCTGAGATTAAGATAGGCAATCATGTGCTTATCGGCCCTAACACTCAATTCTACACTGCAGGCCATGCTTTGGATTACCGTTGTCGACGAGGTTGGGAAACGACTTGCTTGCCAATCACGGTTGAGGATGATGTTTGGATTGGTGGTAATGTGGTCATCAATCAAGGTGTGACCATAGGTGCACGCAGTGTGATTGCGGCTAACTCGGTGGTGACACGAGATGTACTGCCTGACAGCCTATATGGTGGCACCCCAGCGACTTTGATAAGACATTTGACAGAGAATAACAGTTAACGCTAGCTTAAGCTCTTTTATTGTCAATTTGAGAGAATAGTGTGAGCCAACATAAATTTACTTTGTGCGGTGTACTAGCCATCCTGCTTTGGAGCAGTGTTATGGGGTTAGCTCGTACGGTCACCGAGTTTTTAGGCCCTATTGGCGGTGCAGCATCAATCTATAGCGTTGCTTCTCTGTTTTTAGTTATGGTCATGGGGCTGCCTAAGGTTCGAAGTTATTCAATGACTTATGTGCTGTTCGGGGGCGGGCTATTCGTCGCTTACGAAATCTGTTTGGCTCTGGCATTAGCGATGGCAAACTCTCGTCAGCAAGCTGTAGAAATGTTGGTGATTAACTATTTATGGCCCGCTCTAACCGTCTTGTTGGCTGTAATGTTCAGCCCGAAGAAAACCAATATCCTCGTTTACCCTGCGATAGCGATAGCTTTCTTTGGTGTCGCGTGGAGTATTACCGGAGAACAAGGGCTTTCTTTCTCTCAGATTGCTGCGAATGTCGCAACGAACCCGCTGACGTACACTATGGCTTTTGTCGGCGCCTTCCTGTGGGCAATATATTGCAATCTGACTAAGCGAATATCTAAAGGGCAAAACCCGATCACGCTGTTCTTCATCATGACGGCGGTAACTCTATGGATGAAGTATGCCATCAGCAATGAAACAGGTTTGAGCTTAAATCTTGAATCTGGTGGATTGTTACTCATTACGGGGATTGCAATGGGCAGTGGTTATGCGCTTTGGAACTACGCGATCATAGGCGGGAATATGGTGCTTTTAGCCACTTTGTCTTACTTTACTCCCGTTCTTTCAACGATTATCTCTTCCGTGATCCTTGGCCTTGTGCTCACCGATACCTTTTTACAAGGTGTTGCGCTAGTGACAGTCGGTTCATTACTGTGCTGGTGGGTAACAAGAGAGAAAAAGGCTGAGCCAGCGGAGCCTCAAACATGTAATGATTAATCATTACCAGCGTATATCAATGGGTGTACCAGATTTCACTAGAGTGAGCAGCTCATCCATTTCTTCATTAGTGATGGCAATGCATCCATTGGTCCAGTCAAAGCTCTGTACGAAATTTGCTGGGCGCTTTTCCCCGTTCCTTAAGCCATGAATCTTAATATTTCCTCCAGGATTAACCCGAAGCTTTGCTGCGTATGCAATGTCTTGAGGGTTTGGGTAACTGATATGAATCGAACGGTAGAACTCTGAATCGTTGATGACAAAGTCTAGGAAGTAACGGCCTTCTGGTGTGCGGTTATCACCCTCTTGAGTTTTATGCCCTCGTGGGTGTTTGCCAAGTGCAATGCGAAATTCTCTAACCACCTCACCATCGTCGATGAGGTACATACGACGTTTGGACTTGTCGACGGTGACCAAGTCGACGGATGCATTGGCGCTACAGACGAAAATTATTGTGCTTAGTATGAGGGTTACTCGAATTGCAATCTCAATCATTGCTTTCAGCTCGCTTAAAAAACAGAAAGGTAGCTGCAAAGCTACCTTTCGAGTTTAGGCGGTTTCATCAGGGAGAAATAGAGAAAATATCACACTCCGCAAAACCCAGATCTTTAAACGCCTCTATCGCCTCATAACGACTTTTTGCATCGACTTCAAATGAAGCCATTTGAGAGCCGTCAAAATAGAGGATCACATAATGAGTACTGGGATCTGGCTTTTCTATTGCCGACATCATTCCTCCAGTTATTCATTGGTACACCAACGTGGACGCGACCAATGCCTCTATGTATTAAAGCTTCGCTAAAGTTTCATTCGGCTTATCTTTTGTCCGAGGCATCTTGTCCACCTTTTTAATCAGTTTAAGCAATTTTGATGCGTTCCAGCTAGTTTCTTGCTGAGAAAAACGTGACTTTTGCATATCATCCAGTTCATTTTGGATGTCAGAGAGAAGAGATTTATCACTGATTTGTGCCTCCTGAAGCCATTTTGAAGCACAGTGCTGCGCTTTAAAATGATCGCCAGCCTTTAGCGCAGCGATCAAACTGTCACTTGATTTTATTGGTGTTTTGGCATCATGGTGATTTGGCGCTTCAATCGGAGTGCGTTTCTTTAGCCACAAAATGGTTGTGGCGATCCAAAGACATGCAAAGAGTCCAGTTAAATAAGGCCAGAACCCTGGGTCGTTGACGGTGATCGTTTCGACTTCTGCGGGGGCTGTATATTGAGAGGCTGGAACCGGAATATTCAAGCTCTCACCGGGGCTAACATTCAGTGCTAAACCATCAAGATGAGCGGCTTTCTGCTGTTTATTCTGGCTATCCCACCAATTTAGATTCACTTCTGATAGCTCAACATCACCGGTTTGTTGGGGAATGAGCACCTGTTTCAATGTCATGCGGGTCAAGCCATTGTTCAGTTGCGTGAACTGAGGCTTTTCTGCATAGACACGAATGCCTTGAGGGTAGGTGATCTTGATATTAGGGAAGCGATCGGAAGAAAGCCCCTCAATATCAAGAGTAATTTCTCGTGTAATTGAGTCTCCGACTTTGGTGTCATGAACTGAAGAAGAGGTTATCTTCTCACCGTTGGCTGCTGTCCAAGTTTGAGTTAATTTAAGTTGGGAAGTTGGCAACCAGACGCCGGTGTAGCCTTCGGGCTTATCTTCTACTTTAATCTCAAAAGTTTTAGCTGGGGTGTCAACGGAAATGAGTTTAGTGGTGCCCGTACGATCGTTGCCATAGACAACAGAACCTTTAAACGCAGCGCCAGTCAGTGTGTAGTCACCGGGCTGATTGGCGGTAACGCGATAGCTTTGATCAAGCACTGTTACCTCTACCCCATCAAGTACACTTTGGTACTGATTTGGTTCACCAATCTGAGCTAATGTTAGCCCTTCAACGCGAGGCGGAATAACGTTAGGGCTCTGCAGGCGCCTTGGATCCGCTTTAATGACCAGGCGAGTTCGTAGTGAGGCACTTTCATTTGGGTAAAGCGTTGTTTTATCGAGTGAGCTTTGCAGCTCAACGAGATCAGAGATTTGAGGTTCATCATTATCAGTTGTGACTTGAATAGCAATGGGTTTTGAACTGGCGCCATTGATAGTAAATGCGGGGATCTTGGCAACCCCTAGGGTTTGAGCAGCGAGTGTTAAGTTCCACTCGCTGCGTGTGCTGCGATCACCATTGACGATGTTAATTGAAGAGCCAAAGCTAGGCCTTCCCACATAGAAATCCTTTTCCAGTGCACTGAAATCTATAGCATCGGAAGAGACTTTTTCGTCAACCACAACGCGAAGCTGAAATACTTCATTTTTAACGACTTTATTTTTGCTAACGGTAGCCCAAACATTGGCTGCCAATGCCGATGGGCTAACAAAAGTAAAAGCCAGCGCCAGTAAGCTAATCAGTTTTATTATTTGTCGGTTCATAGTTACCACTTCTTACCTGTATTCTGCGGTGGTTGTTTTTGCTGAGCTTGCAACATCATCTGAGCTTTGAGTAAACGGCTAGGATCGCGTGCACTCTCAACTTGTTCTAGCTTGCGAAGCGCAGGATCTATCTGTTCTAGGTTTTGCTCCTGTTGTGCTTCACCTTGTGGCTGTTCTGAAATTTGGTTCTCCTGCTGAGGCACTTGCTCTGCTTTTGAAGTGCTTTGCGATGGTTCCTCTTGCTGGTCTTTTTGCTCAGCTTGGGAGTGGGAAGCTTGTTGATTTGGCTGCTCGCTTTCACTCTCATTTTGCTGAGACTGCTGAGACTGCTGAGACTGCTGAGACTGCTGAGACTGCTGAGACTGCTGAGACTGCTGAGACTGCTGAGACTCTGGTTGCTTGTCAGAGGGCTGTTTGTCTGAACCAGAGTTTTGTTCAGATTGAGAGGAGCGCTCTTGCTCTGATGACGAATCCTGTTCAGACTTTTGTTGCTGTTGCTGTTGCTGTTGCTGTTGCTGTTGCTGTTGCTGTTGCTGTTGCTGTTGCTGTTGCTGTCTGACTATCTCCAAGTTTTTTTTGGCATCTTCGTTATTCGGATCTTGTTTAAGCACGTCCTCGTAAAGCTCAATAGCTTGCTCCAACTCTCGGTTTTGAGCGTAGGCGTTAGCAAGGTTGTATTTTCCGTGGAGTGTTTGAGACTCTTTAAGGGCTTCAATGGCGGCAGGGAAGTTGCCCGCTTGATAGTGCGCAATACCTTGCCATTCTCTATTCTCAAACAGCTCAGCGGCGGCTTTATACTGCCCCACGTCGTAGAGTTGTTTGGCTTGTTGATCACTGTTTAGAAAAGCGGAGGCCAATGCGGGTTCGGGGGAAAGTAGCGGGTAAGTTAAGGCTACTAAAGCAAACAAAAAGCCGCGACGGAACAGTAAAAGTGCAGGAATAATCAAAAGTGGTAATAACCAAATACCACTGTTGACACGATCACTGATTTGTTGTGATTGATTGAGTTTTCCTGTGTGATCAATTTTGCTAGTGCGATTGGCAATCGCGTCGATATCGCTGTTATTAAGTTGAATAGGCGTGAAGAAGCCACCAACAGAGTTGGAAAGGCGATTCATATTTCTGAAGTTCGATTTCGCAACGACGGTTTGCCCTGCATCTTTGAGTAGGGTCCCGTCACTGAGCCGGATTGGTGCACCAGATCGAGTTCCGATCCCAAGTATGGATAGACGCCATTGTGTGTTAGCAATAAGATCCTGAATGCCTTGGCTTTCTTCATCATCTAAGTCATCGCTGAAAAGGACGATGTCACCGCGGGATAACCCGCTATTTTTCATCATCTCGATGGCCAACTTAACCGCTTTAACTGCATCGGCCCCGGGGTAGGGCATCAACTCAGGTGAGAGGTTTGGTATCAGGTTTTGAATAGTCCGCGTATCAGAAGTCATCGGGCTCACGGTATATGCATCGCCAGAGTATGCGAGCAGGGCGGTCGTCCCTTCACTCCATTTCTTGAGCAGATCAGTGGCTTTGTACTTAGCTTGAGTGAGCCGATTCGGTTTGATGTCGGTGGCGTACATTGACATCGACATATCCATGATAAGCACTCGCGCATTGTCATTGCTAAAGCTCGGTCGTTCAGAACTGGTGAAGCTCGGCCCAGAAAGGGCGATAATAGCAATAAAGCCACTGAAAGCGATGATACTGGTTATCGCGGTTCGTGCTGATTGATGCTTAATGCCCATTGCTTTTGCTAAATGAGGTGCGATCAATGTTTGGTTACGACTACGTTTCGAGAGCCAGAAAACTATCCCTAAGAGTGGAATAACCACCCATAACCACTCTGGGTAGAGGAAGCGAAAATCAGACATGATTCCTCCTAATGATGATAAGGGCAAAGAAGCCTACTAGTGATATTGCCAGCGGAAACCCGAACCACTCTTGCTGTGGTCGCCAAGTTTGAGTCGCTTGACTCACAGGCTCTAGGCTATTTATGGTGTCATAGATGGTCGCCAGTTCTTTACTGTCACGGGCACGGAAGTATTGTCCTCCTGTCAGCTTGGCAATTTCCATCAGTGACTTCTCATCCAGATCCTGTGCCGTATTGACTTTGCGCGTCATGAAAAACTCTTTGACCATCATCTCACCCGCACCAACACCGACGGTGTATATGGTCGCATTGTACTTTTTAGCAATTTTGGCGGCTTCTATCGGGTCAAGTACACCAGCAGTATTGCTGCCGTCACTGAGTAAAATCATGACACGTTGTGGAGCATCACTATCGACAAAGGTCTTCGTCGCCAGTCCTATACCTTCACCTATGGCGGTTTTGGTACCAATCAATCTCAGCACTGTTTGATTGAGTTGCTCGGCAACAGTATTCCTATCAAGCGTTAATGGTGTTTGCAGATAAGCGTGATCGGCAAACAGCACTAGGCCGAGTCGGTCTCCCTGACGTTTGGCAATAAAGTCTGATAAGACCTGTTTTACTGCACTTAAACGGTCGATATAGTCACCGTTAAATTGCATGTCTTCTTTACTCATCGAGTAAGACAAGTCGACAACCAGCATCATGTCTCTGTGCTTCGGTTGTGTCGTGACCGGGTCGCCATACCAAACCGGTCTTGCGACTGCGGTAACCAGACAAACCCAAATCAGACCAGCCAGAATTTTAGCCAATAAATTCCTTGGTGCGCTACCTGCCGCAGAGTCAGGCAGGTAAGGCATATAAACAGGAGATGACTGCTTAACTGGCGGCAGTAAAAAATAAATCAGTATGGGTAGCGGCAGTAGCAAAAATGCCCACCACCATACAAATTCGATGTTAGCCAACTTTGGCTCTCCTTCTTTTTGGCGGAAGTGCTTCGTCTACCCATCGTGAGCAATGTGTTACCAATTCGGCTGCGTTTCCGATAGGCTCTTTCGAATACAAAGCTTCTTGCCAGAGTTCGTAATTGTCTAGAAATACAGGGGATTTAACCTGAGTATCAAGAAAGGCGTACCACTCTTTACCTGTAAGCTGTGCAACTTCTTCTCTTGGGTAGTAGCACAGGGCAGCTTGACGAAGTAATTCAATGGCTTCCGCAGGCTTTTCACCTGCTTGAATGAGTTTCAACGCGGTTTTCTTGGGGGCCAAGCGCTTTTTGTTCCAGCGATAGACTAACCAAATGACCAATGCGCCGAACACCATTGCTCCTGCGGTTGCCCACCAGCCCCATGCTAATGGAAACCACGAAGGTACTTCCGGTAAATGCATAGGGTTGAGTGGGAGTAATGAATCCTTATTATTGGTGCTCATTGAGTACGTCCAGATAATTGTTGTAGTAGTGACTCTTGGGTGGAGAGACGGGTAAAACTCAAGCCGTGTTTAATAGATAAGTCTTTCAGATCTTGCTGTTTTTGTTCAAAAACCGACTTGATCTGATCGCGCGCTTTTCGTGAAGAAAAGTCCATCCACAAAGTTTGACGTTTGTCGGAAACTTGCTCGACGCCACGATAATTGGTGATACCGGCTTCCAAAGGATCGGAAATATGCACCAGCCTAACTCGGTTGTGGGAACGCAACCTAGTGAGTAATGACTGGTTGGACTCTGAAAAGCGCAGGAAGTCACTGATAATAACAACTTCACTGCCTTTGGGACAAAGTCGATTAAGAGCTTGTAACCCGTTCATCATATCAGGTGATGCTTGCGTGGGTGCAGAGCGCAGTTTGTCCTGATGAAGCTTCACCATATGCTGAATGAATGCTAACGGTCCTTGATTACGGCTAGTCGGCTTTAACTCGGTCAGCTGATCGCCAGTATCGATAATTGCACCGATGCGATCGCGCTGCGCGACAGATAGCCAAGCAATCAGGCTTGCTATGTGTGCGGCTAAGACCGATTTAAACATCAGCTGAGAACCAAACATCATGCTGGCACTGAAATCCACGTACACTATGATGGGTTTTTCTCGTTCTTCAGTGAAAAGTTTCGTATGAGGTTTGCCGGTTCGAGCGGTTACACGCCAATCGATGCTGCGAACATCATCTCCAGCTTGATACTGGCGGACTTCAGCAAAGTCCATACCACGCCCTAGTTGCTTACTCTGATGCTGTCCCAGCGTTTGAGACCACAAACTCTTAGCAGGAGGTAACCACTTTATCGCTTGTTGCTTATAGTAAAGCAGTTCATCAAGACACAGGTTTACACCGTCAGAGTATGGGGATAATTGTTTATCCATCTGTAACCCTTACGCGCTGCCCACCAAAGACAGAAGACGGTTCACTACCTGATTAGCACAGATGCCTTCGGCTTGCGCCTGATAACTAAGCAGAATGCGGTGTCTGAGAACGGGGAAGGCCATGGCTTGTACATCTTCTGGAGAAACATAATCGCGACCAGACAGCCAAGCGTGTGCTCGAGCACAGCGATCCAAAGCGATTGTGGCACGTGGACTTACTCCCATTTCTATCCAACTACTCAATGTATCATCGTATTGAGCGGGCTGACGCGTCGCCATGACAAGACGAATAATATAATTCTCAACCCCTTCGGCCATATGAATGTTCAACACTTCCTGACGAGCAGAAAAAATATCTTGTTGAGAGAGAACTGGTGGTGTGACTTTTTCTACCCCTTTGGCTTCGCCGCGGTTAAGACGCAAAATTTCCAGTTCACTTTCCGCATTTGGGTAGTCAACATTGAGATGCAGTAGAAAGCGATCTAACTGAGCTTCAGGCAGTGGGTAGGTACCTTCCTGCTCAATGGGGTTCTGTGTTGCCATGACCAAAAACAAATCGGGCAATGGGTAGGTTTGTCGACCGGCCGTAATTTGCTTTTCTGCCATCGCTTCAAGCATTGCTGCTTGCACTTTAGCAGGAGCACGGTTGATTTCATCGGCCAGAATCAGTGAGTTAAAAATCGGCCCCGGTTGGAAAGTAAATTCGCCTGTTTCTGGACGAAAAATATCGGTGCCAGTTAAGTCTGCAGGCAGTAGGTCAGGAGTGAACTGAATGCGGTGGAAATCGCCTTCAATACAGTCAGCCAATGATTTCACAGCTCGTGTTTTGGCCAACCCCGGAGGGCCTTCAACCAAAATATGTCCGTCGGCCAGTAAGGCAACTAAAAGCTGCTTGACGAGTTCTTGTTGGCCAATAACCTGACCTTCTAAATATTGCTGTAGGTGGTGCAATGACTGAGAGTTCATCAGTGTCTATCTCCTCACTTTTTCACTTAGTGGTTTGAGCTATGAAAAAGTTCATCCATTTTGACTTTATTGTCGTTCGGCTGCTTATTTACTACTCAACGCAGCAGTACAACATAAGTGCTATTATTTCAGTTGTTTACAATATGGGGATTTTCGTTCCTCATGCAAGTGCTCAATATCGAAAAATTGGTTTGCAAATCAGGGTTAAATTGATGACTTATTCAGTAAAGAAATGTAATTTACATCCGATATAAAAAGATGCGTCACAATTTAGCTTGGCTCGCCCCTTTCTGGAGCTAGTAAATCAGTGGTGATGATGAATTTTCATAATGACAAAGCGCTAAAAGGCAACTCGAATGATGAAACTAAACGCGATCAGTATTAAGCAAAAGGTTGTTGCGGGTATTACCTTTGCTGTTCTCGCTTCAACAATTATTGTTGGAGTCATGGCACAGCGTCAGGCACGCGAAGTTCTGGAGCATAGGCTGGTAGATATTGAACCGCCTTCCATGCTAGACCAGATCAAGGGACAAATTGACTACGATGTGACTCAGCTACTGCGAGCAGCAGAGCAGATAGCAAATAATGAATTTATTAAAGATGCGATTAGCACGACCAATATTGACCCTCAGGTTGAAGCTAAGCTGATTAAAGAGCTTAACAACGTTCGTAACCAATACAGTTTGAATGATGCTTCTGTTGCGAACCGTGAAACGGCTTACTATTGGAACCAAAATGGCTTTTTGCGCCAGTTGAACCAACAACAAGATGGCTGGTTCTTTGGCTTTACCCAATCTGGTCAGCCGACCATGGTAAGCATGTTCCAAGAGTCGACGGGTGAAGTAAAAATGTTCGCCAACTTCCAGTTTGTTAATGGGTTAAGTATGTCTGGCCTGTCTAAATCAATGGATGATATGGTTAGGTTGTTGAATGGCTTTCAAATCGAAGACACCGGCTTTGTATTTCTGACCGATGCACAAGGTCAAGTTCAAATTCACCGTCAGAAAGACAAAGCACGTTCGACGTTATCACAGCTCTATGGTGGGGAAGCCTCTCAACTTCTTAATAAATCGGGTTTTAATTTGATAGAAGCGAACTATGAAGGTGAACAGGTGTTTGTTTCAAGCCTGTATATTCCTTCTATGGATTGGTTTGTTATTGGTGTAGCCCCGGTTGATGAAGTGTTTGCTGACCTTAACCATGTTGCCAAGCAAATGACCTTTACGACGATTGTGGTTGCTGCTCTGTTTATCTTCATGGGTCTATTCTTAGCTAATAGCATCACACGCCCTATTAAGTCGATCGCTGCTCGCTTTACCGACCTTGGCCGAGGCGATGGCGACCTTTCACAACGTATCGAAGTTCAGAGTAGCGATGAGATTGGCCAGCTTTCTGAAGGTTTTAACGGCTTTATTGAGAAAATACACGAGTCAATGAAAGAAGTAGCGTCAACCAGTGGTGCGTTGCAAACGGCCGCTGACAGTGTGTCTCACAAAGCTAACACGACTCATGACAATAGTCAGATTCAACGTGACCAAACCATTCAAGTGGTGACCGCGATTAACGAGATGGGCGCGACGATCAGCGAAATTGCTTCGAATGCGGCCACCGCAGCGGAAACCGCGAACCAAGCTTCAGACAACACTCAGGTCGGCCAGAGCGTCGTCAACAAAGCTAAGGACGCGATCAGTCGTTTGGCGATGGACATAGAAAACACAGGTCAAGTGGTTGAGCAACTGGCATCTACAACGCAAGAAATTGGCTCTATTCTGGATGTTATCCGTGATATCTCCGAGCAAACCAACTTACTTGCATTGAACGCAGCAATTGAGGCTGCACGTGCGGGTGAACAGGGACGTGGCTTCGCTGTGGTCGCAGATGAAGTAAGAAACTTGGCCAGTCGAACGGCTGATTCGACGGAAGAGATCCAGAAAATGATCAACCAGCTTCAAAGTGATGCAAAAGATGCTGTAACGGCGATGGAAGCTGGTAAGTCTGTAACGCATGAAGGCGTATCATCGTCAGATGAAGCGGTAGAAGTGTTGGTGAACATTTCCGAACGCATCCACGACATTTCTGACCGTAACACTCAGGTGGCAACGGCGACGGAAGAGCAGTCAACGGTTGTGCATACTATCAACCAAAATATCGAAGAAATTAACGCCATTAATGAAGTGACAACCAGTACTGCCGAGGAACTGGCGGCCGCCAGCTCTGATCTAAAAGAGCTGTCGGAACGTCTAGATCGTATGGTAGGTAGCTTTAAGCTATAAAACTGTCCGTAAGCTAGAATAACTGGGGCTAAGTAGGTAAACTTAGCCCCAGTTTTTATATTGATTAGGTAAGTAAATAGCATGAGTGATTTTGAAAAAGAGCTAGAGCAAATGTCTCAGGAAATGAGTGATGAGCCTGAAGTAGCGCTTCCATCACTTGAAGAGCAAAAAGCTATCGCAGCAGAGCTAAAAAAACTCGAAGAAGCTGGTGAGCTAACACCAGAGATCCTAGAGCAGTACTTCGGTAAGTTTTATTCGAAAACCGATAAGCCAGTGCATTAGTATTTGGAACTGGCTGCTTTTGTTAAAGAAAAGCCTCCTTCTTGGTGGCTTCTTACATTTTTATTGTTAAGCAATAAATGGAATATTCAGACTATTTTCGTCTACAAAGAGATGGGTCGACAGCAAATTTCTTCCCAAACAAAGGCAGGTAACTAACATGTATTCCGCTACATTGCTTAAGCCCTGCTTTTTCATATTTAGACTCATAAATAGATGGCGTAATCAGTGTTACCAGAATAGCTAAGATAAACGAACCAACTACGGAGTAGGATAATCCTAAGCCATGCTTGTCTTCCCAACGCTGCCCTGTAATTATAAAGTACGTACTTAATAGAAAAACTAAAGTCATGGTAATACCCATTGGCACTAAAGCAAAGTTGAACCGAGAATATGTCGCGACCTCTCCAACAGGTTTTGTAAATTCTAGAACATTGTTCCAGCCCAAGTAAAAAGAAATAATAGCAAGAGTGGCGAAAAGTATTGTACCTAACGCGAGTATGTAGGCTCGCTTAATTTGATTTACTAATGAGGTTAATTTCATAATGGTTTTAGGACTAGCTCGTTAATTGACTTTTTGACGAAACGTTTTATCTCAGATTCTATTACTTCTTTACCCGTTTCAAGTGCATTTTCTAGGAACATTTCTGTGAGATCCAAAATACTCTCAGAGATATCTTTCTGCAATTCGCGTCCTTTTTCAACAGCTTCCTGCTGGGATCTTTCAAGAAAATCAATTACTTTTGGAGTTATTCCGTAGTGAGCATCTAGTTCATTTAACACCGCTGAGGTTATTAGGCCAGCTACAACAACTACTGCTAAATGTGCAGCAACAAGAGAAGTTATTGATAAGGCAGCGGTGCCAACAACAGCTGCGACAGCTGAGGAAAGGCCAATTTTAACTAGGTCAGTTGCTAAATAACCAATTAAGTCAGTCAAAAATACTTCATCATTCAGAGCGTAATCTAGAATCCTAAAACCAGCAGCGATATAAATTGTTAGCACAGTACCGGATTTTATAGAGTTAGCTAAGCCATATTTGCCTATACCTAGCTGTACAATTTTGGGGTTATCCAACCTATAATATGAAGCAGTTAATATTCGTCTAAGTCCTGAATGACCAGTTAGTTTAATCATCTCAGTCCCAATTTTATTAAACTCGGTGGACATACGCATACCAAATGTGGCTTTTAACCCTAGCTTGGTTGCCTTTATCCCATGGATATTAAACTGTGCGATTATCATGGAAGTAGTGACAACATCTTTATCGTTAACTCCATAATTAATCATTAATTGGGCCCCGGTTGATACTGTGATTGATTTCCAAGTATCCTGAGTGTTTTTCCACCCCCAGCCTTGAAGTACTCTAAATGCTTCCTCTAAGGTAAGAAACATGACTTCTTTGTGGTTGTTTTCTAATTGGCTTCTCAGAACATTGTCTGGGAACTCTTTAGTATTTATATACTCACCTGCTGTAAAGTTGTACGGAGGCCAGTACATTTTATCAGGCGTAATGTTTGCTGTGTTCGCTTGTTTTGCCGAGGCTTGGAAGTGATTTGATTTTTTTAATGGGGGTAGGAAGCCTTTCCCAACACCAGGTGTAACTCGAGTTGATTTAACTTCATTTTCATAAGCGATCGATGTATTAGGGAAAAAGTATTTTCATCAGCATCTGTATATAACAGATGTTGACTTTTGTTCTGCTTCATATGCCATCGATGTTTTGGAAATATACTTTTTTTGTTACTCATAGTTATTGTGACTCACAGTAGTTCTCTGTGAGAATGATAAAGGTTAGTACTATAAAAATATGCCCAAAAACGTGGTTGTTTTAACTAAATGAGAGTATATGTGCTGAGTATTACATTGGTTACCTTATATGTATTGCTTATTATTCCCCAAGTTGCAACCACTTCTGATTAGTCCAAACTAACTCGCTCAAGAATTCAGCGACTACTGTTATTTATCTTGAGTTCTCGAAATCTGAGTGTATAGACAACCATATTCACCGTTAGGGCGTGGTTTTCTGACTGGACGTATCCAGTCAGAAAAGGATTTCTCCCACAACGATGCTCGTAAAGCGCTGCCACGCTTCACGTCTGAAAACTTAAAGGCTAATCAACCTTTATCCGATGCGGTGAAGCACTTAGCGATGGAGAAGGCGTGTTCGCCCGCACAGATCGCCTTAGCTTGGTTACTCGCGCAAGGGGACGATATTGTGCCTATTCCAGGTACTAAACAACTGAAATACTTGGAAGATAATCTTGGTTCGGTGAACGTGAGGCTAACACCTCAGGACGAGGCTATCCTGGAAAAAGCCATCGATGGTTTTAAGCCAGTAGGTGAGCGTTACACCCCTGAAGGCATGAAGGGTGTGAACGCGTAAGGGGACTTTTATCAGTGTACCGGCCTTGTTTAGCCTTCAGGCGCTCTAATTGCTTATCTGTTAGCTAGTCTAAAGTTCGGCTTTTCAATAAATAAAGAGGCACAGCATTGATCGTGCCTCTTTTCAAAACTGAAACTCCACCCCAGTTGCTGACATAAACGCCTCACCAGTATGAGACCTAGCCCAAAACCTGAGTGCTCCGCACAATATTCATGATCTTCCTGCCGTTCTCGGTTAATGATCTGAACGGTTCCCTGACGCTGATCAATAGTAATCATACCTTCATGTGTGTGTTGCACGGCATTACGCAATAGGTTAGCGATTATCATTTGTACAGCCGCGTAGGGTAGGTTGACCTCATAACTGTCAGTACGGATTTGCACTTCAATGCTTTTTCCTTGTGTCAGATAGCTCAGGTTCTCCATTTCTGAATGCAGTAGCGATGATAGATCCACGGGTTGAGTGGATAGCTGAGAATCTTCGGCTTTATTTAGCCATAACAACGTATTGCAGAGTTCAGCCATGCAATGGCTGGCATACTTAATTCTCTGCATTGCGCGATGACTCTTGACCTCCCATCGCTGTTCGACTTTTTCCATTAGTTCCAAACTACTACGAATAACGGCAATCGGTGTACGTAGCTCATGGCTGGCATACTGAACAAACTCCTGTTCTCGCTCAAGTGAGGCATTCGTTTTACGTACGCTATCGAGGATAATTTGAGCGAGTGTATTCAGCTCTTTGTATCGGAACCCTGGCGGTGCGGCACTTAAATTTTGGGCATCCAGCTCTCTAGCCCAGCCATACAGTTCTTTAATCGGTTTAGTGACTGAGTTCATAAACATTAGCAATACCATGAAAAAGAAACTCAATGCGCAAAGTCCAAGAAAAACTGCTTGAACTTCAGGTGATGTGAACCAGTGTGGGGCGGGGATGTTCGGAGGCTCTTTGAAATGATGGGCAGCATAATGGATTTCTCCATTGGGCCTTGCTAGGGAGAGCAAAAACACGGATTCGGTCGGCCTAGAGAACAGGCTGTCTCGATCTGACTTTTGATAGAGTTGATCTGGGATGAGTTGTTCACGAGTGAAATGACGGCGAATCTCGATAGGTAGGTCATGCCAATTGCTGGCTTTTAAGAATCGATAATTTGCCTCAAGATGGTCTGATTCGCTCCTATGGGCTACTTCGAGTAGAGCGCCCTTAATCATGTTGTCTTGACTTCTAAAAAAATGAAGCATCCAGAGAGCAGACATCAGTGTTACCAATATAACAGCGGAGGTGAGAAGCACGATTAGAGTATAACGTTTTAAGCTTGGTATCTCGCTGATCATGGGGTCACCAACTCTGTAATTTGTAACTTGAAGCCTTGTCGATTGATAGAAATGATGGAGGCCGAACTGTTATGACAAGCTAATGCCTTACGCAGGTGATGTATGTGGACTTTAAGGGAGTCACTGTTGGGCAATCGGTCATCCCAGATCGCCAAATTAAGAGATTGACGAGTGACTGAGTGCGGGTAAGCACGCATTAATTGCTCTAAGATAGTCAAGCTTGTCGGCGTGAGCTTGAGCGGTTGATTATCAACATACGCTTGTTTTTCTTGCGAGTTAAACATTATGTTTCCCGCCTTGAACTGAGTGAGTTGGCCGCTTTTTCTATTCACCAGTGCTTTCGTTCTTGCCACTAATTCTGCCATTGCAAAGGGCTTTACGAGATAGTCATCAGTGCCAACCTTAAATCCTGTCAGCTTGTCTTCAAGTTGACTTCGGGCAGTTAACATAATAATTGGAACCCCGATTCCTTGAGAGCGAAGCTGTTCGCAAACGCTAAAGCCATCAAGTCGTGGGAGATTTATATCCAGAATAATAACCTGATAATCATTATTTTCTATCAGGTTGAGGGCTGTAATACCATTACTGGCGAAATCACATGTAATGTTTTCCAGTTCAAGAAAATCTATGATATTGCCTGCTAGCCGAGTATCGTCTTCAACCAATATTGTGTGGATCATGGGCACCTTAGTGAAATCCAATAGAAGTAAAGCCAAGCCAGTGATGGCTTGGCAACAATGTTCCCTTTTCTTGAGAAAGCGAGTTATCTTTGTTTGGAGACATCAAGTTGTATCGATGTACCATGATTGATTCCATCGCCAGCCGCTAGGATGAAGTACCAACCGGGAGGTGGAGAGTCAATTCTGATGTACTCACTACTACCAAGGTTTTGAGAGGAAAACTCAAATTGGTTGATACTTGGCCAATAAGGACTGACATACAAATCCGTATTACCGCTACCGTGTTGTGTTCTAACTTCCAGAGTACTGTTGTGTTGGGTGACCTTGATGAAATAATAGTTGTCACCTTGTGCAGTACAGACGGGAGAACCACTCTGCAATTCGCTAAAGGAGATAGGAGCAGAAACAGCACACTGGTCTGAGATGACTTTAGGCTGCTCTCCAGGTTCTTTATTTGCTTGGTGTTCGCCCAATGCGATAGATACCCCTTGGTATCCCTGTTGTGAGATGGCACTTAGGTAGTGGCGTCCCCGATTTAGGGTGATGATCAGGACTTGTTCTGTGCCTTCTCCCACTGATTCAGCTAGCGCATTTTCCTCAGATGCCCAAGTTGTTGGGTGATAGTAGAGTTTAAGATCACCCTGACCATCGCGACTGCTCAGGTAGACAGTGGTGTTATTTCTCTGAACATCAAAATAAAAGTGCTCAGTTAAACCAGTGATACACTCGCCTTGATCTCTTGTTAGCTTTTCACCGGATTGTAGGGTTTCACCCTCCGAACACTTGGAAGGCAGGTAAAGAGGTACCCCCTGATAGTTGATTGCTTGCAGTTGAAGCCCATCTGGATCTGACTCCTCCGGCTGAGGAAGCCAAGCTTGCAGGCACTCTGCGCTTTTCACACAAGGGTCGGTGAGTGCTTTCATAAAGTTAACCAAATCGGTTTTCGATTGATCTGACAAGTTGAGTTTTTGTAGCACAGGGGCACCGTCGGCAATTTCATCATCAATGATCTTGGCGGCTTTATTTGTATTCTCTCTTGTCTCTGGGAACAGACTATTGCAATGTTCAATGTCTTTAAACTGCGGTTGTTCACACCAGCCTAGCTCATCGATGTACTGATCGAGTATCTGATGATAATCATCATAATGATCAATTACTTGTTCGAGTGTGTCGTAACTTCCAGCATGGCCGAATGGTCCGGTGACTTCGATGTTTAATAGCGTACCAGAGCGAAAGCTATAAATGTCGTCTTCACTTTCATTACGATGGGCACGGCCTAAGTCATTGGTTTCCATTCCTGGTTCTCCAGTTCCGGGGCCAATTTGTGGGAAGGCAAGGCGATGATAGTTTGAATCTTTTGTTTGGCTAAAGGTGTCCGTGTTATGGCAACCAATACATTGGGTGGGTAAGAAGTCTGGCTCATTACCACCATCAGACGGAGGGGGCGGCATGTAGAGATATAGGTATGCACCGCGCTTTTGTGAAAGGGTGAGCGCAGATAAATCCCCTTTTACGTATCGGTTCCAAGCATTGTCGGTAAAATTCATTGATTGTTGGTACGCAGAGAGTGCTCGGGTAATGTTGGCAAACGTCACAAGCTCTTGAGGTGATTTGTCTTCCCCGTAAACGGATGAAAATTTTTCTACCCAGTGATTGCGAAACAATTCGCCTTTCGCGTCACCATAGTCGCCAACTCTTGCCGTGAGATGTGCTCTTACAGCTTGATTAGAGGCATCCTGCATGAAATCAAAACCGCGCATTTCTGAGGCTGTGACCGGTGGAAAGCGAGCTTGAGCTGCTAACAAGGTATCACCTGCGTTTGGGTCAGCTTCACCAAACGCCACATCGGGGGTGCTGATCCCTTTTGAGGGATCAAGCCAATCAACAAACTCTACGCGTGCATCGCGAAACAGACTGCGTTTGTATAAACCTGCATTGAAGATCGTTGGAGTGTTGCGTGCTACGTAGAATTGGCCAGTCGTCGTTTTTCGGCCTGGACCCAGTACATCTTCATTCTCAGCCAGTGTACCGACTGGAAGTGATAACCCGTCTCCACCACCAAGGTAGGGGTGATGACAGCTGGCACAAGCGACGTCTTTATTGCCACTCAGTGCTTTGGAGAAAAATAACAGTTTGCCTAGTTTTACTTCTTCTGAATCCACACTGGGTATCTCAAAACCTTTGTTGGGCTCCCCAGTCAGGCTGTGTTGCTCAATCAGTTTACGTAGTTCTGTATCCAGATCATCGGGGATAGGGATCGCCATTGTTTGGGATGCTAGCCCCAACGTCAGGGCGAATAAACACGCTTGCTTTTTCATCGCTTTCTTCCTTGTGTGCAGTAATAGATGGGATACTAGGAAGGCGAGGGTTAAAAAACGGTTAAAACGGACGAAACCAAGTTGTCTTGGATGGAGTAAGTTTATTAATCTTGATGCATATCATGGTTAGTGGTGAAATGTAATCTAACTCGAGTAGAAAATGTTTTGAGCTTAATGCTCGAAATCTCAATAAGTAAAAGGTATAACGTAGCCTTGTTTCTAGTTGCTTTGTAAGCCGCATTGGCGGCTTTTTCCACGCTTGAGGAAGTGTTTATGTTCATCGTTTATCGTCTTTTGAAGTTGGCGGTTATCTGTGCTGTGTTTTTCACCATTTATGACTTGATTGAAATGGGCCAAGTGACTTGGCCTATGCGCTTCTTTGGCCTTTAAGCTATTCCCATCAATGATTGTCTGTAATTATATATTCGTCATATAACAGAAATACGGTTGTACGGAGTTAGCACATTGAGCGATAAAACAACGATCGTCATCATTGAGGATGAACCAGCCATTGCCGAAAACTTAATTCATGTTATCGAAATGGATGGCTATCAGACTGCATGGTTTTCAACCGCGAGAGAAGGGTTGGCCTTCATCAAGCAGAGCGAACCAGCGTTAGTGGTGCTTGATGTTGGCTTACCGGATGGGAATGGATTTGAACTTTGTAAATCCATTCGAGAGTTTTCTGATGTGCCGATTATTTTTCTGACTGCGAGACATGAGGAAATCGATCGTGTGGTGGGGTTGGAGATTGGTGCCGATGACTACGTCACTAAACCTTTTAGCCCAAGAGAAATGCTGGCACGAATCAAGCTGCGTATCAAATCACGCTTCACCTTAGACCAACCGCCGAAAGAACATGAGAGTGAGTTAAAAGCGGACAACTTTGATTACAGCGTTGGTGACCAATCATTAGGTTTGACTGCCGTTGAGTTTAAGATCTTAAGCAAACTTATTGCTGTATCCAGTCGTGTTTTAAGCCGTGAGCAATTGATGCAAGCGGCTGATATGACACCGCATACGTCTTATGAGCGTAATATCGATTCCCACATTAAAGCGATACGCAACAAGCTCAAGCCCTTTGCCATGAATGATCGTATTTGCACTAAGCGTGGTTTCGGTTACTACTACGAACAAACGGATGAGTAACGATGCAATGGCCTAAGATCCCACTCGGATTAAGACTGTTCTTTTTATATTTTGTTCTTGTCGGTCTGACGGCCTATACCGTGAGCACTACGGTGATTCAGGAGCTTAAACCGACGGTTCGACAAACGACCGAAGAAACGCTGGTGGATATGGCCAACCTCTTGGCTGTGCTTGCGGAAGAAGACGTGGCGAATGGCCAAATTTCAGAGAGTCGATTCTCAACACTTCTTACTGCATATGGCTTAAGAGAGCCCAAAGCTCGTATCTGGGAAATCGGTAAGAAAGCGATCAATCATCGCATTTACATCACAGACAAAAATGGGGTTGTGATTGCGGACTCGTGGCAACAGGATGTCGGAGAAGATTATTCGAGATGGAACGATGTCTATCTCACGTTACGTGGCCAATACGGGGCGAGAAGTACTGCTGAAGATCCAGATGATCCTCTATCAACAGTGATGCATGTCGCAGCCCCTATTTATCATAAGGGTGAAATTATTGGCAGCGTGACGGTGGCTAAATCCAACCGTTCGGTTCAGCCATTTATTGACCTGTCGAAGCGAAATGTCTTGTTTTGGATGGTGTGGATGAGCGGGTTAGTATTGCTGGCTGGGGCTTTGTTCGCATGGCGTATTCACTCGGCGCTGAATAAGTTGGAAAATTACGCGGTAAAAATGGGCCAAGGAGAGAAGGTCACTAAACCAAGCTTTCGCGTGTTTTATGAATATGGGACTTTGAGTAACGCATTAGAAAACATGCGTAATCAACTCGATGGTAAGCAGTATGTCGAAGAGTATGTGCAAACATTGACGCATGAACTCAAAAGCCCGCTTTCAGCGATTAAGGGAGCAAGCGAAATATTACAGATGCCGTTATCCGATGAAAAAGTAGCGCGTTTTGCGACAAACATCGAGCGCGAGAGCGATAGGATGCAGTCTTTGGTCGACAAACTATTGGAGTTGGCTCGACTGGAGAAGCAACCACATTTGGATAAGCAGGAACCGATCAACATCAACACTATGCTTAATGAGATTTTAGCGGCCTCCGATGCTCGACTCAATGCTAAAGGAGTCACATGTGAAGTCGTTATAGAGTCTGATTTTGAGATCGTTGGTGATCGCTTTATGTTCCAGCAGGCCCTGTTCAACCTTATGGATAATGCACTGGATTTTGTGGATTGCAATGGCGCGATTCGTTGGTGTTACTCACAATCAGGTGATCGAGTTGCTTTGTCGATATCTAATGACGGGCCACGTATTCCAGATTACGCGATGCCAAGGCTTACAGAGCGATTTTATTCTCTTGCTCGCCAAAATGGCGTGAAAAGTACTGGGCTTGGGCTGAATTTTGTTGAGCAAGTTGCCAAACTGCATAAGGGTTTATTGCTGATTGAGAATGTCGACCAAGGTGTTAAAGTCACTTTGAGCTTTCCTTCTCCATAAAAACTCCATAAACGCTCCATCTCTTCTCCAAGTGGCTGTTTTACATTAGCCACATCAGTTAAGGAGAAAACAGATGAAAAAAATCTTTAATAATCAGCTTGGCATGAAGTTTGGCTTTGTGCTGCTTTTGTTTGTCTTATTACAAATCCCGGTTTCTATGGTGAGTGGCCTTGTTTCCGAGCGCGCTTACCGTCAGCAAGAAGTGAGAGAGGAAATCGCACGCAGTAGCAGTGGTGAGCAACGTATTATAGGTCCATTCATTGCGGTAGACTTCACCGAAACGGTTAGCAGTGAAGAACGGACTTATACGGTTGAGCGGCAGGCTTACATTTTGCCAGATATTTTTGATATGACAGCTCATTTAGACAGCTTCGAGAAATATAGAGGCATCTACAAAGCTCGCTTATACAAAGCGCAAAGTGCGCTCAAAGGATCGTTCGATCTTTCGTTGCTAAATAAGCTTAAGCAACATCAGATCAAAAAAGTAACTATGGTAGTTGGTATTAAAGATAGCCGAGGTTTAGTTAAGTTAGATGCAATGAAGCTGGGCAGTAAGACATTTAATGTAGTGCCGGGTACAGGTATTAAACAACTGGCTCAAGGTTTTCATACTTCACTTGATTTGGTTCATTTAGATCCTAACCAATCTCTTGATTTTAATCTGAGTTTTTTATTACAGGGGATGGGGAAACTTCAAGTCACACCAATTGGGAATACCACCTCAGTAACGCTGTCATCAAAATGGCCACACCCGAGTTTTATCGGTGACTATCTGCCAGTAGCGTCGGATGTGTCAGAATCTGGCTTTAGTGCAAAATGGGCTAGCAGCAACTTTTCATCCAATATTACGCAACTGTTTAAGAACTGCATGGAAGAAGCCTCGTCTTGTGATGAGTTAGAGCAACGTCAAATGGGGGTTGACCTCATTGACCCGGTTGATCATTACCTTAAATCACACCGTGCTATTAATTACTCTCTTCTTGTCATCACCTTAGTATTTGCCAGCTTCTTCTTGCTTGAATTGTTTCAGGCTCGCCCTGTTCACCCTGTTCAATATGGTTTTGTTGGCCTTGCTTTGGCGTTGTTCTATCTATTACTGATCTCACTCAGTGAACATACTGGTTTTAACTGGGCTTACGTCATTTCTGTTTTGGCTTCGACCAGCCTCTTGAGTGTCTACGTCAGCGGTATGCTAGACAACACCAGGCAGGGGGCAGTATTTGGTGCGAGTTTATTGTGTCTATACGGATTACTCTTCGGGTTACTTGAGGCAGAAAGTTACGCACTCCTGATGGGGACAGTATTGTGCTTTGTGATCCTGGCTTTCGTTATGGTTATCACCAGAAAGGTAGATTGGTATCAACGCAGTAAAAAAGTCGTACAGCCACCAAAAGCTAGGGGAGAAGCGCAGAATGAGTGATACTAAGCCGATTAAAAAGCGAGTACGACGCAGTTTGCTTGAGAAAGTGTTTATCTGGTCTCTTGAGCAAAGGTTCCGTGGATTCATCATGACTAATCGGCGATAACAAGGATTTACTCAGTCTGATAAATTTCCAGTGGTAAACCATCTGGATCCTGAAAGAAGGTAAAGGCCTTGCCGGTGAACTCATCAATACGTACGGCTTCGACGGCAACCCCTCTACCTTCTAAGTATGTTTTGACTTCTTCAACGCTATCTACCGCAAAAGCTAAATGACGTAGGCCTTTTGCTTCTGGGAAACTCGGCCTTTTCGGTGCACTGGGAAAGCTGAACAACTCAATTTGCGAGCCGTCTGGGAGCTCTAAATCGAGTTTGTAAGAAGATCTCTCCTCTCGATAATTTTCTGCCAAGACCTTCAGCCCCAACACCTCAGTATAAAACTGCTTAGACACTGGGTAATCAGAGCAAATAATCGCTACGTGATGAATTGTATTAAACATAGGAGTTCTCGTTAATGGCTGGCGAGTTTATCGCCTAACGCTTGGCTAATGTAGTCGATAAAAACACGCAGACGAGCGGGCATGTATTTGGTTTGCGGGTACTGCATGGCGATGGCACCATGGTAATTACTTTTGATGGTCCAATCAGGGAGTACAGGCACAACCTGTTGTTTTTCAACGGCTTCTGCAATAACAAAGTCGTGAAATATGCCGATCCCTAGTGCGTTTTTTACTCCAGTGAGTCTCATTTGAGAGTGGTTTACTGCATAGCGACCTGACACCGTCATTGAATGGAATTCGTCATCTTTGAAGAAGTCCCAGATGTTATCTCGTTCTGTTTCAGCTAGATATAGACAATCATGCTGTTGTAGGTCGGTAGGGTGTAAGGGCATCCCGCGCCGTTCGATGTATGCGGGACTTGCACAAAGCACCAGATTCGTTTTACCAATTTCTTTAAGCACCAAGTTTTCATCGGGTCTATCGGTGAGTTTGAAGGCGACATCGATCCCGTCTCTGAGTAGATCGATCTCACCATCAGCCACCCGCAATTTGAGCTGAATGTCTGGGTACTGTTTTAAGAAAGGCACGACAAAAGGCTGCAAAACAGAGTTGAGAAAGGCCTCTGGCGCTGCAATGGTAAGAGAGCCTGTTGCTTGTTTGTGATCAGTGGTTGAAAGTTCCCAAGCTTGCTGGGCGGCGTTTACCATCACGATCGCTTGATCGTATACCTGCTGTCCTGTCGGCGTGATCACCAGTTTTCGGGTGGTACGCTCGAACAACTTTGCAGATAGTGCAAACTCAAGCCGAGTGATCAATTTACTCAGTGCTGAAGGGGTCACTTCGAGCTTTTTGGCAGCGGCTGTAAAGCTACCTTCATCAACGATCAAAATGAAGGATGCAAGATCTGGGAGCAAAGCGATAAGTTTTGAATTAACCAAGTTGAAACCGTGATATGTCTTTAAATTGAGAATTAAATCGGTTGTTAATAATTTGTTGTATCGATAAGGTGGTCAAATGTTAAACAGCAAGAGGTACTCAAAGTGCAAGAACCAGGTTTTCTTCTTGACTTGGGATCAATGATGCAAGATATCTTGCTGGCCGCATTCGCAGTCGTATTGCTCACCATAGTCACCTTAGTGTTAGAAAAGTAACACGCGTGTACATTTATGTCATCAAAACAGGCGGGTAGGTCAAAGCAACCAACGCCTGTTTTTGTTTCTTACAGTCTTTAATGCATTCCCATAGCTACACAGCACACTATATTTATCCACCTATACATCCATAAGTGTCTAATCTTGATTACTGTTAGACAGCAATTTTATATCTAATCGGAAAGATGGACTGTGACTTTTATCATAAAAAAACCTTATTTGTGCCTGTGATTCACGAATGTTTTTCCACCTGATGGGATAATGAAAGTAACGTGCTTGAATTACACTTAAGGCAACTTTTTACGCCTTCGAAAAAACGAAGGTGATGAATAAGCAATGTGCTTAACATAATAACTAGGAAGGAATTTGAAATGTCTTCTGCATTCTACGAACAGATCAAACAACAGATTGAAGAAGTAAAGGCTGAAGGTCTTTACAAGTCAGAGCGCGTTATCACTTCTCAACAGCAAGCGGCTGTCAAAATCTCTACAGGTGAAGAAGTACTTAACTTCTGTGCTAACAACTACCTTGGCCTAGCTAACCACCCTGAGCTGATTGAAGCGGGTAAAGCGGGTATGGATAAGCACGGCTTTGGTATGGCGTCTGTTCGTTTCATTTGTGGTACTCAAGACATTCACAAAGAGCTGGAGCAAAAACTTTCTACGTTCCTTGGTAAAGAAGATACAATTCTATACACCTCTTGTTTTGACGCTAATGCTGGTTTGTTCGAAACGATTCTGGGCAAAGAAGACGCGATCATCTCTGATGCACTTAACCACGCTTCAATCATCGATGGTGTTCGTCTGTGTAAAGCGATGCGCTTCCGTTACGCAAATAACAACATGGAAGAGCTTGAGCAGCAGCTAATCGCAGCTAAAGAAGCGGGCGCTCGTAACATCCTTATCGTCACAGACGGCGTATTCTCAATGGATGGTGTAGTCGCTAACCTGCCAGCTATTTGTGACCTTGCTGATAAGTACGGCGCACTGACTATGGTCGATGACTCTCACGCGGTGGGTTTCATGGGTAAAACAGGCGCAGGTACTCACGAGTACCACGATGTGGTTGATCGTATCGACATCATCACAGGCACGTTAGGTAAAGCCATGGGCGGTGCATCAGGCGGCTATACTTCAGGTAAAGCAGAAGTGATTGATTGGCTACGTCAGCGTTCTCGTCCATATCTGTTCTCAAACTCGGTAGCACCAGCGATCGTTAATGCTTCTATCCGAGTTCTTGATCTTCTTGAGCAAAGTGGTGACCTACGTGACCGTCTATGGGAAAACGCAGCACATTTCCGCACTCGTATGGAAGCCGCTGGTTTCACTATGGGTGGCGCTGACCACGCGATCATTCCAATCATGCTTGGCGATGCAAAAGTCGCGGCTGAGTTTGCAGAGCGCGCCCTAGAAAAAGGCATTTACGTTATTGGCTTCTCTTTCCCAGTCGTACCAAAAGGCCAAGCACGTATTCGTACACAAATGTCGGCGGCACACTCGCGCGAGCAACTTGATCGCGCCATCGATGCCTTCATCGAAGTGGGTCGTGACATGGAGATCATTAAGTAATGAAAATTAAAGCGCTATCTAAGTTAAAGCCTGAAGAAGGCATCTGGATGACTGAGGTTGAAAAACCGAAAGTTGGCCATAACGACATTCTGATCAAAATTAAGAAAACCGCGATTTGTGGTACAGACGTTCATATCTACAACTGGGATGAGTGGTCTCAGAACACGATTCCTGTTCCTATGGTCGTTGGTCATGAATACGTGGGTGAAGTGGTTGCCATTGGTCAGGAAGTTCGCGGATTTGAAATCGGTGACCGTGTCTCTGGCGAAGGTCACATCACTTGTGGTCACTGTCGTAACTGTCGTGGCGGCCGCACTCACCTGTGTCGTAATACCATTGGTGTGGGTGTAAACCGTGAAGGTGCATTCGCTGAATACCTAGTGATTCCAGCGTTTAACGCGTTCAAGATCCCTGAAGGTATCTCAGACGATCTAGCATCAATCTTTGACCCTTTCGGCAATGCTGTACACACGGCACTGTCTTTCGACCTTGTGGGTGAAGACGTACTGATCACAGGTGCTGGCCCAATCGGTATCATGGCGGCGGCAGTCGCTAAGCATGTAGGTGCTCGTCACGTTGTGATTACAGACGTGAACGAATACCGTCTTGATCTTGCACGTAAAATGGGCGTGACCCGTGCAGTTAACGTTGCGGAACAGAAGCTTGAAGACGTAATGGAAGAGCTGGGTATGACGGAAGGCTTTGATGTTGGCCTTGAAATGTCGGGTGTTCAGGCAGCATTCAGCACCATGCTGAAGACAATGAACCACGGCGGCCGAATTGCACTGCTAGGTATTCCGCCATCAGACATGGGTATCGACTGGAACCAAGTGATCTTCAAAGGTCTGGTGATTAAAGGTATCTACGGCCGCGAGATGTTCGAAACTTGGTACAAGATGGCATCATTGATTCAATCGGGCTTAGACTTGACGCCAATCATCACTCACCACTTTAAGGTTGATGACTTCCAGAAAGGCTTTGACGCAATGCGTAGCGGCCAATCAGGTAAAGTGATTCTCGACTGGGAATAATGGAATCTAGATTCTGAATAGTAAAAGGCGACAGGTTAAACTGTCGCCTTTTTTGTAGGGCAAGATCAAACTGGCAATGTTAGTCAAACACCGACAGCCTCCAGTGAAATTGACAAAAAAGAAACTTTCACTTTTTTGTATCCGGTTCCAAAATTCGCAGGTAATCAAAGTTTTCCTACTACTCATGAATTTGGTCATCGACTTATGATGGTGGCCGATCTTCCGTTGGTGACGATAATAAGGAAATAACATGAAAAACACATTGATTGCCGCAAGTTTGATGATTGCGATGGCGGGAACGGTTCAGGCCTCGGAATGGGGTTACAAAGGGGATAAAGGGCCTGAACATTGGGGAGATGTTGCCAAAGAGTGTGCCACTGGCAAAAACCAAAGCCCGATTGATATCAAGGATGTAGTTGACGCGGAGCTGATGCCACTCAACATTGAATATCAGGGGATGGTGACTGGGCTGACGAATAACGGACATACACTTCAAGCGGTTGTTGAGGGGAATAACGCCGTGACAGTAGATGGAGTTGAGTTTAATCTGGCGCAGTTCCACTTCCATACGCCTTCAGAAAACCATATTCGTGGTCAACACTTTCCCTTGGAAGCGCACTTTGTCAATGCGGATAAAGATGGCAACCTAGCGGTTGTTGCTGTGATGTATAACGCAGCACCAGGGGAAAACAACCAGATCACACAGTTGACGGCGACCATGCCTGAACCCGGTCAAACCGTGAGGCTACAAACGCCGTTTGCGGTAAAAGATATGTTGCCTGCAACGGGAGAGTACTACCGCTTTAATGGCTCTCTGACGACGCCACCTTGTTCTGAAGGCGTACGCTGGTTTGTGCTTAAATCTGCGCAAACCTTAACGACGGAACAGGCAAAACAAATGCAGATGGTGATGGGTAACAACAACCGCCCAATTCAAAAACAGAATGCTCGTGTCGTTCTCACTAACGATTAAAATAATCAGGCCGGGACATCCCGGCCTTTTCAGCGGCTGTGAAGCAGCACTGACATACCTTAGTCTGGTTTTTGCTTACCTTTCACACTCAGTATCCGAGTGGCGATTCTCACAATGATGTGAGGTTGGGCGATCGCAGTTCTACCGAGTTCGAATTAGCGACTTTGGCTAATGGCCGCGTATTGGCGCAGTAAGTCGGTTAACGTTGTGACCCACTCTAATGCGTTGGTTGGGGCTTGTTTAAGCAGCACTTCCACATGTTGACAATGGACTTCAAGAGGTATTGCCTGTTCAAGGTGAAACGAAACCGAATAGAAATGCCAAAGCAGTAAACGTTGCATGCGTAGCGTGTTTTGCTGTTGATTGTCTGATTCGCTGAAAAGGGCTGGCAGTTCACTCAGAGCGATCGCACTCATCCTTAACATGGCATCAAACTGCGCCTCTTGCAGTTTGTCTTTGGATTCCGTCTCATCGGCATCGAACGTAAACAGCTCCGTCATCGATTCTTCTGCGATCAGGCGGTGGATCATTCGTAGACTCAGTTCTTCCAGCTCTTCTCTTGGGGTAGCTTGTAGGGATGAGAGGGTGTAATCGCGTTGCATGGTGATCTCTGGCATCTGTTAAAGGGGCGATTATTCTATACCGCTAGTGGCATAAATCTAGCTCTAATTGAGTTACTGCTTAGCATGAAGTTCCCAATCAGCGCTCTAAATTGCTCCAAATAAAATAGCCCCACCAAACGGTGGGGCAATATGCAGTTGTGTTTGCGTTATTAGCTTGCTGACGTTGTTAGAGAATTCTTTTGCCACTAGTACGTTAGTTGATACTTTTATAAACCTAGATGGCAAATCGTGAATTGCCAAACTTTTTGCGTAAATGAATTTGGTTACATATTAGTTATTGTGATCTTGGTTCATTATTTCATAGCAACAAAATGCACAATTTATACACTTGCTCCTAGTTTCCCTGGTCAATCTTATCAGGGGTGAAAGTATTGCTTATAGATTGAGCGCTTGAACGTTTGCGTGAAAATATGTGATGAATCTCTCATTATGTTCGCTATACTTACCGCCCGGTTAAGAGCGACAGCTCTACCAATACAAGCCGTCACATGGAATGGTGAATGACCCCACGGACCGGACCAGCTATTTTTCAATGCTTGTAGAGGTTATCTTTAATGAATGTCCTATTCGGATTAATCGGTGTTGCGACACTATTATTGTGTGCTGTGTTGTTGTCAGAGAGTCGCAAAGCAATCAACTGGAAAACAGTCTCTCGCGCTTTGTTACTTCAGGTCGGTTTTGCCGCTTTAGTCTTGTACTTCCCTTGGGGACAAACCGCACTCACCAGTTTAAGTAATGGTGTTTCTAGTCTATTAGGCTTTGCTGATGAAGGCATTGGGTTCTTATTTGGTGATTTAGCCAATACAGGATTTATCTTTGCGGTTCGTGTTCTTCCTATCATTATTTTCTTTAGTGCGCTAATTTCTGCACTTTATTACCTTGGTATTATGCAAAAGGTTATCGAGTTTATCGGTGGTGGTATCCAAAAGTTCCTAGGGACGAGTAAAGCTGAGTCTTTGGTTGCTACCGGTAACATCTTCCTATCTCAAGGTGAGTCTCCACTTCTTGTTCGACCTTTCCTTTCGCGTATGACTCGCTCTGAACTGTTCGCTGTGATGGCCGGTGGTATGGCTTCTGTAGCCGGTAGTGTGCTGGGTGGATATGCTGGGTTGGGCGTTGAGCTGAAGTACTTAATTGCCGCGAGCTTTATGGCCGCGCCGGGTAGTTTGATGATGGCAAAGATCATTGTGCCTGAGCGTGAAACACCAAGCGACCAATCTGATATTGAGATGGACAAAGCGCAAGACAGCAATGTGATTGATGCCCTAGCAAGTGGTGCAATGAATGGTATGAAGGTCGCCGTTGCTGTCGGTACCATGTTGATTGCGTTCGTGAGCGTGATTGCCATGGTCAACACGGGCCTGGAAAGTTTGGGTGACGTGGCGGGCTTTAGCGGATTGACGCTGCAAACGCTGTTTGGTTACCTGTTTTCTCCTCTGGCATGGGTGATTGGCGTGCCGGCAAATGAAATGCTGATGGCGGGCTCTTACATTGGCCAGAAAATTGTCATGAATGAGTTTGTGGCTTTCATCGACTTTGTCGAGCACAAAGCGCTACTCTCTGAACACACCCAAGTGATCGTCACATTTGCACTGTGTGGCTTTGCCAACATAGGTTCGATTGCTATTCAGCTTGGCTCTATTGGTGTGATTGCGCCAGAGCGCCGCTCTGAAGTGGCTAATTTAGGCATAAAAGCAGTACTTGCTGGTACACTGGCGAACCTAATGAGTGCATGCCTAGCGGGGATTTTCATTCTGCTTTAACCCATCGCTAGATTCTAAAATCTATAAAAGAAGTACAAAGCCCAGTTTATGAAGCTGGGCTTTACTTATCTATTTGAGCCAAAACTGATTTATAGCAACGTTTCGATTTGTTGTAGGCGTAGGATGGGAGCATCCCGTCTGGGAGATTTCCAACAATAATAAGAGATACCGCTATGAATGAGCTGATTCAACGTTTTTTGCGCTACGTAACTTTTAACACACAATCCAATCCTTCAAGTTCCAAATGTCCAAGTAGTGAAGGACAGAGAACGTTCGCCCAGTTTTTGCAACAAGAGTTAATAGAACTGGGGTTAAGTGATGTTTCGCTTGATGAAAATGGGTATTTGATGGCGAAACTGCCAAGTAATGTCGATTATGATGTCCCTGCGATAGGTTTTGTCGCTCATATGGATACCGCACCTGATGCGTCAGGAAAAAATGTCAAGCCTCAGATTGTTGAGGATTATCAGGGGGGGGATATTGCACTTGGTAAGGGGGATGAAGTGCTTTCTCCTATTCAGTACCCCGAGCTGCACCGACTTCATGGGCATAACCTTATCACCACAGATGGTACAACGCTTCTCGGTGCGGATAACAAAGCGGGCATCGCTGAAATTATTTCCGCTATCGCTGAATTGCAAGCGAACCCAAGTATTCCACATGGTGATATTTGTATTGGGTTTACACCAGATGAAGAAATTGGTCGTGGAGCAGACTTGTTTGATGTGAAGAAATTCGGCGCGCAATGGGCATATACGATTGATGGTGGTCCTGCCGGTGAACTGGAGTATGAGAACTTTAACGCAGCCAGTGCCGATGTCATTTGCCATGGTGTCAACGTACACCCAGGAACGGCAAAAAATAAAATGGTGAATGCCATGAACATTGCAGCTCAGTTCCAGTTGTTGATGCCTACTGATGAAACGCCAGAGGCAACGGAAGGATATCAAGGCTTCTACCATTTGAAATCTGCGGAAATGACCGTTGCACGTTGCGAGTTAGGTTATATCATTCGGGATTTTGAACGTGATGGACTTGAGCAACGCAAGGCTTTTATGCAGAGCAAAGTGAACGAGCTCAATGAAACGCTAACCAAAGGTCGAGTAGAGCTTAAACTGACAGACAGCTACTTCAATATGAAGGAGATGGTTGAGCCGCACCCTCATATCATAGAGCTAGCAAAACAAGCGATGATCGCCTGTGATATCGAACCAAACGTTAAGCCAATTCGCGGTGGTACCGACGGTGCAAGGTTATCATTCATGGGGTTACCTTGTCCTAATCTCTTCACTGGTGGCTATAATTTTCATGGAATTCATGAGTTTATCAGTATTGAGGCTATGGAGCAGGCTGTTAAAGTCATTATGACCTTGTCAGAAAGAACCGCACTGAGCTATAGATAAAATCTTGATATATTCCTGTTATCTCATTGATTATCGTGTACATTTATTAGAGTATGCTCGATAAACAGAGGTTTCAGGGATGAAAAGGATTTTTTTACTGTTTACACATCTTATGTGTGGTGGTGTTGGTTTTGCAATTGGCATCTATGCCTTACCTATACTCATCCAGCCTGATTCGCCTTCGATGAGCTCAGTAGAGAATGTCACTAACAATGCCGTTTATACGGCGACCTTCCAGCGTGATAGGAAAGACAGTGATTTTTTGCATTGGGGCGAAGGATCAGTGTCTATCAGTCAGGACAAAATCGCTTTTGTTGGTGAATTAGCTCCGGGGCCGGATTATAAGCTTTATTTATCGCCACAGTTTGTCGAAACCGAAGCTGACTTTAATCAACAAAAACAGACCATGGTGAAAGTCGGTGACGTGAAGACATTTGACCGTTTTACTCTCGATTTACCGAGTGATGTGAGTTTAGCAGAATATAATACGGTGATAGTTTGGTGTGAAACCTTTGGTGAATTTATCACCTCTGCGCGTTTTAAATAGTGTCTCACAGCACATAGCCTGTATTTATAGCAATGTAAACTGGATCCTTCTCAACAAGTATGGGAAGTTATTATTGAGCATGTATAGATTTGTATGAGGGGCGTTTGCCCCTTTCTTATATAACAAAAACAGGAGCCGAGAATGGAGAAAGTGCAAGTTGTCATCGATTTTCTTCTGACTCATAAATTCATTTTCACAGCGCTGATTATGGTATGTGTAGTCGTAATCCGCCGCATCATTTTATCGAAGATACGTGGCGATGTTGCCTTTGTGTCTGAGAAACAACGTAACTGGATGTCACGCACCAAGAATGGTGCATTTGCCGTGACCGTTCTGCTACTTTTCATTCTGTGGAAGTCTGAGATCAATGAATTCGCTCTTTCGGTAACGGCGATTGCCGTGGCGATAGTTGTGGCATCTAAAGAAATTATTTTATGTTTTACCGGCTCGATTCAAAGAGCCAGTTCTCGTTCATTTCGAGTTGGTGATTGGATTGAAGTTGGTAAGCTTTGTGGTGAAGTGATTGAGCACAACATGATGGCTACTGTCATTCAGGAAATCGACCTCCACCATGGCCAGTACCACTACACGGGGAAAACCGCGACCCTCCCCAATAGTATGTTTTTTACTTATCCGGTGAAAAACCTCAACTTCATGAAACGTTATGTTTATCATAATTTTTCGATTGTTTTGGCTGAGTTTGTCAATTTGTACCCACTAGTGCCGATAATGATCGAGAAAATCGAAGAGCATTGCCATTATTTCAGCGATGTTGCAACACGTTATAACGCCATGATCGAGAAGCACGCTGGTGTTGATTTGCCGGGGGCAGAACCTCATATTCATATCAATAGCGGCGCGACAGGGGAGCAAGTGGTTCATTTCATGATTTTTTGCCCGACTGATAAGGCGACTCATCTAGAGCAGGAAATCAGAAAAGACTTTATGGAACTCTATGAAGAGAGGTTCCCGCCAAAGAAAGACGAGGAGAAAGAGAGCTGAGGCTCTCTTTTTTGTGCCTAAAACGCTTCTATTCGACAGCTCTATCTTCAACCGCTAGTGTTAACATGAGAGGGTGAAGATGAAGACTGTCGTTGAAAAGGTGCCCATCCCTTGTGTGAGAAATTGCTGCCTTGATGGTGATGACATTTGCTTAGGGTGTTTTCGAACGCTCAATGAGATATTGGAGTGGCGCTCTTATACGGATGAGGAAAAACGCGCTGTGCTAGTACGTTGTGCAGAACGCAGAAAGAAAAGAAGTCGGTAGCGCCCGATTGATGATCAGTATGAAAAGTTTGCATGAGCTGAGCGCTTAATCGCTAAGGCATTCAATTAAAGAGATGATTAAATACATGCTCAAAATCTGCGATAGCATGGCGATTGATTCTATAACACACCTTAGGGGGATTCGGCTCTGCAATAATAAACTCAGCTTGTTTTAGAATACGTAAATGCTCAGATACGGTTGATTGTGCCAGTTCTAACTGCGATACCAGATCACAGTTTAGGCAGCCTCCAAGGTTATCCAATGTTACTAAAATCTTAAGAATTCTAACGCGGGCAGGGTGAGAAAGTGCTTTTGCTTGGAGAGCAAATGCAGTTTCTAGTGCGATTTCAGCATCTGTTGTTGAGAATGCTCGCTGGTTTGCTAAGTTACATTGGTTAGTCATATGAGTGATACTAATTGATAATCGTCAAATCGCGATTGAATATACTGATGGTTTTTTTCTGGTGCAACAAAAAAAGCAGTCCTGTTAGTAGGGTTTTGCGAGTGGATAGATGTCTGCTAGATTCAGACACCTTCCGGTTGCATATCTTCCAATTGAACTCGAATTGGGTGCTTGTCAATGATTAAGCTGAGCTCTTTGAGCCGATTCACTAGGCGGCTATCGAGTAATGTTCCCGCTTTCAATAAACACCCGCCATTATTTGCAAATATATCGCCTGCTAACGTCATTCCTGCTTGTAGCTCAGCCAGGCTCGCGAGTGTAATAAATTGGTTGGAATTCGTTGTAGCATGAGGTGTTGTCGCATTCGAGGACTCTCGATTAATGTCGGTTACGACATCATGGTATTGATGCTGTTGATACAATTCTGAGTGTGCGGTGATCGCTTGCTCGATTTGCTCTCGGGTGTCTTTGACTTTGATCGGTTTTGACAGAAATGCGTCGATTTCGAAACGCATGCAGGTTGATATTGTTTTGGTGTCCGAGAGCGCTGTAACAGCGATAATACTGGTTTCTGGCGGGGTTTTAGTATTCCCCATACGAATAGCTTTAATCAATTCTAATCCGTTAATATGAGGCATATTGATATCTGTGATGACTAAATCAATATGGCTTTGTGCTATTTTTTCTATTGCACTTTGGCCGTCTGCTGCGCTCAGAATGTTTTCGTAACCACTTTTAAACAGCATGCCTATGAGTGATTTGCGAGACAAGTTATTGTCTTCTACAACAAGAATGGTAAATGTTCTAGGTTCGAATGTTGTCATAAACCTCTCCTTGTAACTATGTGAGAGTAGCGTTGCTCGAATTATACGAGTTCTGCAAATATCGAACCAATAACTGGCTATTCCAGTTCATCTGATTATTTTTGTTTTAAATCAATGATATGTTTACTGATTGAATATGTTGGATGCTAGAATTGAACCCTAATTTGTCTCTCAATATTGGAAAGTTTGAGGTGTTCTCAGTTTGATTCTTAATCTGAGAAAGTGGCTTAGACAGCCATCTGTGTTTTGTCTTCTCTAACCACGATGCTATTTGTATCAACAATTTTACTGAGCTCAAATAAGCGTAAAATGAGCTTTTTGTTGAGCACAGTGCCAGCCCGAAGCAAGCAACCACCCGAGACGGCATTAATATCATAAACTAGGGTCATACCTTCTTTGAGTTCCGAAAGCTGTGACAGTTCGCGTACACGACTGTCTATAGACCGGATACGCTGTGTTGTTTCTTGCGGATTTTCTTGAGGAGTTAAGTCAATGTGGGTGTCGACCTCTTGGTAAAAGTGTTGTTGATATAAACGCTTAGGTTCTGATATTGCACTTTGAATTTTTTCTTGTGCCGACTTTATATTGATGGGTTTGACTAGAAAAGCATCGACTTCCATCGCCATACAAGCTGAAATAGTGGAGGTATCAGACAGGGTTGTGACAGCGATAATTCGTGTGTCACAGGCAATTTGGGCTTGGTTGGTTCTTATGGTTTTAATCAACTCCAGTCCATTAATATTGGGCATGTTGATGTCTGTGATAATTAAATCAATTTTGTTCTCTGCGCATTTTTTCATGGCTTGCATGCCGTCTTTAGCGCAGAGTAAGTTTTCGTAACCACCTCTCACTAGCATCCCTACGAGCGTTTGGCGAGAGAACTTGTGATCTTCAACGATAAGAATCGTAAAATCGGCTGGGTCATAGTTACTCATAAATCACTTCCGTATCTTCGATGATTGAATGCTCAATTAGGTAGTTCTTTAAGCGTATCAGTTCTGCTTTGGCGTCGTTTAAAGTGTTCGATAGTTCTAACCAGTTTTTTTGATGTGCGGTTTTTTGTAAGATCTCAAATGTATTGGCGAGTTCATCAGCTCCCGCAGAGCGGGCGGCTCCCTTTGCAGCATGGGCAATTTGTTGAAGTTCTTTATCGCTTTGCTCAGTCACTGCAAGCTCTACTTTTTCTATATCTTCATTAACGGACTCCCAGTAGCCTTCTAGTAAAGGGCCAACAACCGCTATCTCTTTAGTGCCTAAAAGCTGCTCCAAAGTAGACATACTGATAGGGGCTTGCTCTGATTTTTCTACGGGGATTTCGGTATTTTCTGGCGCAGTCTCAGGTTGATTGGCAGATTTATCCCCCAGTGGGATAGGGGAGAGCTTCATCCAGTTCTCTATTGCTTGATCGAGAGTTTTTAGCTCAACTGGTTTGGTCAAATAATCGTCCATCCCTGATGCGATACATTGCTCCGAAGCCTCAACCATCGCGTTGGCGGTAATGGCGACGATTGGCGTATGGCCTCGATTCTTGTCTTGACGTTCTATGTTCCTGATTTGATTCGCCAGTTCATAACCATCCATTACCGGCATGTGGCAATCCGTCAATATCAAATCAAATTGTCCATGCTTCCACTTGTGGAGGGCTTCTTGTCCATGCACGGCCATTTCACATTGGTAACCGAGGTGACTGAGCTGTCTTTGAATAACATCTCGGTTGGTGGGTTGATCATCGACAACTAAAATGATGCCTGTTTTGCTTTTGGGAATGCCTTTACTGGTGTCATTCTCAAGTTGTTTGATGTTTTTTTCACAACTGATAAGGCCTCGCATGACACCGATAGCGGTAGTGAGCTCGCTTGGCTTAAAAGGCGTATATGGCATTACATAGCTGTTAGGTTTGGTTAAGCCGGATTCTGCGGTTGGATTACGAGTCAGAAAGATGAATTTTTGTTTATCCAGCAGAGGAGATCTGAACTCAGACAGTGGTTTTTCTTCGTAATAATGATAGAGATCAGGGCCAATGATAATGAGATCGATGGTCGCACCGGCATTACTTGCGTAGTCGAGTACGGAAATCGCTCTTTGAATGGTGGCAACGCAATTGGTTTTACAACGAAAGTTTGCAAGATTGATATCACAGAAGGTAGAAATGTTTTGATCATTGGTGACGAAAAGGATTCTGGAGCCATTAACATAGTTTGGCGTTGGGTCTTGAGGGCTTTCTTCTACTTCTATGAAAGGGAGTTCAACAGAGAACCGGCTACCCACACCAAACCTGCTGTCTACCTTGATATCGCCTCCCATCATTTCTAATAGGGAGCGGGTGATAGAGAGGCCTAACCCCGTTCCACCATAGAGTCGAGTAGTACTGGTGTCTGCCTGACTAAAGGCTTTGAATAGTTTTTCAACCTGCTCCTCAGTCATACCAATTCCATTGTCTTCAATGATGATTTCGACGTAGGGCGCGATTTCATGCTGGTTAAGAGTTGCAGACACCCACACCTTACCTTTCATTTCATCCGTGCTATCGGTGAATTTGACGGCATTACCAACTAGGTTGAGTAACACCTGACTGAGCCTAACACTATCACTCATGATGACTTTCGGTAGGCTGGCATCATAGGTGAGATAAAGCTCAATTCCCTTATTGTTTGCCTGTAAGCAGAGAACATCTAGTGTCCTTTCGATGAGTTTTTGCAGCTCAACAGGGACACTTTCCAAAGACATTTGACCAGCTTCTATCTTAGAAAAATCTAGAATGTCGTTAATAATATGAAGTAGGGTAAGAGCGGAATCTTTGATGGTGGTGACCATACTTTTTTGCTCACCGTTAAGCTCTGACTCACTCAAAAGGCTCAACATTCCGACAACACCGTTCATCGGAGTTCGTATTTCATGACTCATGTTCGCTAGGAACATAGATTTTGCTTCACTGGCGGCTAATGCGATTTCACTTTCTTGCCTGAGGTTAGCTTGTGCCTTTTTTTCTTTCGTGATGTCAATGTTAACACCACCCATACCAATAGGGGTGGTTCCATCCTGATCAAAGAGAACATCTGCAGCGGCTTTAACCCAGCGTATATTCCCGTCAGGTAATTGTATTCTGAATTCAGAGTTAAATTGAGTGAGGTTTTCTCGGGCTTTGTTAAGGGCTTCCTCCGCGCTGTATACATCTTCTTCTAATACTCGTTCTTGCCACATAGCGTAGTTGTTCTTACAGTTGTCAGGGTCTACGCCATATATCTCGTACATACGTTCATCCCATGAGAGCTCATTGCTTTTAAAGTCCCAGCTCCATATTCCTATCCCCCCAGCTTGAGTTGCTAAATTTAGGCTCCTTACTACCTCCTCAAGCTCACTTTGGCTTTTTCTGAGTTCATTCTGAGCTATTTGCTCTTTACTGATGTCACGTAAAACCAAAACGATGTACTTTTGCGATTTCATTGTTATGTATCGAACAGAACCGAGCATGCTGAGAACGTCATTAGTTCGATTGACTTTTATGACGTCATCTAGTGGCACTTCTTGGTACATTTCCACACTGGAAAGCTTACTTTCGATGCTGTTTTCTGAAAACTCATAAAGGAGCGAGGTGAGGTTCAAGCCGAGCAGAGCGGTTTTGTCATGCTCAAAAAGAGAGAGTGCCGAGTCATTGACGTCGAGTATTCTCAATTCAGAGTTGAGCAGCAGCATATTATCGACGGCCTGTTCGAACATGACCCCCATTTGGACTTCTTGCTCATTGATACGCTGATTTTGGTTAGAGACCAACTGTTGAAGTTTACGATTGGACTTTTTGAGCTCTTGACGAACTTGTTTCATTTGGCTGATGTCAGTTTGGCTGAGAATGAGGTAGTGGTTACCGCCTCCTTTTTTTCTCATTGCTTCCAAGTTGATACGTAGCCAACCTTGCTTTTTTTCTTGATTGATACAAATTTCACTGGTGTGGGATGTGGCTGCATGGACTGCGCTATGAAGACCAGCGATATGATCGTCACTGAGATAATGTGAGAAAAACTCAATGATATTACGGCCAATGACTTGGTTAGAAGGGAGTTGGTAGTATTTGAGAAAAGCAGGGTTGGCATAGAAAATGGCATTGGAGCCTACTTGGCCATCAAATATCACCATACCATCAGATAGCAGATCTAAAATGCTGGTTTTAATGCTGTCATCACGTTGTGGTAATGCTTTCTTTGGCTGTTTGTCTGCCAGTAATGACGTAAACGGGTTCTTCATAGGCGCCAACCTTGATGTGCTCGTGTTACTGCCTCTCCATTTTGAGATTGGAGATGTCTTTTATGAAATTATATACATAATAATAGAACGAGCTGGCGCATTTGGTAGGATTAATAACAAAATCTCCCTCTTCAGAGGGAGATTTCTAATGTTTTAACAATGGGTTAATTAACCCGCAATATGCAAATTAAGTCTGAGGTCGAGCGGTAGCTTAGAGAGTTTATCTTTCAAAATGCGACGTGTTTTCTCAATATCTGCGATAGCCACCTGTTTCTCTGTTGAATGGACATCAAGGTTCACTCTAAGCTCACGACCCACTTTAGTGACAGCCGTTAACTCAATTTGTTGTTTTACTTCTTTAACCAGTGCCGATACACCTTGATCAACTGCGTCACAGATCTCATCACTAGGAGGCATCATCAGGAGTTCACGAACCGCTTCTTTAAGCATCTCATAGGGTACTTTGATAAAGTAAAATGACATCAGAATCATCATCATAGGATCAGCGTAAACCGAATATTCAGCAAGTGGAGATAAGGCAACTACCCATGCAGCTATAAAGCCTAAAGTGACGGCAACACTTAATAATGTGTCCATTTGCCATTGTTTGACTTCCGCTTCGATTAAACCAGATGAAAAACGCTTGGACTTTTGAGCAATGTGCCACCACGCGTAACCACAGCCTAGAACATTGACTACACCAAACAAGGTAGCGATAGAGGCATCGACTTCACGTCCACCATTGAACACTGCGATAATGGCAGAATAAAGTGAGTACGCAACAATAAGAAGGATGACACTACCTTTAGTTGCGATAACAACAGGCTCTAAGACTGCTTTACCAAAGGGGAAGTGACTCCGGGATGGGCTTTGAATGTACTTAGATACAGCGAGCGACAATAAAGTTAGCAGCAGACTAACTGAAGAATAAACCCCATCAAAGACAATGACTAATGAACCAACAAGCAGCCCGAGTACCAATCCGCCTACTGCAAAGCCTGAAGCTAAAAGGGCTGAGAAAGTCAGTATTCGTTTTTCATTTAAGCTTGTCCTGGCACACATAGAGTTTTCTCTTCGCTATACATACCTTTATTCTTCTCATACTGAGAGAATTTGACAAACTCGATCTGACTTTAAAATAGACAATGTTCTTTGCTTTAAATTAAAGTGCTTTTAAATCAATGGATTAGTTGTCATTTCTGGTGTCAGTTAAATTGGCACTGACTGTCGTGTTGTAAACGGAATCTATCATTTTAAAGCTAGGGCTTGGTTTTTAAATCGAGGCGGCAGTTAAAAATCAAACAGATATTCGTTAAGTTTGTCAGCTAACCAGGACATGCCGGGGTGTTCTGCCATGCCTGCGGCGGTAAACATGCAGTAGTCCTCTTGAGTCAGGCCATAGGTATGTTTAATGACCGCCAGTTCTTGCTTGCGCAAGTGATGGCGTATGAGGGGTTCAGGGAGCACTCCCCAGGCGTCTTCTGTAAGAATGGTTTTGAGTATGTAATCAAAGCTGGAAAAGCCAATATGGCGCAGAGAAAAAGGTTGCAATTCTGGATTATCTTTTTCATTCAAATACACCATCACCGCTTGATTTGCGTTGCGAAGCTCTTCGTCTGAAACACGTCGAAGTTGGCTAAGACGATGATCGGCCTTACAGACAGACATCAGCCTTATTTTACCTAAAGGGTGATAGCTGATGTGTGGATCGTCAATACGCTCGTAGTCGATACCAAAGGCAAAGTCGACTTGCTGTGTCGTGACTAAATTGGCTAAATCTCCACTGGATGCCAGCACAATGTTGAATGAGGTCGCTGGAAACTTATTGTTCAATCGGTGAGAAAGTTCTTGCCACATGTCGTCTGGTAGTGAGTCATCACGTGCTATCCAGACCTCGGCGTTGAATTCGCCTGAAACTTGCGCGCAGGTCTGACGAATACGGGAAACCGTTACCAGTAAATTCTGGCAATCTTTATAGATGGCTTTGCCAGCCTCAGATAGAGATACATGATTACCTGTACGCACAAATAGTTCAATATTAAGGTCTTTTTCAAGTGCTTTAATGGACATGCTCAGCTTGGTGCGATTGCATTCGAGTTGCCTGGCGGCCTCGGATACTGACCCAGTATCAGCAACAGTACAAAAGGCTTCAATCTGCGATAGGTTCATCTGAGTAATTCACGTCATTGGTGTTTATATAAGCTAATGTTATAAGAATACATTACGCTTGTCTGTTTTCTGGTGGCAAAAGCTATGAATTTTATGCAGTTTTGATACTCTTACTGGACGCCAAATGAATGAGGTAACAGGGAGATCATGATGGCTACAAATTGGGATGATTACGCAGCAGAGTGGGAAAGCGAACCTTCAGCAGTCTTGTATGCACAGAAAGCATTCGACTCTCTGCAAGAAATTGTCGATGTCCAAGGGAAGCGTATTCTCGATTTTGGTTGTGGTACAGGATTACTAAGCCAGAAACTTTCTCCTCTCGCGAAAGATATTGTCGCGCTAGACAGTTCAGAAGCCATGATTGAGCAACTGGACATGAAAGAGCTGAATAATGTTGAACCTGTTGTTGACTACTTGTCTCGTGGTTTGGTCGCAATGCATCCAGCGTTTCGCAATCAGTTTGATCTCGTTGTCGCATCGTCTGTTTGCAGTTTTCTACCTAACTACTCTGATATTGTCGATATTGTCTATAGCTTGCTTAATAAAGGAAACCACTTTGTTCACTGGGACTGGTTATCTGAGAAAGACGAAGAAGGTGGAATGACCCCAACACATGTTTTGCAGGTATTGAGCAGTGTTGGGTTTGATGAGGTCGAAGTCACAACGCCGTTTAGTATAGACACGCCGCAAGGTAAGTTGACAGTACTGATGGCGATAGCAAAGAAATAACGCCAACTTCAAAATTTTGTAAGCCCGAACGATTGTTGTTCGGGCTTTTTGTTTAAGACACCGCTTGAGTCGCGTATTGAGCAATTTCATCCAATACGTGAGGGTTAGCTATTGCCCCTTTGTTCAGGACTTCTTTACTGTGTAAGACCTGTTTGACGGCCAGCTCCACTAACTTACCAGATTTGGTTTTTGGTACTTCGCTAATGGGGTAGATTTCAGCGGGTACATGCCTAGGTGAGCATTGAGTTTTTAGCTGTAACTTGATGGTTGAAATGAGTTCATCGTTAAGTGTACGGTTGTCATTTAACTGAACGAACAGCACCACTTTCTCATCACCGTCTGTGACCCGACCAACAGCGATAGAATCCTTGACTTCTTCAAGCTGGTTAACCTGCTGGTAGATCTCCGCTGTGCCTATCCGAACGCCCCCGGGGTTGAGGGTGGCATCACTACGGCCATAGAAAACCATTCCCCCGTTGTCTGTTATTTCCACATCATCACCATGGTGCCATGTGTTGTGGTACTTATCCCAATAAGCGTTGTGGTAGCGTTCACCATTGTCATGCCAAAAGCCGACGGGTTGATTCGGGAAGCTGTTAAGACAAACGAGTTCACCGCGCTGATTCTCGACGGGCTGTCCTCGCTCATTGAATACTCGGACATCTAACCCCAGTCCCGCCGCCTGACATTCACCGCGATATACCGGAGAAATTGGGTTTCCGAGAACAAAACAGCCACAAATATCAGTGCCACCGGAGATAGAAGCCAAGTGAACATCTGCCTTGATGCAGCTATAGACGTAGTCATACTGCTGTGGGTAGAGTACGGAACCAGTTGAACAAAGAGTTTTAAGGCTTTCTAGGCGGTAGTAATGACTCGGGTTGAACTCTGCTTTTTGCAGTGCTTCGAGATACTTAGCTGATGTGCCAAATAAACTGACTTGTGCTTCTTCGGCCAATTCCCATAAAACACTTGGCATTGGATACATAGGGCTGCCGTCGAAAATGACGAGAGTCGCACCACTAGCGAGGGCTGAAACGTGCCAGTTCCACATCATCCAACCACAGGTAGTGTAATAAAACACGCGATCACTTGGCTGAATATCACAATGTAGTTGATGCTCTTTCAAATGGTTAAGTATCGTGCCACCGACGGAATGGACGATACACTTAGGCTTGCCGGTTGTGCCGGAGGAGTAGAGGACAAACAGTGGGTCATTGAATCCGACGCGTTGGTATCGCACTCCACGAGGGATGTAGCTGGCTAAAATCGACTCCCAGTCAGAAAACTTTTCATTGCTGTGAGGTCCTTCTTGCCCAATCTGCAAATAATCAATGTGACAGGTGTTTTGAATGCTGGATATAGCCTTCACAATTTGGTTGTTTTTTTCATCCATGTTGAATGTTTTACCGTTGAAGCTATAACCGTTGCAGCAAAACAAAATCTTAGGTTGAACCTGTCCAAATCTTTCTTTGACACTCTCCACCCCAAAATCAGGGGAAGTGGATGTCCATATGGCGCCTAAACTGGTTGTCGCAAGCATAGCGACGACCGTTTCTGGCATATGGGGTAGGTATCCGGCGACCACGTCACCTTTTTCTACACCGTTTTGTTTTAACCATTGCTGAACAATAGACACCTGATCGCACAGTTGTTGCCAAGTGAGCTTACGGCTTTGGCCGCGCTCATTTTTAAACCAGATAGCCACGCCTTCAGGCTCTTGAAATGCATAGGAGAGAAGGTTTTCAGCGTAGTTTAGCTGAGACTGTGGGAACCAGATAGTGTCGCGATTGGATAAGAACTTTTCCCAACGCGCTATTCCTTCGCCATGAATGCAATCACCTTTGAATCCGATTACATCGCAAAAGTGCCAAATCTCCATCCAGAAATGTTTTTTATTTTCTACAGACCATCGGTGTAAATCACTATAATTTTCAATGGCCTCTCCCTGCATGTTGATATGCTGGATAAATTGATACAGATTGGATGCGGCCATTCTTTCTTGGCTAGGCTCCCAAAGTGGGAGTGGCTCAACTGACTTTTGAGTGGACATGACTTCCTCGTCTTACACACTTTTCCATAACTATGGCTAAGTTTTGTTGCAAAAATAGCCAATGTCAAACAATCCGCCAATAAACATATCGCTGATAAATAAGCAAAAAAAATGAAAATGTAAAATAAATGTTACAGTGGTCGTGGCGGTGATGTAAGTGGACGAATTGTCACCGATTTCGTGAGGGGATAGGCTTAATGTAAAAGAGTTGTTAAAAGGAAATGTGATGACTCAGTACGTATCTAAACCTGTTAATAAACAAGGATTTGTCGACTGGAGCAGCGAAGAAGATCAGATCTGGCATGATCTTGTCTCACGTCAGTTAGATTTAGTTAATCAGCGTGCTTGTAAGGAATATCTTCGTGGTCTTGAGTTACTCAATCTACCGCTCGATAGAGTCCCTCAACTGCCTGAAATTAATCAAGTCTTACAAAGAGAAACCGGGTGGCAAGTCGAGCCTGTTCCTGCATTGATAAACTTTGATCGTTTTTTCGCTCTACTGGCAAATAAGAAATTTCCGGTGGCCACCTTCTTACGCTCACGTGAAGAGTTTGACTACTTACAAGAACCCGATTTCTTTCATGAAATTTTTGGCCATTGTGCAATGCTCACTAATCCGGAATTTGCTGAGTTCACGCATATTTACGGTCAACTTGGTAAAGACGCGACAAGTAAAGAACGGGTGTATTTAGCTAGGCTTTACTGGTTTACTGTAGAGTTTGGTTTGGTGAAAGAAGGCCAAGAATGCAAAATTTATGGGGGAGGGATTTTATCGTCTCCTGGAGAAACACTGTATGCCTTAGATGACGAGCGCCCGTTGAGAGAAGGGTTTGATCTTCATACTGTACTGAGGACGCCATATCGCATTGATATTATGCAACCAATATATTTTCTGCTCGAAGATATTAGGCAGTTATACAAGCTAAGTAAAACGGATCTGATGTCTCATGTACATCAGGCAATGAACGCGGGATTGCTACCTCCGCTATTTGAACCAAAGGAAATCACCCATGCTTAATGAATTACGATGTGAAGCCTGCAGCAGTGATGCGATTGCACTGAACAAAGAAGAGCAAAGATTGCTGCTTACAGAGCTTAACGATTGGATGCTAATAGAGCGAGATGGTATTCCTCAGCTAGAGAAGGAATACAAATTTAAGAACTTTAAGTTAGCGTGGGCATTTGCTAATAAGATTGCCGAATTGGCTGAAGATGAGTTTCACCACCCTTCGATACTATTGGAATGGGGTAAAGTAACTATTACATGGTGGAGCCACTCAATCCAAGGCCTGCACCGTAACGATTTCATCTGTGCAGCGAAATGCGATAAATTGAAAGATTAACCACAAAGGCCTGAAGCTTTCCTCTGTTTTGCTTCAGGCCGTTTTATCTCACTGAACATATCCCACCTTTATTGTCGCCCTTATCCTATATCGATTTACCATTATCATTTAATGGATTTTCCATCAGTAAGTGGTTAATTAATCCTAAATCATAATTTGATTTATTTAAATAAACTGAGAGTAGCAATGCTGAATAATTTCTATTAGTGATATTAATGTTTTTTAAAGGTGTTGTCATTTATATGATTTTCAACTCTCCGTTACGATGAGTAAGTATTAATTATTATTTTACTTTAACTGACAATCTAAGTTAATTTAAATTAAATATTAGTAAGATTTATCTTAGAGGTTTGACAGGTATAGTGGTTGTAAATACATTTATTTTTTAAATTTAATACCACTTTAAATTCACAACCATTCAAATAACAGAACTACAGGATATATGATGAACAGACTATTTATAGCGGCATGCCTTACCGTTTCTTTATCAGGTCAGTCGTTTGCTAATGAAGAGCAAAGTTTAGGTGATAAAATGACACCTAAAGTGGAACAGTTAGCGAAATCTTCTCGAAGCTGGGAAGGTTCTGAACTCCCAAGCTACGGCCAAGGCATACCGGAAATCACCGTCCTGAAAATTACTATTCCACCTAAGGCACAGCTTCCTTTGCATGAGCACCCTGCAATCAACGCTGGTGTTTTGACTAAAGGTCAGTTAACAGTCATTACTCAAGATGAGGTAAAGGGCAAAAAGGTGTTAGAAATGAAGGCGGGAGATTCACTAGTTGAAGTGGTTAACACTTGTCATTATGGTCGTAACGAAGGTAATGAGCCCGCTGAAATCATTGTATTTTATGCAGGGATTAAAGACGCGCCTGTGACGGTTTCAAGTAAGCGATGCGTATAATTCTAAAGACTGCATTTAATGCAGTCTTTCTTTTTATGATGGTTTGAGTTGATCTAACGTAGTTTCTTTTAATACATAATCGTTCTAAAAGAGGTCTTGTTATTATGTGCGACTTGGATCTACTCTAATTACGCAGGTGATGGGGTTCCACCTATTTAACCGCCACTGTGGCTGATGACTCCTACAGAATACGAAAACAAGTGATTCGTCGAAAGGTAATCTGATCAAATCAGGTTGTTGGTTCTGTAGTAGTGAAAATCCACGACCCACTTCCACTTGTTTTCCGATAAGAGGAAAACACCATGCAATACTCTTGTGAAATTGAATCCATGTGTCCGATTCAGCGTGGAGAATTACACCCTTCTTCACCTATCCCTGTTGAAGGCCAAATGATACGTCCAAAAGAAGTCATCGCTATTTCGGGCTTGAGCCACGGAGTTGGGACTTGTGCTCCACAACAAGGTGCAGCAAAGCTTACGCTCAATGTGAAGCAAGGTGTTATCGAAGAAGCCTTGATTGAGACTATTGGATGCTCGGGCATGACTCACTCTGCCTCAATGGCGGCGGAAATCCTCACAGGTAAAACCATTTTGGAGGCACTGAATACTGATTTAGTCTGCGATGCCATTAATGTAGCGATGCGCGAAATCTTTCTACAGTTTGTTTACGGGCGGACACAGTCGGCTTTCTCTGAAGGAGGGTTAGAAATTGGTGCAGCACTCGAAGACTTAGGGAAATCACAACGCAGCCAGGTAGGAACGAGTTATTCAACCATAGCAAAAGGCGTACGTTATATGGAGTTAACAGAAGGCTATGTGACCAAGCTTGCCTTAGATGAATTCAGCGAAGTGATAGGGTATCAATATTTGAACTTGGGCAAGATGATGGCGGACCTTGATCAAGGTATGGATGCGAATGAAGCAATGGTGCGCGCAACGGGCTGCTATGGCCGATTTGACGAAGCCAGTACAGTCATCAACCCCCGTAATGCGTAGGAGGCTGCCGTTATGAATGAATCAATGACTCAATTACTCCAAGAGATGAACTTATCCACTATCGAGCAAGCTCATGAATACTGTATGAGTTTCGGTATTGATCCTAAAAAAGTAGTACTGGAGACTCAGCCCATAGCCTTTGACAATGCCTGTGATGCTTATACGTTGGGCTCTGCACTCGCCATTAATCGAAAAGCTCAGACTGCAGTAGATGCGGCGAATATCATCGGTGAAGGCTTGCAGGCATATTGTAAACTGGGCAGTGTGGCCGCGCAGCGAGAAGTCGGTTTAGGCCACGGGGCTCTTGCTGCTCGTTTGCTTAGTGAAGAAACCCAATGCTTTGCATTTCTGGCTGGTCATGAGTCGTTCGCTGCTGCTGAAGGGGCGATTAAAATAGCGCTTAATGCCAACAAGTCTCGTCAAATACCTCTTAAGGTCATTTTAAATGGCTTGGGTAAAGATGCGGCATATCTTATTTCGCGCATTAATGGTTTTACCTATATTCGAACAGAATTTGATTACCAGACCAATCAACTGATCGAAGTCGAACGCAAGCGGTTCTCTGGAGGCGCACGAGGCGATATCTTGTGTTACGGTGCTGATGAGGTACGTGAAGGCGTTGCTATCATGCATAAAGAATCAGTCGATGTCAGTATTACAGGGAATTCAACCAATCCAACGCGATTTCAGCATCCGGTCGCAGGTATCTACAAGTCAGAATGTAACGCATTAGGTAAACACTATTTTTCAGTGGCGTCAGGAGGTGGCACTGGGCGAACCTTGCATCCTGACAATGTTGCCGCCGGCCCTGCGTCCTATGGGATGACAGATACCATGGGAAGAATGCATGCCGATGCTCAGTTTGCAGGCAGCTCTTCTGTGCCAGCTCACGTTGCGATGATGGGTTTTATTGGAATGGGTAATAATCCGATGGTGGGAGCGACTGTCGCTTTAGCTATTGCCATCGAACAGCAACTGCATCGCTAGCAAAATGTGGAGATTGGGGTTTATGGTTTGTTCTTTTCCAGGGCCTCGATTTCTTGCTGATAAATACGTCGGACCCGCTCTATTTTTCTAAGCAAGATTTGAGTGTCATTTCTTAACGTCTGATTAAGCTGTATGTATGTCAGGCTAGAAAAGCTATTAAGCTTGTACTGGGCAACTTTACAGTGGCGGTGAATACCTTCCCACATTGAGATTGCGTTATCAATGATGGCAGATTCACTAGTGAGTGCATCCACTTCTTGATTGAGTGATTGGACCACCGTGTTGGCAGCACGTATCTGCTGATTCATCTTGTAATGTAAAGCGTGCTTTTCCGGTTTCCAAAAACTGGTGATCTCTTGTTCAGAGAAGGCTTTGTGTAGAAATGTCTGTTGGTGGTGTAGCTTGAGTAACTGATTGAAACGTTCGGCTTTGGTATTATACCAGTCTTCAACTTTTTGCTGAGATTTGAGGGCTTTATTCCACGTATCTGCACGGCAATGCTCACCAAAACCTTTAATTGGTAAAGTGATCAATATAAATGCCGTTACAGTGACATATAGCCCGTGCCATTTCATATTAGCTATATTGTTCATGAAAGATGGCTTAAGTATAGAAAAGACGCTGACTCAATATGAAAAAGATAATCATGGTTGTTTTGCTGTTACTCGGTATAGCTTGTGCTGGTGGTGGCTACTACATCTTCTACTTAAAGCCGCAGCAAGATGCAGAAGCAGCAGCGGCGATGATGGAGGCGAATAAGGAGCCGCCGCCCCCGCCAGTGAAAGAAGAGAAAGCACCACCGCCTAAGCCAGAAGTGACAGATTTTTACGTTAGCCCCGCGAAACTCGGCGTTAGAGAATATCCCCAATATGAAGCGTTCGTGGAAAGCGTTGTTTACCGTGGCGACAAACTGCATATTCTGGAGAAGAAAAATGGGTGGGGGCGTATCTCTCCTTATTATGTTTACGAGGAAGGAGGGGAAGAAGTGGCCGAATGGGTGCCAATGGAAGCCTTACTAGAAGTAGCGCCAACCATTACTAAAGAAGAACGTGTAGAAACAGTCAGCAGTTACATAGAAGAATCTGATGACTTTAAACTTCACTTTGAGATGTTTGTACAGAAAACCGATCAACTACTCAAGGAGAAGACCTGTGTGCCTGAAGATTTTGAAGAAACCAGTGGTTGGATTCGGTCACTGACGTTTGAGCAAAGGGACGTGTACTTTGTCTATTGTGGAGGAATTAAGCAAGCCAACAAAGTTTACCTCGATGTGCAGTCGGGAGAGATCTTCTATCGATAGCCAGTGAAGACTCAGGTTTTTACTGGTTTTATCTGACATTGTTTACTGTTCAAATGTGGAATATTAGCTTTTAGATAATTTTAGTTGTTTATAGATAGGCTTGGACTTAACATCCAGCTGTCTTTTTGTATTGGTGTTGTGAATGGCTCAACGTTTTATCCACTTTTTCTGGTTTTTATTGCTTGCGATGGTTCTTCCAACGCAGGCAATGGCGTATTTCACGCAAGCAGAAAATGATGCAAGCGCACGCTTAAGCCGCCATACGACCCAGATCTTACCTCAGTGCCAAGCGGGCTATCAGACTCTGTTTGAAGAGTCCCAGCAGGAAGATACGCCCCAACAACCCATATCTCAGTCTGAAGTTGGTGTTGATGTGGTGGCGATTCTCCCACTCAGTCGTTGGAGCTTATCTGATCGCCACACTGAGGAAAGAGAAGCGCCTGGGGCCAGTGATGGCCATTATTCCGGTCAAGCACAGCTTCCTCTTCATTCGCTTTATCTTTACCCCTTAGCCAGTCAAGGCTATTGGGTTACACATTCGTTTTCCTCAAACCACCGTATCTCGGGCTGGAAAGAGTCCAATGCCCTGTACGTTGCACTCAATAGCCAGTTCGCTTGAACGCCTTCCTGTAATCTGTTGATGGCGCTTAATGTAGCGTAAATTCGCTGCATAAATGGACGATACGTCACTGTTGTCCCACTTCAGATTCTATCAACAAGTTTAAGACTGACCTCTTTGAGGTTCAGACGACTTTCTATACCTATCAGGCTACAGCCGTGACTAGGTATTGCATGTAAAAGATAAATATATGAAGAAAAATACACCTAATAAAAAACATGCGAGAGTGATGAACCGTTACTCGGCATGGCAATATGTTGTGCTGCTTGTAACAGTGGTCGTTCTTGCACTCAGTGCCATCCCAACTTGGTATGGGGAGCTGCCCTCCATTCAAGTGACGACGTCACAAAAAAATGAAGTTCTTGATAATCCCTTGCAACTGAATCGCTACTTGGAACAACGAAATATCCACGCGAATGAGATTACTCAGGAAGATAACACCACCATTTTGGTGTTTGATAACGAAACCGCTCAAACCCAAGCGCGTGAAGTGCTGAATGATTTGTTAGGTAAACAAGACTCGATTACTTTTTCGTACGTGTCTGTTGCACCCAAGTGGTTGACTGACATGGGCTTTAGCCCAATTAAACTTGGGCTGGATCTTCGAGGCGGTGTGCAATTCTTGCTTAATGTAGATGTAGACAAAGCATTTGAAGAACAAAGAAATACCATTGTGGATGAAATGCGAGATATGTTGCGTCGGGAGCATATTCGCGGGGTTAAATTTGCCCAAGTTGGCGTGGATGGTTTTGATCTGAAAAGTAACTCAGGAGAAGCGTTAACTCAGTCTGCGAACTATATCTATCAAAATTATTCGGGTTGGGAGATTAAGCGTCATTCTGACTATTTAGCAGTGAAACCAACAGCGCAGAACAAATCAGATTTCCAAACCGTCACGATAAAGCAAAACCTTAAGATCATGCGCGATCGTATCGAAGAGCTTGGGATTACAGAGGCGCTGGTACAACGACAGGGAGAGCACAGCATTCGGATCGAGCTACCTGGGGTGCAAGATCCTTCACAAGCAAAGAATGTCATAGGTGCAACAGCCACACTTGCGTTTCATGAAGCAAAATCGCCATCTGAAGGAGTTTCCTATGGTGACATTGTTCTGAAGGACAATGATGGCCGTGATGTAGTGCTGTCAAAACGTCCGGTCTTAACGGGGGAGCACATCGTTAATGCTCGCGCTGGTGTCGACAAAATGGGCTTTTCCGAGGTGAATATTTCACTGGATCACTCTGGTGGTAAAACAATGAGTGATTTTTCCGGCAAACACATTGGTAAGCCAATGGCGACGGTATACCGTGAGTACACGACCAATGCTAACGGCGAAACCGAGCGCAGTGAAAAGGTCATCAGTGTTGCCACTATTCAGTCGCAACTTGGTAGTCAGTTCCGCATTACTGGAGCAGGTACTTTGGATGAAGCTCAAAATTTAGCGTTACTGCTTCGTGCTGGTTCACTAACTGCGCCCGTCACTATCGTTGAAGAACGTACCATTGGTGCCTCACTCGGAGCCGAAAACATTGAAAATGGTTTTGCGGCACTAGCGCTTGGTATGGCGATGACATTGATTTTTATGTCGCTTTGGTATCGACGCTTAGGATGGGTTGCCAATGTGGCACTTGTCGTCAACATGATTAGCTTGCTGGGCCTAATCGCGTTATTACCGGGGGCGGTTTTAACACTGCCGGGCATTGCAGGGCTTGTATTGACTGTCGGTATGGCGGTGGACACGAATGTTCTGATATTTGAAAGAATAAAAGATAAGTTGGCAGAGGGGCGAACTTTTGCTCAGTCAATTGATTTAGGTTTTGGCAGTGCATTGAGTACCATTCTGGATGCCAATATTACCACTATGATCACGGCGGTGGTCCTTTACTCTATCGGTAACGGTCCGATCCAAGGTTTTGCTCTGACGTTAGGCCTCGGGTTGTTAACTAGTATGTTCAGTGGCGTTTTCGCTTCACGCGCAATTATTAATTTAGTTTGGGGACGCGATAGCCGTCGTGATGTAAGGGTTTAATTATGGTTGAGTATCTAAAACAAAATATCCGTCGAATCCGATATATCACAAGTTTTGTTTCGGTTGGATTGATGGCCATCTCACTGATTGCCTTCGGTGTAAAAGGCTTAAATATGGGCCTAGACTTCACTGGTGGTATGGTGACAGAAGTTCAGGTAGATAAAACCCTGAACAACAGCGATTTGCTCGAAGCTCTACAGCCTTCGCTGGGAGAGTTCACGTCTGTGACGCATTCTGATCAAGAGGGGCGTTGGATAATTCGTTACCCAATCCCAGATGAAGGGGAAAGCACACCTGATATTCCATCAGTATTGTCTGGGTTATCACATCAAGTGAATATAGTGAGTAACAGCATGGTAGGGTCTCAGGTCGGACAGGATTTGGTTGACCAAGGTGGATTGGCGTTGCTGATCTCGATGATGTGCATTCTGGGCTATCTGTGCTTCCGTTTTGAGTGGCGATTGGCAAGTGGCTCATTGCTGGCCCTTATTCATGATGTAGTCTTGGTACTGGGTTTCTTTGCTGCTACTCAGATGGAGTTCAATTTAACTGTATTCGCCGCTATTCTGGCAATATTAGGTTACTCGTTAAATGATTCTATCATTATTGCAGACCGCATTCGTGAACTGCTAGTGGCCAAACAGACTACACCTACTGATGAGATAAACGATCAAGCAGTTATTGCAACATTCTCCAGAACCATGGTTACGTCCGGCACCACGCTACTCACAGTATCAGCACTATGGATCATGGGGGGCAATGCGCTTGAAGGGTTTGCGATTGCAATGTTTATCGGCATTCTTTCTGGTACTTGGTCTTCGATATCGATAGGGACGGTATTGCCGGAGTGGCTAAAGCTGGAGCCTAAGCATTACTTACCTGTTGAAGTTGACTCTGCGCCATAACTCCGCATCATAACCTTAGCTTATGCCCTGTAACCAAGTTATAGGGCATTTTTTTTGTTCTCTTCACACCAAAACTCCGCTAGCTTATGGTGTTGACTGAGATTGGCTATGGTGGAGGATGCATGAAAACAGAGCAAGAAATGGCGCAAATGGGCGCAGCTAAGGTGCATTTGATTGAAAAGCAAGGACAACAATACATTCGAAAACAAGGGGTAAACGCTATTGAGAGAAGCTTCTACCTAAGCGCCGCTGAGGTTCTAAGTCAACAAGGTGTTAAGTCACCACGTCTTATCACCGCCGACGAGGACTCGATTGTCATCGAATATGTGCCTCATTCGGTAACGCTGGAAGAGTTGGTTAATGCGAGTGAACCATTTAAGCAGATAGCCGCTATACATCAAACGCCAGTCTGTCCTGATTGGCAACTTAAGTCGCACTGTTGGAGTGATAATGCGATGGAGACATCGCTGGCTATGCTCTCTCTTACTGCGGAGCATGAAAAATTTCTTGGTAAGTTACACTCACAGAGTGACGTGATATTTGAAAACCCCACTCTACTGTCTGGTGATACCAATGACGGCAATTGGGGCAGAAGAGAAAACGGTGAATGGGTATTATTCGATTGGGAACGCTTTAGCACGGGTAGCCCAGCAATTGACTTAGCACCTTTGGTTAAAGGGCTAGGGGATAAAAGCGATATGTTACGTATTGTTGATACATATCTGAGTGTGCATCAGCCTATGTCGCGAGAAGCGTTGCTGAAACAGCTTATTATTGCGAAAGCATGGCTGGTCATTGAAGTAACCAACCTTCTTTATAAGCGTAAAAAGCCCCAACTCTGCAAGTATATCGACTGGTTCAACCTACATTTACCAAGATGGATTACCAATATTGAGGCTTTAATTTAAATGCTGAAAAGGTATTCTATCTTATATTTTTCTTTGATATCCATTCTTCTATCATAATGTAAATATATTATATTCCTTAAAGTTAACTATAGTGATGGCTACTTATAAATAATTAATAGTCAAATTATTGTAAATGCAGTTTAATTTAAGTGAGTTATGTTTCTTTTGGCTTTTTATATCTTAATTGAAATCATTACTATTGGTTATTTGTCTTTGTTAATTATCTATTTTTTATGTGATTATTTATTATTATAGCTCGTTCTTTATTTAGTTGTGCTTTTTTATTTTTACTTTATTATCAATAGCTTGATTGTTGTGTTGATCGAGTTTAAGGTTTTAAATAAAAATGAAATACGACTGAAATGTTACCTTTTTAAAAATGTAATAAAGTCATTTTATAACCTAGCGCCTCAATGGAAATACCATAAAAACTAGGAGTAATGTAAATAATGGGCGCAAGAAACACGGCTAAGCAGGGGCTGGTCTTATCTCTTTTAGGCTTGTCTGTGCAAACAGCCTTTGCCACGGGAGATGATGGAAGTATCGATCTTGGCGAGAATATCAAAATAGCGATATTACCTGATACACAATATTTGACATTTAATTACCCAGAAATTTACGAGAAGCAAACCCGCTGGCTCGCAGAGAATGTTGATAATGAAAATATTCAGTTTGTCATCCATGTGGGGGATATTGTCCAAAAAGGTCAAAACGACTGGGAATGGGATCATGCTAATGGTGCAATGGCGATACTTGATGACGCAAATATCCCGTACAGCACAACGTTAGGTAACCATGATGTAGATAAATCGGCATCATCATGGGAGCTGGTCAATGCAGTGAATTATCTTAAACATTATGGACCTGAACGCTTTGAGAATATGCCAAACTTTATCGCAAGTTCCCCAAACGGTCTTTCTACAGCGTTCAAATATCAGTTAAATGAGCAGGAAATAATCGTGCTCAACATGGTGATTGATCCGACGGATGAAGATTTGGACTGGGGACGTAAGGTATTGGATGATCATCCGAATGTCCCTACGATTCTTGTTACCCATCGACTGGTAGGGGAAAACGGAGACATTGGCTTTACTAACAATGTATTTTCAGGCTTTTTGACTCATGACCCGATTCAAATGTGGGACGAGTTTATTAGCAAAGAAGATCAAATCTTTTTGACGATCAATGGTCACTCTTCTCCTGCGCCAACTAACGGCGCTTATAACATTGTTCGTACTAACGACAATGGATTGCCGGTAAATCAGGTGCTTGTCGATTATCAAAATCTTTATGAAGACGACGAAACTTGTAGTGATGTGTACCCAGAAAACTGTGGTGAAAAGAGTGGTAAAGGTTACCTGAGAATTCTTGATATTGATTTTGACAACAACAAGATTTCCCACCGTTCATATTCACCGCATATTGATGAGCTAGAGGGGGATGGGGACTATACCGTTGGCACTGAAGGTTACTTCACTGATAAATGGAATCACTATGATGATTACATTAACTTTAGCACTAGATTCGCCCAAGAAGCCCCTCAAACCATTGAGAAGATCGACATAAGAATAGAGTACGACGATCCAGACAATTATGGCGGTAATGAGTGGCTGACCAAGACAGAAACGTCACTCCCAGCGGGCACTTATGAAACCATTTATGCTAAGGCATCACCGGAAGTTGAGATCAACAATCAAAAAGACTTGGAATGGATCGTTGCCGATGACAGCGTAGCAAAGCTTGATGTTGACTCCACCACACGTAAAGCCGTTTTGACCGCCATTGCTCCGGGTGAAACCGAGATCCGTGTGCGATCTGCTGAACAGTGGTCTAACCCCATTACTGTAGAAGTGACGGAAGCGGTGAACAATGTATACGCGTTGGATATTGTTAATGAAGACAATGTTGCGTTTGCTGAAGAAGGGGAAATGGTCGAGTTTGGAGTTGATATGTCAGCGTTGGATGACATTGAACAAATCGAACTTAAATTTACCATGCATACCCAGACCATCGAAGACGATAAGGTTGAAGTGACCGATAGCGTGTATATCGATACTGGGATTATCGAAGGCAAGGGAGGCTTCAAGGTTGTAGACCAAGATGGGGCCCAGTATACGTATGAACCTCTGTTCGATGAAAGTGGAGAGCCTATGCCTGGTGCTCAAGTCGAGGTGACCGTAGTACTAGAGTGTGTCATGAAAGGTGGTTGTTCTTCAGGTACAGGCGAAACAGAGCAGGTAGTGAATGTTAAGTTTGCAACTAATGCAGAAGTTTCAACAGGTAAAGCAAGTAAAGATGACGCTTACACGGAATTTGAAATCACCCGTTTAGACGTCACTGGCTCTGGGCAAACTGCGACACATGCAATGATGACTAAAGATCGTATCGCGTTTAAAGCAGTCTACCCTGAAGGGGATATTGCGGGCGATCCGACAGCCGGTGAATTTATTAGTGACACTAAAATTAACTTAGCTGATTTGGCAATGGTACAGCGTTATATGCATTCCACAAACGCACCTAGCGATCCATATTGGCACCATATTCGTTGGAACGCAGGGAATGCCAATCTCGTTGATATACCTAATGATAGCGGTGCTCAGGTTATTGATATGAAAGACTTTATGTCTGTTTACAACAAGCTCGATATGCATAAGTAACACAATACGAGAATATGAATATGCTAAATAACAACACTTTGTTCAAAGCCGCACTAGTCACCGTTTGTTTGAGTTTAGTTGGCTGTAACCTTGGTTCATCAGATGATGCGTCACAAGGAAACCTTTCTTTAAATGTTGAAGAGTTATGGGATGCTGAGAAAAACATGACGTACGATATTTCAGCAGTTAACACGGGCGAAGAAGGGCCAATCACTTGGTCGGTAAGTAATGAGTCAATCTTAGAGATTTCTTCAGTAAGTCAAGACGGGTCTTCTATCAAGTTAAAGGCGCTGGATTACGGTACAGCAAAAGTTGTAGCGAGTAGTGACAATGGCCACACAGCTGAATCAACACTGGTGGTTGAAGGGCTCACTGAGCAAGTCTTTGCCATTGCCTCTGAAGGTATAACAACATCAGCAGATACATCAGGGAATGTAGACAGTTTTGCTACGTTCGCGTTTACCATGCCTAATCATAGTGGTCTACTCAATGCTAAAATTGCTTTCAACGTTGAAGGGACTATAGATGAAGCTGGCTCATACGTAGATGGGGTCGGGAAGTTTGAACCTTTAGATAGCGAAGGTAGCCAGAATGGTATCGTTTGGACTGGTGAGAATGAAGGGTACGTATTGCTCTACGCCAAAAGTGATACCCCTGGTGAGCTCTTCCATGGTGTGACAGAAGAAGGAGAGCTTAAATTAGGCTCGATCAGCTTGAAACTTCCACAAGGTGCAGAACAATCAGCAGAGTTAACGATCACTGAGGTTAAGATGGCAGGTGTGAATGAATTGATCAACGTGCATCAGTTTGAGCCTTTTGTTGTGACTGATAGCGCTTCATCACAGTAAACTAAACCACTTGTATTAATTGATTGAGCACAATGTCAGTAACTAAGGTTACTGGCATTTTCATTTCTGAATTCCTGGAACAATGCGTCTAGGGCGAAGCCCACCTTGTAAACTTCTCAATGAAATCCTCACTCATTAATGAAAGTACGTTAACCCCTACTAAAATTGAGCAAGACGGCAGCTTTGCTCAAGGTAAAACCAAGTCAGTGACGTTATATTTTGGCGAAACCGATGCTTCGATACTAGGCTTGATCACTCGTTCTTACTAGATTGCTGCTATGAAAAAAGCCTCCCGAAAGAGGCTTGAGTTAGGAAAAGAAAAACGGAATTACATAGCGGCTTCGAAGATGGAAGAAATTTCCTCGTGAGTTGCTTGTTTCGGGTTGGTAAAGCCACACGCATCTTTCAGTGCGTTATCTGCGAGTGTCGGAATGTCTTCTGATTTCGCACCTAGTTCTTTGATGCCCGCAGGAATGCCCACATCTTTCGCCAGTGTCACTATGGCATCGATTGCTGCTTCTGCGCCTTGCTCCGCTGTCATACCTTCAATATCTACTCCCATCGCTTTCGCAACATCACGTAAACGTTCAGGGCACACCTGCGCGTTGTATCGTTGTACATGTGGAAGCAGAATGGCGTTACACACCCCGTGTGGTAGATCATAGAAGCCGCCCAGCTGATGAGCCATAGCGTGGACATAACCCAGAGAAGCGTTATTGAACGCCATACCGGCCATAAATTGCGCGTAAGCCATTTGTTCGCGAGCTTCGATATCTTCACCGTTTTCGACAGCGGTGCGCAGATGAGCCTGAATAAGCTCAATAGCTTTGATGGCGACGGCGTCGGTGATAGGAGTTGCAGCGATAGAAACATACGCTTCAATAGCGTGTGTAAGGGCATCCATACCTGTTGCCGCTGTCAATGATGCAGGTTTTGCTAGCATCAGTTCTGGATCATTGACTGAAATTAGCGGAGTGGTGTGCTTGTCAACAATAGCCATCTTAATGTGGCGTTCTTCATCAGTAATGATGCAGAATCGGGTCATTTCAGATGCCGTTCCAGCAGTGGTGTTGATTGCAATCAGAGGTAACATGGGTTTGGCTGATTGATCAACGCCTTCGTAATCGCCGATCTTGCCACCGTTTGAAGCGACAAGCGCAATTCCTTTTGCGCAATCATGTGGAGACCCGCCGCCTAGAGAAATAACAAAATCACATTCGTTGTCGGCGAGTAGAGCCAGGCCGTCGTTTACGTTTCCTATTGTTGGATTAGGTTGAGTGCCGTCAAACACTACAGTTTGGACGTCGCGTTCTGTTAGCAGATCTTGAACCTGCTTTACTACACCGATTTGGTTAAGAATCTTGTCTGTAACGATAAGACCTTTTTTGAAGCCCTGAGACTGCACACTGTCTGCTGCATCCTTTAAACAGCCAGCACCCATTAAGTTTACAGTAGGGATAAAAAATGCACTTGTCATCGACTTGCTCCGAATATATTTAGAATAAAAACTACAAATAGATTGGCACATACAGAGGCCTTGTAATTTTGATCTCAAACAATTTGCCTACCCAAAAGTGGTATATATGCTCTAGATTTGTGAGCTTGGTCAGAGAGGCCGAGTTTGCCTGATAATAATGTTAAATATTAGTGGGTTACCGCAACCGTTTATTCAACAGGAACCGTGATCGTCGTAATGTTGTTCAGCGATGGTTTTGTGTGAAAATGAAAAAATAGCCCTCTGATTGAGCAGAGAGCTGTGGTGTCGAATCGGGAAATTAAGCAATTTCTACTAGTTTTCTCACTAGTCTATCGATGCCGCTGGCTGCCTGAGAAATACTGCCCGCTAACATATATGCAGGTGTTGAAAGTACTTTGTGCTCTTCGTCGAAGACGATGTCGCCCACCTCACAATTGATATGTTCACCTCCCAATGCACTGAATGCAGAAGCAGTGGCTTCATCATTGCCGATTGTACCCTTGACGCCATTGCCGTAAATCATCGGAATGATGGCTGGTGCAATGCACAGATAGCCGGCTGGTTTTCTTGCTTGGGCGAAAGCTCGACACGCTGAAGCGACATGTGTATTGATACTGCATTCTGCGCCATTAATAGCAAAGTCCGTCAGGTTTTTTGCGGCACCAAAACCACCAGGCAGAACGAGTGCGTCAAATTCCTCAGCATTTAGTTTCGCCACATCTTCAATATTACCGCGTGCGATACGAGCCGCTTCGATCAAGACATTTCGATTTTCCGGCATCTCTTCTCCGGTGATGTGATTAATCACATGGAGCTGATCAATATCTGGAGCGAAGCAGTGCCAACTGGCTCCTTGCTTTTCAATCGCGTGCAAGGCGAGAACTGATTCATGAATTTCTGCGCCATCAAATACACCTGAGCCACTGAGGATAACTGCGATTTTCTTCATTACTTATTTCCTTATCAAACTGACGTTGCATAGGGTAGATGAAAATAAATACTTTAGACCGGAAGTGAGTCGCATTCTTTCTCATCAGTTTGAGACACGGCGTTCGAGTCATCATCAGTATCAATGTCACTATCATCTTGTTCTGGCTCAGAATAATATTTGACGACAAAAGGAGTGAGCATCACACTCGAGGGGAAAAATCGTTTCATAAAACCTCTAGATTCATCGCGTTGGGATTGGTCTAATTGTGGTCTTGATAAGTTGATTAACTTTTGTCTTACATCATGAAATTGACCTCGAAATTGTCCGATAGTTTGGTAGTGAGGACACAGTCACGTTTTTATGGTGATGACGTTCACTTGTTTAAATCGAGTCCCAGTAGGGGATATCGGAGCCAAATTTTTCGGCGATAAAGTCAACAAAAGCTCGAACTTTCAGTGGTAGATGTTTTCTTTCTGGGAATACGGCATATACGGCATGAATAGGTAGGTCATAGTTTGACAGTACAGGTTTGAGGTTACCTGCGGCAATATCTTTAGCGACAATGAAAGTCGGCAGTTGGCCGATGCCAAGCCCTTCAAGTAAAGCGCGTCGAATGGCTTCGCTGTTATTGACGACTAATTTTCCTTTTGGTACCACACTGAAAGATCCTGCAGCACTTTCAAATGTCCATTCACTTCCACCACGAAAATAGGCGTAGCGTAAACAATTATGATGACTAAGATCGCTGGGTTTTTCGGGCTCTCCAAATGCATCGAGATACTGCTGAGAGGCACATAAGATGCTGCGACATGTTGCGAGTCTTTTCGCAACTAAGTTGGAAAGAGGTAAGTGACCGATTCTGATTCCCAGGTCAAAACCACCTTGGACGAGATCAACCATCTGATCTTCAAGCTGCAAGTCAATTTCTAGATCAGGATATAGATTCAAAAACTCAGCCACTAGAGGGGCAATATGCAGAACACCAAAAGACATTGGAGCAGTGATCTTTAGCTTCCCAGTTGGCTTTCCTTGCAGTTCTGTTACAGCATCAATCCCTTGTTGGGCCAAGCTAAGTGATTGAGCTACGTAATCATAGTAGCGTTGTCCGGCTTCCGTGAGGCTGAGCTTTCGAGTCGTGCGGTTCAACAATCGAATCCCCAGTTCATCTTCTAGCTGGTTAATTCGCTTGCTGACGGCTGATTTTGTTATATGGAGCTTCTCTGCCGCTGTTGAGAAGCTTCCGCTCTCTACGACGGCAACAAAAATAGGTATGGACGAGTATGCTTGCATTGGTTGAGTAATAGTAAACAATAAGTTTCTTGATTGGTAGATTATCATCTTAAGGAAAACAATCTACACTGGCAGCGAATTTTGAGGAGAGAAAAATGAAGTACGATTGGATCTTATTTGATGCTGACGAAACCCTGTTCCACTTCGATGCCTTTCAAGGGATGCAGTTGATGTTCTCTCGTAAAGGGGTTGAGTTTACACAGGATGACTACAACCACTACCAAAAAGTGAACAAGCCACTGTGGGTTGATTATCAGAACGGTGCCATCTCCGCCCATGAATTGAAGCACACTCGTTTTGAAGAGTGGGCAGCAAAGCTTGAAACGACGACCTCAGAGCTAAACAGCGCGTTTCTTGATGCAATGGCAGATATTTGTACCTTGCTGCCGGGGGCAAAAGAGCTAATGGACGCGTTACAGGGAAAAGCGAAGCTGGGGATTATCACTAATGGTTTTACTGAGCTACAGGCGATCCGCTTAGAGCGTACCGGAATGACCAATTATTTTGAGCATGTGATCATTTCAGAAGAAGTAGGTATTGCTAAACCAGATGTGGGTATTTTCACTCATGCGTTGGAGAAAATGGGCAGCCCATGTAAAAGTAAAATCCTGATGGTGGGCGATAATCCACATTCCGATATTTTAGGCGGTATCAACTTTGGTATTGAAACCTGTTGGTTGAATTGTGCCAAACTGGATGACGTGGAAGGCATTGTCCCGAATCACACCGTCAGTTCTTTATTTGAATTGAAAGAAATATTATTGGCTTGAAGGTGATCTTATTGCGATACCTGTCAGTACAATCTTCAAGATTATGAATGAGGGTTAGCGCATGTTAGGAGTCATCGTAAAATGGAATGCAAAACATGGCTATGGTTTGATATCGTCACAAAATTCACCCACTCAGCACATTTTCTTTCATATTGGAGATATGAGCCGTGATGAAGGACCTCCTTTTGTGACTGAACATGTGGAGTTTGATGTGTTGTGTGACATGAATGGATGCAAAATGGCAACCAACATCTGTCCGACATTTTTAACTGTCGATTAGTCCTTCGGAGCATATATCGTGATGTAATGCTCTAGGCATTTATCTGCTGTAGTTTCAAACTGTTGATCCAATATGCTCAGTGTTTCTATTCTATCTAACCGGAAATGTCGATAGGCATTTCTGAGTTCACACCACGCGACCAGCGTCCACACTTTTCCCCAGAACATTTGTCCAAGTGGTTGCAGCCTTCGTTGCGTTCTAGCGCCACTTTCTGCGGTGTAATCAATATCTATTTTCAGTTTTACATCAATCGCATGGCGCAGCATTTGTCCATGTCGGGCAGACTCTGTTTGCGTGTAAAAATCTGGGACTAGAATGGGGAAACTTTCAACTTGTTGCTTTCGTTTGTCTGGTAATACGGAAAGAATTTTTGTAGACGCTGTTGTGGAAGCATCAGCGAGTTCGCTGTCGGACCAAGCGCGTACCATCCTCATACCTAGCTCGAGAGCCATCATTTCCCGTTCAGAAAACATTAAGGGAGGTAAATGCGAACCAGCTTGTAGGACATAGCCCACACCAGCTTCCCCCTGAATCGGGACACCGGAGTTCATCAGCGACTGAATGTCACGATAAATGGTTCGTTCACTGACTTCCATTGACTGAGCTAACTCTGCTGCTGTCACCGCATAGCGCTTTGAACGCAGCAAGGTTAGTAGCTCAAACAATCTTTCCGATTTACTCATTTCTTTCCTTGTTGATTAAAAGGAGAACATCGAAATGTTCTCCTTAGCGAGGCGTTAAATCAATATTACTGGTACTTAGCTGCTAGATCGCTCATTCGGAGAATCTGATGTTGCATGTTCACCGATTCGGAGTCAATCAGTGCCATTAGAGGTTGACAGTCAGCACAGTTAACAAACTGCTCACCAGCGGCTTTAGCATCTTCCATTGAGTCCCAATACACGACATCTGTCCATGTGTTGTTCTCCTCGTTATGGCTCAAGGAACGATATTGAAAGCCTTTTAAATTGGCGACGAACTTCTGGCTTTGATTGGCTGCTTCTACCAATTCATCCGGTGTTGTACCTGATAATAGTTTAAAGCTAACCATTTCAATAACGTTTTCCATTGTGTTACTCCTTTTGACTTTGTTTTAAGTTCAAAGTGAGTGTATGGCAGTGGAGTGTCAGAAACTGTCAGTAATGATGTTGAGTCCAAACTGGGGTTACTTGAAGCATTATTATAATGTTATTAAGCAACTTGTTGTTTATGGGCTAAACTATTCGTAGCAGTGCAAATAAATAATAGACTGGTTGGGCTAGGTATCCTTGAGTAGGACGTTCAAGGAAGTGAGGGATCATTATGGCTATTCAAGGCACCATTAGTGAGTGGCATGATAGTAAAGGCTACGGATATATTTCGGTTGATGATCAGGAAGCACAGATTAAGTTCCATCTATTTGATTTGGAAGCGTATGGTCATCCTCCTCGCATCAGTGAACGAGTGCAATTTCGCTTAGCTAAGGATGCGCATGGAGGGATACGTGCTGTTAATATAGAGCGTCAGGTAGTCTTAAATTTTACGCTTTCAATAGCCATTTGGTTTTTCAGCACTCTTGTGGCGAGTGTTTTTCTGCTTGATTATCCACCGCTTTCTTTTGTTCTCTACATTACGCTAAGTACCATTGCATATATGGTGTACGCACTAGATAAACATGCGCTTCATACTGGTGGTTGGCGAGTACCATCGGTCACTTTTCATATCATCAATGTTTTTGGTGGCTGGCCCGGAGCGTTGTTGGCTCAGTCTGTTCTGCATCATAAATACAGTGATATAGGCTTTAAAAGTCTATTTTGGGTGACACTACTAGCAAACTTTACTCTGTTTTGCTGGACGCTAACAGAAGAGGGAATGATGACAACCTTAGAGTTTTTGTCTCAGTTGCAAGTGATGCTTTTGTTTTAAAAAGCAGCCAGCTACTTTGTGGTAGCTGGCTGATACTCGCTGTAGCTGTCACCGTTTATGGGCGCTCTCCGGCTGCTAATCGGCGCTCGACATCTTTAATCACGTCTGGTAGCTCAGAAATCGTATCGATGAGGTAATGAGGGGCGCTTTTGATGAGTTTTGCTTTGGCCTTCTCACGTGCTTGATTCAACGTATCTTCATCTGCAGATTGATATTCTTCGAAAGTTAACCCGGCTTCATTACCGGATAGTAGCAGTCCAACAGTCCACATACCCGCATTGTGCCCTTCGTCAATTCCTGGGGCAGCGTCATCAACTTTGATGCATGCCTTAACATCCGTCACACTGAGTTCGATAACATTTTTTAGTGCCATGTAGGGGGCAGGGCGACCACCTTGAGGAAGGTCATCCGTTGCTACGACATAGTCTGGTTTGTAGCCATAGTCGGCTGCGACAGGAATAAGCACATCCATGACTTCACGAGGATAACCTGAACAGGATCCAATTTTGATACCTTGAGCTTTTAGATTATCGACCACTTCAATGGCATTGAGAATTGGTTCTGCGTGGTCGGCCACTTTGGCTTTTTGCAGCGGCATAAAGGCTGCGTAAATACGGTCAATATCGTCACTGTTCATTGAACGACCAAATTGTTCGTTCCAGCGTTTATCGACAGATGGCAGCTGGCCTACCGCTTGGATGTGATCCCATTTACCCAGTCCCATCGGCTCTCGGGCTTCTGCAAGGTTTATGTCGAAATCGAAACCTTGTTTGAAGGCTTCAACGAAAATACTGGTTGGAGCAAATGAACCAAAATCTACTATGGTCCCAGCCCAGTCAAAGATAACGGCTTGGATTGGTGAATTAGTCATAATTGATACCTTGTTATCAATAGTTGTATTCATTACACACATTAGCGATTGCTTCTTCAAAGATCGCTAGTGCTTCGGTCAGTTGTTGGCGTGAAATGATCAGTGGAGGACTCAACTGAATCACATTACCTTGGGAGACTTTAAAGCTCAGCCCATTGTTGAGGCATTGGTAAAGTACTGACTCTGCTTCATCGTACGCTCGCTGTTTTGTTTGTTTATCGGTAACGAGCTCTATTCCCCAGAGCAGGCCAATGCCACGAATGTCTCCAATTACTGGGTATTTCTCTTTCATTTCCAGCAATTTTTTACGTACAAATTTGCTATCGTCTTTTACTTTTTCCAGCAAACCTTCTTGCTCAATAGCTTCCATGGTCGCGAGAGCGGCGGCGCAACCTATTGGACTCTTCTCATGGGTGTAATGACCCATAGAGATCTGCTCAGCGGTGTTGTATTTGTCTTTGGTGACCATAGCTGCAATTGGAACCAGGCCTCCGCCAAAGCCTTTACCAATACATAAAATGTCCGGTTCTATATCGTAAGCTTGATAAGTAAACCATTCACCGCTACGCCCCATACCGTTAGGAATATCGTCGATGATCAACATGACATTGTGTTTGTCACAAATCTCACGTACACGTTTCCAATAGGCTTTGCTCGGGACTTGAACATCGGTGTTTCGTACTGCCTCGGCAATAAATGCACCAATACCGCCTTCTTTCTCGATGACATACTCTAGATAATCGGCG